>JBJEDU010000021.1:0-32808 GCA_051872395.1 Bacilli bacterium | reverse complement strand
GTATATAATTGAGTTGTATTATTAGCTGGATCAGCAACTTTATTTAATGATTTGCGGAGATTCATCAAATAATTTTCTTCTTTGAAGATGTTTCTTGTACTATAACTACCACCCGAGATGGCGTTGTACATATTTTCTGAAATACGATTTTCAATCGTATCCCATTTTGCTACTAAACGGGCATATTCACTTTGACATGCATCAGCGTTATCTTCGACTTCAACAATGGTATCTCCATCATCATTAACTCTTTTGCCATCAGCGTTATATGACCAATAAGCTTTATGGTCTTTAATAAATTGATTGGCCACATTCGCATTAGAAACTGTTCCATCTGTCGCAGTATTGTCTTTGACATTTTTAACCGCTTCTTTTAAAGTTGTGGAATCAGAATTTGGAGTGACAATCTTATTGTATCGACCAAAAACAGAAATTGAATATTGATAAAGAATTTCATTTAAAACATCGCTAGCTAAGGTACCATCTCTAATGGCATCATAAACAACATTTAAGACGTTGTTATAAATTTCTTCATCATAATCATCGACTGTAATTAATGGATCATCATAGTCGGTTGGTTTTGCTTGTTTTTCATTTGAACAAGAAGTTAATCCTAATGTAGCTAATAAGGATAAAACTACTACTTTACCAAATTTATTTTTTGACATAGCAGACACCTCCTGGTTGATATAATGGGCTATCTGGATCATTGAATCCAATAGCGCATGTTTCAGGAACTAATCTCTTTTCAGTACGATTGTCGTATTGTAATTCGATTAATTCGAGATAAGTTCTCCAACTATCATTCAATGATTTTGCATCATTCCATTCATTGTATTCTCTGGTTGAGTCAATCAAAGATTGAATTTGATCACCTAAGTTGACACCATTGGTGGCATTGAATGTAATCTTTCCTTGACCAACGAAGAATTCATATAAACGATATTCATAAGTTGAATCGAATGATTTGATACTATTTTCGATGGTTGAAGCACGTTCTTTTAATGTTGACTTATCGTTAGTATTAATAAAGTTAACATATGTGAGTTTATCGTAGGTCTTATCTCCGACTGTGTAAGTTGGATATTCATCTTCACCTGGAATTGCGGTTGTGTAGTATTCTTCCAAAGAAGGTACTTCAGTTGTTTCTCCACCTAAAGAATAATTGTAGATGGATTGTTGCATAACCATGAAGTGAATACCATGTTCACTACGAACACCGATAATGACGTGTCCGTTTTCATCGGTGAGAACTCTTTGATCTAAAGAAGTGCAAACACCTTCGACATATCTCCAACCTGTTTTTCCAATAGGAGCGTCAACAACAGTTGTATCAACGACGCCATTTTGTCCGTTTAATGCATCTGTATTAACTTTATTATTAGAAATAACGAATGGATTGTGTAAGTTTAAATATTTGTTGAAATAGATGTTTCTTGGATAATATGCGCTATTACCATCATTGACGACATTACCTTCATCATCTTTTTCAGTTTCAGCAACTTCACCAATCTTTGTAAAGACTTCGTATGGAACGTATTGAAGACCAATGTTTTCAACTTTACTTCCAACAGTGGTAGAAGAATATGTACCATCTAACCCTAATTGAGCATTGATAGTGTCATTTCTACTGGCGTCATCTCTACTTAAGATCGCGTCGTATGCATAAATACCGAGTTTGAATTCATTTACAAAGCTTGTATCTAAATCCATAATGCCAAGATCACCGAAGTTGACCGCACTGCTATCATCTTCACTTCTTGTATAAGCGACATTACCAAAGGTGTTTTTACCATTTGCTAATTCCAAAGCGACAGTGGCTAAGTTTTTCGCTTCAGTAGAAGTGATACTGCTACGGGCAAATTCAGAAGAACCAGACGCTAATTTCACAAGTACATGTCTAATATGATATGGAAGTGAGGAACTAACATCACTGTCAACGGCATTACCGGTATCATCTATACCAATGTATTCCTTTCTTAATTGATTTTTGTTTTCTTCATAGTACCAGTCTTCGACTTCTTCTTTTTCAAGTTGATAAATGAATTTTTCGAGTAATTCTTTTTCGCTTTCGACGCCATTACTTTCTAAAATTGCATCCCATTCGGTACTATAAGAAGTTCCGTTTGTTTCCGCGTTGGAGCGGGCTTTGTCCTTTTCACCTTTCACGTTCTTTTCCGCATCTTTAACGATCGTGGCGTAGGAACTTTCTGTTTTTCCAGCTAATTCTCCGCTTTTGAATTCATAACGGATAATAGCTTCCATAATTGCGTTATAGAATTTTGTGATTCCATCACTTGTATTACGATATTGTTCGTACATTTCGTTTGTAATCAAACTGATGGTTTCTCCGTTATAACCTTCAAAACTTACTATTGAATCTTTACTGGATGTAACAGTGTTAGAGCATGAGCTCATCGCTAATGCTGCAATGAAACCAGAAACTAAACTAAGAGATAGTTTGCTTTTTTTCATTCTCTGTTTTCCTCCTTAAAAATATATAGCGATAATATTTTATATATTACTTGGTTTTGTTTCAAGAAATATTTTAATATTTATCGCTTTTTTAGAAACAATTTTTATTTGCTCGAATAATTAAAAGAAAAATTATTTTTTATCGTATTGATTGAAAGTTGTATAGTCATTTTGTAAAATATGGAAGATTTGAGGTTAAAAGTATGTCGACTTTGAAAATTGTAAATCTATACGCCAGTGTTGAAGGCAAACAAATATTAAAAGGAATAAATTTAGAAATTAAAGAAGGCGAAACAGTCGCTTTATTTGGTCCTAATGGACATGGTAAAAGTACTTTATTGAATGTCATTATGGGTCATCCAAGATATGTTGTAGATTCTGGAAATATTTATTTTGATGATATCGATATTACCAATATGCCGACAGACGAAAGAGCGAAACTCGGATTATTTTTAACTTTACAAAATCCTGTTGAAGTCCCTGGTGTCATTAATTCAGATTTTTTACGTGCGGCCATTAACGCAAAAAGTGATAAAAAAGTATCAACCTATCAATTTTATAAATTGTTAGATTCCGCTGTTAAAGAAGTTAAAATGCCTTTCGATTTAGCGACTCGTTCTCTCAATGAAGGATTTTCTGGTGGTGAAAAAAAGCGTAATGAAATTCTTCAATTATTACTCTTAGAACCTAAGATTTGTTTACTAGATGAAATAGACTCTGGCCTCGATGTTGATGCGATTCAAACGATTGGTGAAGTGATTAAAAAATTGCAAAATAAAGGTCGTGGATTTTTTGTCATATCTCACTATGCAAGATTGTTTGAAATTATTAAGCCTTCAAGAGCGATTGTCATCATTAATGGTCGTGTAGTTTTAGATACTGATAGTAGTGTAATTTCAAAAATCGATAAAGAAGGTTATGAATTCATTAAAACAGAATATGGAATTTCTATTGAGAAAGAAGAAAAATCCTATAATCAAATTTCTTTAGGTACTTGCGCAATTAACGAAAAGAGTAAGGAAAATAATGGAAAATAATTTACCAACTTCTATATATTATTCAAAAGATTTATCATCTCCTTTGTCTTTAACTATTAAAGATAATAAGAATATTATTTTTGATTTGTCGAAAGATAAAAGCGATATTCATTTAACACTTGAAGATGATTCTTCTTTATTGCTTTCAATTATTGCAAAAGAGGAATTTAAAGAGACATCTATTATTGTTGATATGAATAAAAATTCACAATTAACTATTTATTTTGCGGATTTTTCATCAAATAATTCTAATATTTCGATTTTAATTAATGAAAATCAAGAAGGTGGATCAGCGACCGTTAATTTAGCTAGTTTAGCTAGTGGAAACGATAATAAAAAAGTTGATGTTTCTTTAAATCATTTTGTTTCTTCATATGGTGAAGTTAATTGTTATGGTGTTAGTAAAGACCAATCAAAATTATTATTTTTAGGAACATCACATATTTATAATGGGGCGAAAAATAGTAAGACTTCTCAAAAATCAAAAATTATGGTTTTTGATGAATTGAGTCGTGGAATTTGTAAACCAGTTTTGAAAATCGATGAAAATGAAGTTTTAGCAAATCACGCGGCGGCAGTTGGAAAAATTCCAGATGATACAATGTTTTACCTTATGAGTCGTGGGTTAACAAAGGAAATGAGTAAACAGCTGATAACCTTAGGTTATTTACGCCCGATTTTAAGTGGCTTTAAAGATGAAAAATATAGCGAAATTATTAATCAATTAATTGAGGAGAAAATGTAATATGTACGATGTCTATAAAATTCGAAAAGACTTTCCAATGTTACAAAATAAAATGATGCAAAATCATCCTTTAGTTTTTTTAGATAATGCATCAACGACTTTTAAACCTTATAAAGTTATTGAATACACTGATAAATATTACAAAGATATGACTTCTAATTCTCATCGTGGTGATTATGATTTGTGTTATTACATGGATGAAGAAGTGAGAAAAACTAGACTCGCTGTTTCTAAATTTATTAATTGTGATGAAAATGAAGTAGTTTTTACTAGTGGAACATCAATGTCAATTAATATGATTGCGTGGGGTTATGGTTTCAAATTTTTAAAAAAAGATGATGAAATCATTATTTCTGAAGCTGAACATGCTTCTAATGTTTTACCTTGGTTTAAAATTTGTGAATTGACTGGTGCAAAAATTGTTTATGTTCCTCTTACTGAAGATGGAAGAATTACACCTGATAATTTAAAGAAAGTTATTTCTAAAAATACTAAAGTTGTCGCTTTAGCGCATGTTGGTAATGTATTAGCCTATCTTTTACCAGTTAAAGAGATTACTAAAATCGCTCATGAAGTTGGTGCTATCGTCGCCTTAGATGGTGCACAATCAGTGCCACACATGAAAGTTGATTTTAAAGATTTAGATGTTGATTTCTTATCTTTTTCTGCTCATAAAATGTGTGGTCCAACTGGTATTGGATGTATGATTGGAAAATATGAATTATTAGAAAAGATGGATCCTCTTCTTTCAGGTGGAGGAATGAACGCTAAATTCCATCTTTGCGGTGATGTTTCATATTTGAATCCACCTTTTAAATTTGAAGCTGGAACTGATAATTTAGCAGGTATTATGGGATTTCGTGCGGCTGTTGAATATTTAACTGATATCGGAATGGATAACATTGTCGAACATGAAAAAGAAATCAGAAAATACGCTATCGAACAATTAGAAAAATTGGACAATATTATTTTATATAATAAGGATGCTGAAGGTGGAATTATTACTTTTAATGTCAAAGATGTTTTTGCTCAAGATGAAGCCACATTACTTAATTCGTATGGTATCGCTGTAAGAAGTGGTGAACATTGTGCGAAAATTCTTATCGACTTTTTAAAGACACCTGCAACTGTAAGAGCGTCCATTTATTTATATACCACTAAAGAAGAAATTGATGCTTTTGTTAAAGCATTAAAGGAAGGAGATTTTCTCGATGCCTATTTCACTAACTAATGAAATGATGAGAAGCATTATTCTTGATCATCATGCTAATCCTACTCATAAACATGAACCAATAGATAATTCTTATGAAAAAGTTCATATGCATTCATCAAATTGTATTGATGATATCGATGTATTTTTAAAAGTTGAAAACAATTTGATTAGCGATGCTTGTTTTACTGGTGTGGCTTGTGCGATATCAACTTCTTCCACTGATATTATGTGTGAACTATTAGTGGGAAAAACTAAAGACGAAGCAATTTATATTATTGAACAATATATGCATATGATTCATGAAGAACCATTTGACGAAAACGTTTTAGAAGAAGCTTTAGCGTTTATTAATACATCTAAACAAGCGGCAAGAATTCGTTGTGCAACTATTGGTTGGAATGCCGCTAATGAGATATTAAAGGATAAATAATATGTCTGATAATAATATTAAATTTCAAGAAGATTATAAATATGGTTTCAAAGATAAAGATGAATCAATCGTGAAAACCGATGTTGGTTTATCTAGAGAAATAGTAAGAGAAATTTCTCGCTTAAAAAACGAACCGAAATGGATGGAAGAATATCGTTTAAAAGCCTACGATGCTTTTATAAAAATGCCACTTCCTTCATTTGGTCCAAATTTATCGAATATTGACTTTAATTCATATACGTATTTTATTCGAAGCGCTAAAAAAGAAGCGCAAGATTGGTCTGACGTTCCTGAAACTATTAAAAATACTTTTACTAAACTTGGTATACCAGAGGCTGAACAAAAATATTTAGCAGGTGTTTCCACTCAATATGAGTCAGAAGTTGTTTATCATAACATGCTTAAAGAAGTTGAAGAAAAAGGTGTTATTTTCTTATCGACTGATATGGCTGTTAAATTATATCCAGACTTAGTAAAAAAATATTTTGGCACTGTTATTCATTACGCTGATAATAAATTTTCAGCCTTAAATAGTGCGGTTTGGAGTGGTGGATCTTTTATTTATGTTCCTAAAGGAGTTCATTTAGAGAAACCTTTGCAATCTTATTTTAGAATCAATAATGAAAAAAGTGGTCAATTTGAACGAACCTTAATTATTGTTGATGAAGGCGCGGATGTTCATTATGTTGAAGGATGTACTGCACCGATATATTCAAAAGATAGTTTACACGCTGCAGTGGTGGAAATTGTCGTTTTAAAAGGTGGTAAATGTCGTTATTCGACTGTTCAAAACTGGTCCACTAATATTGTCAATTTAGTAACGAAACGTGCTGCAGTTTATGAAAATGGACAAATGGAATGGATTGATGGAAATATTGGTTCAATGGTCAATATGAAATATCCAGCATGTATTTTGAAAGAAAATGGAGCTAAAGGAACTTGTATTTCAATCGCTGTAAGCGGTCATACTCAAATTCAAGATGCTGGAGCGAGAATGATTCATGAAGCAAGTAATACCACTTCTACTATCATTTCTAAATCTATTGTTAAAAATGGTGGAGTTGCTAATTATCGAGGAACAGTCAGAATCAAAAAAGAAGCGACTAATTCTCGAAGTCACGTTGAGTGTGATACTTTAATTTTGGATGATAAATCTTTTTCAGATACCATCCCAAATAATGAAGTACAAAATAATAGTTCATATATTGAACATGAAGCTACGGTTTCTAAAATTAATGAAGACCAATTATTTTATCTCATGAGTCGTGGTTTAAGTAAAAAAGAAGCTACCCAAATGATTATTATGGGATTTATTGAACCATTTTCTAAAGAATTACCAATGGAATACGCAGTTGAATTGAATCAATTAATCAAATTAGACATGGAAGGAAGTATTGGATAAATTCATGTTTGATTATGATGTTATTGTTGTTGGTGGAGGTCACGCTGGTTTAGAAGCGGCTTTTTGTTCTGCTCATAAAGGTCATAAAACATTACTTATAACATTAAATTTTAAAAAAGTTGGTAATATGCCATGTAATCCTTCAATCGGAGGTTCAGCAAAAGGTATTGTCGTTAGAGAAATTGACTGTTTAGGTGGAATGATGGGTAAAATTGCCGATAAGCATTATTTACAAATGAAAATGCTTAATACCGGTAAAGGACCAGGCGTTCAATGTTTGAGAAGCCAACAAGATAAAATCATCTATCCTTCTTTGATGCAAGAGGAAGTAAAAAACACCAAAAATCTTGATTACATCGAAGATGAAGTTATCGATTTGCTCCATGATGACAACCATGTTTTTGGTGTTGTTACACGCAAAGGAAAGTCGATTACATCTCTTGCAGTTATTTTAACTACTGGTACATATATGAATGCTTTAACTTTTAAAGGAAAAGAAGTTATTCAAGAAGGTCCAGAAGGAGAAAAAGCCTCAATTGGTTTATCATCTTGTTTAGAAAATATGGGTATTTCTTTAATTCGATTAAAAACTGGAACACCCCCACGAATTAAAAAAGAATCTATCGATTTTTCTAAAGCTTTACCACAACCTGGAAGTGAAGGTAAATATGCTTTTTCATATGAAACAAAAGAATTTTTACCATTAGAAAAACAAGAATTATGTTATTTGATTTATACCACTAGCGAAACTCATCGAATTATTAGAGAACATCTAGATGACACTGCTTTATATGGTGGATTAGTCAAAGGTGTTGGTCCTCGATATTGTCCTTCAATCGAATCAAAAATTGTTAATTTTAAAGACAAAGAAAGACATCAATTATTTTTAGAACCAGAATCAATTGAAACTAATTCCATTTATATTCAAGGTTTTGCTACATCAATGAGTAAAGAAATTCAAGAATTGATGGTAAGGTCATTACCTGGATTTGAACACGCTGAATTTTTAAAATACGCTTACGCGATTGAATATGATGCGATTAGATGTGAAGAATATGATGAAACTTTACAAATTAAGAAATGGCCAGGTTTATATATTGGTGGTCAAATTTGTGGAACAAGTGGATATGAAGAAGCTGCGTCATTAGGTTTATTAGCAGGTATAAACGCATGTTTAAAAATTGAAAATAAAGAACCTTTAGTGTTAACAAGAAACGAGTCATATATTGGTGTGATGATTGATGATCTAGTTACTAAAGGCACTAATGAACCATATCGTTTGTTATCTTCTCGTGCTGAATATCGCTTGCTTTTAAGACATGATAACGCTGATTTACGTTTGACGGAAATTGGACATAATGTTGGTTTAATTAATGAAGATAGATATAATTCATTTTTAGAAAAGAAAAAACATATAAATGAAGCGATTGAAATAATTAATTCATTACATGTTGGAATCAAAAGTCCAGCTAATGAATACTTGTTATCTTTAAATTATGAACCTTTAAAAGGTGGTCTTTTAGTTAGTGAACTTGTTAAGCGACAAGGAATAAAACTTAAAGAATTAATTAATTATATCGAAGAATTAAAATCTTTAAATTTAACTGATGAAGAAATTGAAGAAATTGAAATTATGGTTAAATATGAAGGTTATATTTCTAAACAAGAAAAAGATGCATTAAATATGCTCAAACTTGAGAAATTAAAATTGAGCAAAGATATTGATTATTTATCTCTTGATGGTTTAGCGCTTGAAGCAAGAAGTAAATTAAATGAAATTAAACCATCCACTATTGGGCAAGCTAGTCGTATTTCTGGAGTTAATCCTAGCGATATTTCCAATTTGATTTTTTATGTGAAAAAAGGTCATTAATATGAACGATAAAAAGATTGAAAATATATTTAAAAATGAAGGAATTGCATTAAATTCAGTTCATATTGCGCAGTTAAATTCATTAATGGAATTGACATTAGAAAAAAATAAAGTGATGAATTTAACTTCAATTACTGATGTCGATGATTTCATTATCAAGATGTTATTTGATAGTGGAGTGATAAAAAAATATTTTGATCTTTCTAGTTTAAATGTTTTAGATGTTGGTACTGGCGCTGGATTTCCTTCTTTGGTATTAAGTATTTTATTTCCTCTTTCTAACATATATCCACTCGATTCTAATTCAAAGAAAATTAATCATATAAAAGAGGTTAAAGATAATATCGGTTTAAATAATGTTTTCCCTCTTTGTGAACGTGTGGAAGATTACGCTAAAAAGAATCGAGAAAAGTATGATGTAGTTACCGCTAGAGCGGTCTCTAATTTATCAATCCTTTTAGAGATTAGTGCTCCTTTAGTTAAAGTGGATGGTTATTTTATTAGTTATAAAGGTAGTTCATATTTAGAAGAATTAAATCAAAGTAAAAATGCATTAAAAGAACTCAACCTAGTTTTAGAAAGAGTCGAAGAATTTTATCTTCCTTTTATCAATGAAAAAAGAGCCATTTTATTTTTTAAAAAAATCGCTAAAACAGATAATAAGTATCCTCGTTTATATAACAAGATTAAAAATAAACCTTTATAGTAAAATAAGCGAAAAGAAGTTAAAATATAAGTATGAATAAAATTATTGCTATAGCGAATCAAAAAGGTGGGGTAGGAAAAACCACCACGGCAATCAATTTAAGTGCAGCTTTATCAAGTTACAATAAAAAGGTACTTTTAATTGATTTAGATCCTCAAGCTAATGCTTCTCGTGGATTAGGGGTTGATATTACTTTGATTAATAAATCGATTGTCGATGTTTTTTCTGGTGATAGTGATATCAATGCTTGCATTAGAAAAATTAGCACTAATTTAGATTTACTTCCTTCTAAACTTTCTTTAGCGAGTATTGATATTTTAGTATCTCCAAAAGGACAACCTTTTACTTATTTAAGAACATATATTTCTCAAATTAAAAAAGATTATGATTATATCATTATTGATTGTCCACCTTCTTTAGGTTTATTGACTTTAAATGCTTTAGTGGCATCTAATAGTGTCCTTATTCCTGTGCAATGTGAATATTTCGCTATGGAGGCGGTCGCTCAAATTTTATCGAGCATATCTAATATTCAAAATACTCATAATCAAGGATTAAGAATCGAAGGATTTTTACTGACGATGTATGATTCAAAGACTAAACTTGGCAATGAAATTTCGATGCAAGTGAGGTCTTTATTTAAAGAAAATACTTTTATTACTCAAATTCCTCGTAATGTTAGTATTCCTGAAAGTAACGCGAAAGGAATACCAGTTACTACTTATCGACCTTCTTCTGGTGGTGCTGTCGCCTATTTCCAATTAGCGAAAGAGGTTATTGATAATGTCGAAGGATAATAATGATAAAATTTTAAAAAGATCATTATCTACTTTGCTTAAAAGATTTTCTCAAACTAATGTCATTTCTCAAATTGAGAAAGAATATCAATCGAGTTTCCATAGTGTGATTTCTTTAGATAAAATCAGTGATAATCACATTTTAAAAAACATTAAAATTAATAAAAATAAATTGAATAAAACTTGTGAAAATATTAATGCGAAAGGATATAAATCTTTTCTTGTTGTTTCTTCTTTGGATAATAATGAATTTGAAATTATTTATCCTCGTTTAATATTTTATGCTTTAAAAGAATTAAATTATCAAGAAGTTCCTGTCTTTATTTATGACTGTAATGAAGAAGAAATGTTATTCATATTAGCGAATTGGATTAGAAATAACGCTAATAAAGAAGTTGTTGAACTATCTTTTGTTTTGTCAAAATTACAAAATAAATATCATTATAAACAAAAAGATTTAGCGTTTTTAATGTCTTTATCAAGAAGTCAAATTACCAATATTATTCGATTAAAAAAGATGCCTCAATTCGTATTAAATGAAGTAATTGATAATCATCTTTCTTTTGGTCATGCAAGAAGTTTAGCAAAACTCAATGAAGACGAGATGAAAAAAATGATTGATGAAATTTATGAAAATAAATATTCTTGTCGCGATGTTGAAAAGATTATTTATTGTATGAAAAATAATGTTGATTTTTCTTCAATTGAATCGAATATTAATAAAAAATATAAATGTCACACTAACATAAATAAAAATCGTATATCGATAAGTTTTAATAATCCTGAAGATTTGAATAAATTTATTAAAAAGATAATGAAAAGATAATAATTTATTTACTATTAGTGATAATTTTGTATAATTAAATTGCTTCAGGGTCATGGTGAAATTCCATAATCGGCGGTATACTCCGCGAGCCTAATATTAGTTAGGTAGAACTTGTGAGATTCAAGTAGCGACAGTTAAAGTCTGGTATAAAGAAGAAATAATTTTTTGATAGCTCTGAAGTGGAGCTTTTTATTTTATGAAAAATTATGAGATTTTCCGTTTGATGGTCGGAGTAATAACCGTCTTAATCGCTGATGTGGTTTTTATTAATAAAGTATTTTTAAAACGAAAACCAATAACTTCAAAATTTATTGCTCGTGTCGCAATTTTTGCTTCAATCGCTACGATACTTTATATCGTTCCTTATTTCCAATTCAAATTACCATTTTTCCCAGCATTTTTAGAAATTCATCTCGATGAAGTTCCAATCTTTATTGCTGGTTTTAGTTATGGTCCTTTCAGTGCGTTAATGATTTTAATAATTAGAACGCTCATTAAATTACCAATGACTAGCACTTTAGGAGTTGGCGAATTAGCGGACTTTATTTATGGAGTAATTTTTGTGGTTCCTGCTTGTTTCATTTATCAAAAGAAAAGAACGTTTAAAGGTGCTTTATTATCTTTAGGAGTAGCGACTATTTTACAAACCATTCTCGCTTCTTTAATTACTTCTTTCCCAATTTTAGATTTTTATATGTTTGTCATGGGATTTTCTAAGGAAATGTTATTAGCGATGTGTCAAGTCGCTAACCCAAACGTCACTTCTTTAGGTTGGACTTTCTTCTTTTTAGTAGCGATTCCATTTAACTTTATAAAAGATATTTTAGTTGTCGCATTGACTCTTCTTTTATATAAACGATTAAGAAAATTAATCAATAAATTCGCTAAAGAAAATTCTTAATTATTTTATAGATAAAAAAAGAGACTAAATAACTTAATTTTTTATTAGTCTCTTCTTTTGTTTAGATAATAAAAAACTAGGAACAATCCTAGTTTTTTCTATTTTACTCTTCCGAGATTGCACCAACAGGGCAGACACCAACTGCATCTTCTTCGGCTTCTCCAGTAATAGCTTCCGCTAAACCTGAATCACCAATTTTGAAGTCATCTGGATAGGTACCAACGCAGCAACCACATCCGATACAAGCATTTGGATCGATTACGACTTTTTTACGGGCCATCGATATTTCCTCCTTAGGCTATGTAGAAATTATAATAGTCATCTTAGATAAAATCAATAAAATTCACTATCGATAAAACCTTATTTTCTTAATTAATTAAATTATTAATATAAGGTATGTTCTTTAATTAAAATAATCAATTTTTTGGATTTTTTGAGTAAAATTATAATTTTTATTTGATTTACTTTTCTGCTAGTAGCATAATTTTTTACATAAAATATATTGTTATTGAAAGGAGAAAAAATTATGAAAAAAGCAATTAATTTTTTACTTTTATCAGGTTTGACTGTTGCGCTTGTTGCATGTAACAAAACTCCTGGTGAGGGGGGGGTTGATTTTAATACTGTTTTGGCTAATTTATCTGATAATAATGGTCATGTTTCTACTGCCGCTCGGATAAGTTATGCAGATGGTTCAACTGAAGATGCTAGTGTTGAAAGTTATTTTACTTCGAAAGCGACCCTTACTGATTATGATGCCAAAATCGAAGCACTTGGTAGTGATTATGTAGATTATGGCTTTGTTAATGTTGATGGAGGTGTCGCTCTTTATTTTGTCGATGATGGCGAATTAGTATTTAATCGTTGGGTACTTGCTGGTGAAGATGTCTCCGTTGACGATTATGTCCCATCCGTTTCTTTATTAGCAAAATGTAATTGGGAAGAACTTTCAGAAGAAGAAGCAGAAAGTACAGGATATACTCATCACACAATTCAAGTTTATCCAGTTAAATTTCTTACTTCTTTAATTAATTCCAGTTGGATTGCTAGTTACACCACATCCGCTAATACATATAGTAGAGTGAGTAAAACTGATGGTGTAGTTTCTATGGATATTCATAGTGAATTTACATTCACAAATATCATGAGCAACAATGAATTATCTCAAGCATCTTTAAATGTCACTATTACTGATATTGGAACGACTAAAATTGATGTTGCTGATACTTATTTAGCTACTAATCCAACTTTTGAAGTTTTAACTGATTGGCCAGCTGAATTGAAGGATGCGATGGAAACTGTCAGTGGTGCGGTTGTTCCATTTACAACGCTTTCTAAATATGTCAACATCTCTGTTGAAAAAATGGGTGGTGTTTATTCTGAATGGTCAGTAGAAGATTATGGTATTGGTGATCAAGAAGATACTATGTTTGCTGCTATTGAGAGTATGGGATTTGAAAGAAATCCAAATAGAGGCGGATCTGCTACAAGTGTAACCGGTTCTTATACTATTAAAGTTTTTGAAAAACTCTTACAAGACGCGACACCAAAAAGCGGAAAGATTGTTAACCAAATTCAATGTAACTTCGTTAATCCTGATTATTTAGGAAGAGAAAATGGTTCTGGAATTATGCAAATGTATGGTTCCATTTATACTTATAAATTTGAAGGTACAATTGATACCAGCATTGTTAAATCTTCAGAAACAGGCGTCAATGCTTACTTATCTACTTTATTAGATATAAATAATGAACCAGTATTCCCAACATTAGATTTCGATAAATGGGGTGGCGAAATTTATATGGAAGATAAGACTGAACAAGCTGCTGCTACAATTTCTAGCACTGTTCTCAATTTAAATCTTTACATTCCAGTCGAATCTGATGCAGAAATGTTAGAAATTAGAAAATTAATCTTTGATCAAATTATTGGTTATAAATCATGGGGTTTAGAAGAAGATTATCAATTATATTGGTATAACAGTGATTACTACACTGATGATTCTCAAGTTACCATCAATAGTGGTTCAGTTGACTTAGATGGTGATGGCGAAAAAGAAAAAGTTTGTGTTATTAATATCGCCTTCAACTATAACTAATCATTAAGATAATTTAATCAATTTCAAATTTTAAAATGTACCTCATCTCAAATAAGAAATGAGGTACATTTTTATATTGATTAAATGACAAATTTTCTATTAAAAATAATAAAATTATTATTTCCACTATTAAAAAGAAGATAATTAAATTAAAATAATAAAGATAAAAAAATTTTATGCAAACAAGAGTAGACAAATATCGCCTTTATCGCGAGGAACTTGAAAATGAAAAAGTCAATCATCCTTCTATCGAAAACAAAAAAGTGGTGATGGATGATAAAGTTTCTTTCTCTTCTATTGATGATAGCGCGTCATTAACATCGACTTTGCCACTTACGGAAGTGATGTCTATTCTTAATTCGAAAGATCAAGATAAAGAAACAAAGAAAAAACTTCGAAAAATATTAATTAAAAAAATATTGATATATTCTTTGATTTTTATCATTTTAATTTTGCTTATTATCGCTGTTATATTTTTAGGAATATACGCTTTTAATTGATTGGGGTGAGAAAGATGATTATTTCTGTTGCTATTGATGGTCCTGCCGCGGCGGGAAAATCGACTGTTGCGAAAAAAGTCGCAAAAATTTTAAATTATACTTATATCGATACAGGGGCGATGTATCGTGCATATACTTGGTATTGCATTAATGCTGGTGTTGATTGCCAAAACGAAAAACAATGTATTTCATTAATTGATAGAGTTCAAATTGAATTATTAGAGGATGATACAGTTTTATGCAATGGAATTGATGTCACTCAAGAAATTAGAAAACCATATGTTTCTATGAACGTCAGTTATATTGCTTCTTATAAAGATATTCGTTTAGCGTTAGTCAAACTTCAACGCGATATGGCGGAATCGAAATCTGTCATTATGGATGGAAGAGATATTGGAACATATGTTTTACCAAATGCAGATGTGAAAATATATCAAATCGCTAGTGTTGAAACTCGAGCGATTAGAAGATATGAAGAAAATATTCAAAAAGGAATTCCATGTTCTTTAGAAGATATTGAACGAGATGTCATGCAAAGAGATTATATCGATTCTCATCGTGACTTCGCTCCTTTAAAACCCGCACCTGATTCTATCTTATTAGATACCTCTTTTATGAGTGTAGATGAAGTTGTCGCTGCGGTTATTGAAATTATCAATAAAAAAATAATGGAGAAAAATAGTAATGAATAATGAGCGAGCTTTAGTCGCGATAGTTGGTTCTCCTAACGTTGGAAAATCAACTTTATTTAATCGTTTGATTGGTGAACAATTAGCGATTGTTGATGATGCTAGTGGAATTACTCGTGATCGACAATATGGAGTTTGTAATTGGCTCAATCATTCTTTTTCACTTATTGATACTGGTGGAATTGAAACGAAAGATAATCAATTTCAATCAGAAATTAGAATTCAAGCTGAAATTGCCATGGATGAAGCTGATGTCATCGTTTTTGTTGTCGATGCTAAACTTGGTGTTACTAAAGATGATATTTTAGTTTCAAAAATATTAAGAAAATCGAAGAAGCCTATTATTTTTGTTGTCAACAAAGTTGATGAAGGAACCCACGCTTCTTCGATTCATGATTTTTATTCATTAGCCTTAGGTGAACCTTTAGCGGTTTCTTCTGCTCATGGTGTGGGAATTGGTGATTTATTAAATAAAATTATTTCTCTTTTACCTAATAAAAATAATGAAGATAATGATGAAGATCGAACAACTTTCTGTCTTATTGGTCGACCAAATGTTGGTAAATCTTCTTTAACAAACGCGATTTTAAATGAAGAAAGAGTTATCGTCAGTGATATTTCTGGAACGACTAGAGACTCTATTGATACCCCATTTGTTAAAGATGGTAAAAATTATACAGTTATTGACACTGCTGGATTAAAAAAACGTGGAAAAATATATGAATCTATCGATAAATATTCAGCCATTAGAGCGTTGAAGGCTATTGAAAGAAGCGAAATAGTTTTACTTTTAATCGATGCCTCTAAAGGAATACAAGAACAAGATAAACATGTTGTTAGTTATGCCTTAGATTTAGCGAAAGCAGTTATTATCGTTGTTAATAAATGGGATTTAATCGAAAAAGACCAATCGACAATGAATGAATTTATCAAAGATATTCGTGACCAATATAAATTTTTAAGTTATGCACCAATCGTTTTCTTAAGTGCAAAAACTAAAGCGAGATTAAATACATTATTTACCGCGATTGACATGGTTCATGAAGCTTATCAAACTCGAATTAAGACTTCAATTTTAAATGATGTTCTTAATGACGCTCAATTAATGAATCAATCTCCAAATTTTAATGGAGGAAGATTGAAAATTTATTATGCTTCTCAAGTCAGTGTTGCTCCTCCAACTATTGTCTTATTTGTCAATGATCCAAAATTTATGCATTTTTCATATCAAAGATATATTGAAAATCGTTTAAGAGACACATTTAATTTTGATGGAACTCCAATTAGAATAGTATTAAGAAAGAAAAATAAAGAATAATGAAAGTAGCGATTTTAGGAGCGGGTAGTTGGGGCACTGCTTTAGCCCAAGTATTATTGGATAATAATCATGATGTAATTTTATATACCCATAATGTTTCAAATTGTTTAGAAATAAATAATGAACATACTAATAAAACTTATTTTCCTGATGTTAAACTCAGCGAAAAAATGATTTGTACAACTAAGATGGAAGTCGCTATTGAATCTGCTGAAATGATTTTACTTTCAATTCCAACTAGTGCGTTTGTTTCAGTAGTGAAAGAATTGAATGAAAAATTGAATCATAAAGTAATTATTATCAATACTGCAAAGGGATTTGAAACTAATTCTACTAATCGACTCAGTAATACTATTAGAAAATATTTAGATGAAAACAAGAGAACTGAAATTGTTTCTTTAATTGGTCCAGGACACGCTGAAGAAGTAATTATAAGAGATTTAACTTGTATTACCGCCACTTCTTTAGATAAAGAATTAGCGTCGAAAGTAGCGAATATTTTTTCTAATAGTTATTTCCGTGTCTATACCAATTCTGATGAAATTGCGGCTGAGATTGGAGTGGCGATGAAAAACGCTATTGCGATTGCTTCTGGCATTTTAGAAGGATTAGGTTATGGCGATAATGCCAGAGCGGCTCTTTGCACTCGTGGTTTAGCAGAAATGGTCCGTTTTGGAGTCAGTCTTGGTGGTGAAACTAAAACCTTTTTAGGTTTGACTGGGATTGGTGATTTAGTAGTTACTTGTTATTCGTTGAATTCAAGAAATTTTGTTGCTGGATTACAAATTGGAAAAGCTAATTCAAGCAAAGAATTTTTAAAAAATAATCAAAAGACAGTCGAGGGTATTAGGACGATTAAAGTTGTCTATGATATTTCTAAAGAAAAAGGAATTAATTTACCAATTATTAATTCTTTATATGACATTATTTATAATGACTTTCCTCCAAGCGAAGCTATTTCGATATTGATGGAACGTCCACTTAAAGAAGAATAATAATATTTAACCAAATACATTAACAAGATTTTTTATCTTTTTAAGTGCAAAAAATTTCGATTTTATTGTTAAAATTTTGAAATTATGTGATAATAAAAGTAGTTGGAGGTACATATTCTTATGGCTAAACTTAACAAGCGTGACCTTGTAGACGCTGTTGCTTTAGAAGCAGGTCTTTCTAAAAAAGATACCGAAGCAGCGCTTGATGCATTATTCCTTACAATGGAAAAAGCATTAGTGGAAGGTAAAGAAATTAATGTTGTCAATTTCGGTGTTTTCTCACCAAAAACCAGAGCAGCCCGTACTGGTACACATCCTCGTTCACACGAGAAGATTGAAATTGCACAAAGTCATTCAGTAGTCTTTAGATTATCAAAAACTCTTAAAGAAAAATTATAATAATTATCTATAATTATTGTTTATTAGTGGAAGATGGAATTATCTTCCACTTTTTATTATTTAGATATTGATTAATTTTTGTTATACTCAAATTGATACGAGGTTTAAATTTTATGAATAAAATTAAAGTTAATATGTACGCCGGTGGTTTAAACATCGAAGGTCAAGGTGTTGGAGCGAATTTCTTTGAACAAGTAGAAATTATTAAATCTCTTCCTGATTTTGATGTCACCATCAATAATAAAAGTCCTAAGAAAGCTGATATCAATCATTTTCATACGGTCAATCCAACATTCTTTTTTAAATTTAGAAAAAAGAGAATCAACATAGTGTATGTTCATTTTATTCCTGAAATTGATGATGGCTCATTAAAGATGCCAAAAGGATGGTTTAAACCTTATCGATGGTATGTTTTAAAATTTTATAAAAAAGCTGATGAAGTCGTCGTGGTCAATCCATATTTCATTAAAGATTTACTTAAGGTTGGAATTCCTAAAGAAAAAATTACCTATGTTCCTAATTCTGTTTCAAATAAAGAATTTCATCCTTTAGAAAAGGAAGAAATAGATAAAATTAAAGATGAATTTAATTTACCAAAAGATAAATTTATCGTTCTAGGAGTGGGACAAACTCAAACGAGAAAAGGAATTGTTGATTTTTATCAAGTTGCTTTAAAAAATCCTGATATACAATTCGTTTGGGCAGGAGGTTTTTCCTTTGGAAAATTAACCGCAGGATATGATGAAATTAAACAAATTATTGATAATCCACCTGCTAATTTGAAATTTTTAGGTATCGTCGAAAGAAAGAAAATGAATGGAATATTCAATTGCGCGAATATGCTATTTTTACCAAGCTATCAAGAACTTTTCCCAATGACTCTATTAGAATGTGTCAATGCCGAAATTCCTTTCTTGGTTAGAGATTTAGATTTATATAAAGATATTTTCTTTACTCCCTATTTAGTGGGTCATGATAATGAAGAATTTTCTTCTTTGATTAATAAATTGAAAGATGATGAATCTTTCTATCAAGAAATCAAAGAAGATTCTATCAAGTTAAAACAATTTTATAGTGTCGATAATGTCAAAAAATTATGGGATGAATATTATAAAAATATTTATAATAAATATCCAAATAAACATCTTAAAGAAAAGAAAACAAAATGATAAAAAATATTAATTCATATTTATCTTTATCAACTTTATTTAGTAAAAAAGGTTTTCATCTTTATCTTGTTGGTGGTTCAGTAAGAGATATTTTACTTCATAAAGAAGTCATTGATTTTGATGTCGCAACTGACGCAAATCCTGAGGAAGTTATCAGTGTTTTAGATTCATTAAATTATAATGATTCATTTAAAAAATACGGTGTCATCAAACTAAAATATCAATCTTGTTCTTTTGATATTGCTTCTTTTAGAAAAGAAAAATCATATAAAGATTATCGTCATCCTAAAAAGATTCAATTTGTTAAAAAGATGAAAATCGATTATAAAAGAAGAGATTTTACCCTCAATGCTTTATATATGGACGATAAATTAAAAATATATGATTTCACTAACGGACAAAAAGATATTGAAAACAAAATTATTCGGATGGTTGGCTGTCCTATAAAAAGGATTAAAGAAGATCCACTTCGTATATTTCGAGCGATAAGATTTTCCGTGATGTTTGACTTTTCTATTGAAAAGAAATTAGATAAAGTTTTAAAGAAATATTCTTATTTAGTATCAAATTTAAACAAAGAAAAAATTAAACAAGAATCAAAAAAAGTTGATAAAAATTTATTTGATAATTACAAAAAATTATTATGTAAATATAATATTAATAAATACATTGATATATCTATGATATAACCGCTATTGAGGAGAGAAAAGTTATGATTAAAGATGCTTTAGATTTTAAATATCTATTATTAGACCATTATAAAAAATTAAAAATAAGTGAAGAAGAAGTCATCACTCTTTTGATGATTGACCATTTAAAAGAGCAAGGTAATAATTTCATCGTTCCAAATCAATTAGCGTTAAAAATGAGCTATAAAACTAAAAAGATTGATGAAATATTGACCTCTTTACTTGAAAAGGGATTAATAACTTATATTCAAAAAGATGATGATACTTATACTTCTATCAAACCTTTGATGGATAAACTTTATAATCAATTTAAATTAGATTTTGTCGATGAAGAAAATAGTAATATCATTTCTAAGAAAAACAATGACACTAATATTTATTTAAAATTTGAACAATTATTTTCTCGTCCTCTTTCTCCTGTTGAAGTGAGTCAAATTCAAGAATGGTTATCGATGGGTTATTCAGAAAATTTAATTATTGAAGCTTTAAAAGAAGCCTTGAGTAAAAATAAAAAAAGTTTCCGTTCTATCGATAAAATTTTATTGTCTTGGCAAAAGCGAGATGATATTGAAAATGAAGGTTCATCCCCAATTAATAAAGACTGGGATAAAAATTTGGATGAAACGATAAGAATCGCTAAAACACCATGGATAAAAGATGATTAATAAAAAACAAATATTATTAGATACTTATAATTATTTATATTCAATTTTCCCTAACGCGAAATGTGAACTCAATTATTCAAAAGATTATGAACTGGCAATCGCGGTTTTATTGAGCGCGCAGACAAGCGATAAAATGGTCAATTTAGTAAGTGAAAAGTTATTTAAAAAATATCCAAATATCGAAGATTATTTATCGGCAACTTATGAAGATATTTATTCGATAATTAAACCGTTAGGATTATCAAAATCAAAAGCGAAAAATATCTTGAGTTTCTTTAAAACTTTGCATGAAAAATATTATGATAAATTACCTTATGAAATGGATGATTTAACTTCTCTTTCTGGCATTGGAAATAAAAGTGCGAGAGTGATAAGAATTGAAATATTTCATATCGAAGATTTTCCTGCTGATACTCACATTTTAAGAATTTTATCTCGACTTAAAATAATTAAAGAAAAAGATCCTGACTTAGCTAGTCAAACAGTAAAGAAAAATATCGACTCTAAATATTGGAATAAATTTCATCATTTATTAATATTTTTTGGTCGATATAAATGTAAGGCAATCAATCCAAATTGTACTGATTGTGCGTTAAAAAAATATTGTCAATATTATCAACAATTAAAATAAAATTTATCAATCGCGGATATGTAATCTAATCGAGGATTATAACCTCTTTCAATTAATATTCCATTTTCTTTAATTTCTGAATATGGAATTGATTTTCTTTCATTTTTTTCAATGAAATCAATAATGAATTTTGCATCTAAAAGATACACTTCATCTTTTAGTTCAAATTCAATGATAAAAAAGGCAATTCCTTGATGTAAAATAACATTTCTTAAATGTTCAATTTGATGTTTATAAATATTATGTAAAGGGAAAGAAGAATTATTTTTTGTATTTTTTGCTTCGAAATCGATATAGCGACCTTTATAGACACCGTTATAATCAGTGGTCGATTGTTTTTCAAAATACGCATCAGTAATTTTTGAACCGCGAGAATAATCGACTTTAACTATGTTAATTGGGGTTGGTCTTTTATAAATTAAGCATATATTTTTTTCTAAATAATATTTGTTACTTTTGTTGATATCGTCTTCGAGATTCATTCCTCGATTAGCAGAAGAACGAGATTTGATTTTCATCGTTTTCTTTTTCTCGATAGTGGGTTTATATTCTTTTCCGTTGGAATATTTAATCATCATTAATTACCTTAATTACTTCGTCTTCAAAACTTTTCGGGCTGACATCTTCCCCGTTTTTTAATTTTTGCATCATCCTTAGTATTGGAAGAGGAAGATTATTCATTTTATAAAGAACTTTTTTATAACCTTCGATTACGATATCTTTATTTGATAAAAACGCTGAATATAGATTTTTTAAATTTATCGCGTCAACATCTGGATTGTGTGGTGTTCCTTCACTTAAGCAATTGAAAAGTTCACAATAATGCACTAAAGACATTGGAGAATTATTATCATCCTTAATAAATTCAGAAATAATCGGAATAAAATCACAATAATTCTTTTGAATTTGTCGACATATTTCAATAGGAGCGTCTAAGTTATAGGAGATGGAATTTTTCACGATGGTCATATCGTGATTACCAAAACTCATAAATAGTGAATTTTTAAAAGCAGCACCTAAATATGTTTTGAATTGGTGCATGGCGTCTTTAAAACTGACACCCTCTTTATCTAACATTTCATCTTTAATACCTGTTAGATTTTCAACATATTTTCCAACTTTATTTTTTGATTTAACATAAATTTTAAAGGGTGATTTTTCTTTTTTTATTTGTCCTTTTTTGTTAATTAACGCTAAAACCGCACCAATTGCGATACATTCATGCGATATTTGAGTCCCTTCTAAATCAAAGAAACAAATATGTTTATATCCTTTTAAAATCTTTGTCAATTTTTTCATTTCTTTCAATATACCACTACTAAAATATTATCGAAAGCAAAAAACTTTTCTACTCAAATTTAATATAAAATATTTCACATAATATTTTTGTTTATGGATTGAATATATAGCGAGTTTCTTATATTATATAAGAAGGCCGAGATATGAAATTGAAATTAAGTTCTACGCAATTACTAAATAAAGTTTTTAACGGCAAATCAAAAGGTTATGATCCTCTTGAAGTTGATGAATTTCTTGATGAAGTCATTACTGACTATCTTCTCGTGGAAAATAATGTCTTATTAAAAAAAGAAGAATATGATTCTTTAATAAAAAATAATAAGGATTATAAAGATACCATTAGAGAACAGGAAATCGTCATTGCTAATTATAAAAATAAATTTAATGGTATTGCTGATAACAAAAACATTTCTTTAGAAAATATCGAATATCTTCAAAGAATTAATGCTTTAGAAAAATATATTTATAGCCTCGGCAAAGATCCAACAAAAATTAAATAAAATTATCCCAGTCTGAATAATCGCTGCTTATTAAGTAGAGGAAAGTCCATGCTCGTACAAGCTGAAATGCTTGTAGTGATTGTGCTGGTGGAAAAAATAACACCAGTCATGTAGGAGTACATGAAGGCGGGAATTAGCCTAAGGGAAACTATGGCGAAGTCCTATAAAGTGCCACAGAGACGAGCTTATTAGAAATAATAAGATGAAACGCGGTAAACCCCACAAACGAGAAACCTAAATTTTGGTAAGGGAGATCACTTAAAGGAATAACAACTGAAAGTGGTAAGCTTAGCTTAGATAGATGATTATTCTTGACAAAACATGGCTTACAGGACTGGGTACTCACTAAAGGATTTATTATGAATTTACCTACTAAAATTACTTTTTCAAGAATTATCGCTATTATTCTATTAATCATTGCTTTATTCGTTTTGTCTTTTTTAGATTTGAATTTACCAACCTTAGAAAATACTGGAATTAATCTTGTATTTTTAATTGTTTGTATATTTTTCATTATCGCCTCTTTTACTGACTTTTTAGATGGATATTTAGCAAGAAAAAATCATCAAGTGACTGATTTAGGAAAATTTTTAGACCCAGTTGCCGATAAATTATTAATTAATTCGATGATTATATTTTTGAGCGCACCTTCGATTTTCGCTCCTTACGCTAGTGGAAATCTTTCTTTTAATGTTTGGTGTGTCATCATCATGATTGGAAGAGATATAGTTGTCGATGCATTAAGATTTATTGCTAGTAGTAAAAAAGTTGTCATCGCTGCGAATATTTTTGGCAAGATGAAAACTGTTTTACAAATGGTTGCGATAGTTTTAGTTTTATTAAATGGTTTCCCATTTTCATATTTTGATCACAATTGGATAAACGGACTTCACATAACTGATTTTATTGTTTATTTAGCGACTTTCGTTTCATTTATGTCTGGCGTTATCTATGTTTATCAAAATAGAAAGGTATTAAAAAATTAATTATGGATACAAAAGTTATTAAAGAACAATTTTGTAAAAAAGGTTTAACTTTATCTTCTATTGAATCATTTACTGGTGGTTTATTCGCTGAAGAAATGACTTCAATTAGTGGCGCTTCACATTTTTTTAAAGGAGCGATTGTTACTTATTTTACTGAAGAAAAGGTGCGTTTATTAGGAATGAGTTACGCTGAACTTGATGAGTTTGGTGTTATAAGTAATGAAACCGCGACCAGGATGGCGTATTTAGGAAGAAAGAAATTAGTGAGTGATATTTGTGTATCTTTTACTGGTAATGCTGGACCAGATGTCATGGAAAATAAGGAAGCTGGAACGATTTATATCGGTATTTCATCTTTCACTAACGCGATTAGTTATGAATTTCATTTTGATGGAAATCGTTCAGAAGTTAGAAAGCAAGCAGTTGAAAAAGCGAAAGAGCTTCTTTTGCAATTTATTGAAAATATTTAATCAAAATCAAATTTTTTGCCCTATATAAATATTAGTGGAGTAATTCCCTGAAAGGAGAAATATTCGAAAGAATAAAAAAAATATGACTAAAAACGAAACAAAAACATTAGAAGAAACCTTAAAAGAAATCGAAAGAATATATGGAAAAGGTTCTATTATGAGGCTTGGTGACCGTCCTGCTTTAGATGTTGACGTCATTCCAAGTGGTTCACTTCTTCTTGATGACGCTTTAGGTATTGGTGGTTATCCAAAAGGAAGAATCATTGAAATTTATGGACCAGAAAGTAGTGGCAAAACTACTTTAGCTTTACACGCGATTGCTGAATGTCAAAAGAAGGGTGGTAGAGCGGCTTTCATTGATGCTGAACATGCGATTGACCCAGTTTACGCTAAAAAATTAGGTGTAAAAATTGATGATTTAATTCTTTCTCAACCTGATTCAGGTGAACAAGCATTAGAAATTGTTCAAATGCTCGCTCAATCTAATTCAATCCAACTCATTGTTGTTGATAGTGTCGCTGCCCTCGTTCCTCAAGCCGAACTTGATGGTGAAATGAGTGATTCTTCAGTCGGCTTACAAGCAAGATTAATGTCCAAAGCAATGAGAAAATTAGCAGGATTATTAAATAAAGCCGATTGTGCGGTTATTTTTATTAACCAACTTAGAGAAAAAGTTGGAGTTATGTATGGAAATCCAGAAACCACTCCTGGTGGTAAAGCGTTGAAGTTTTATGCTTCAGTAAGAATCGATATTCGTCGAGTTGATGCGATCAAAAGCGGCTCTGATATCGTTGGTAATACATGTCGAATTAAAATTGTTAAAAACAAAGTTAGTCCTCCATTTAAACAATGTGAAATTGATATTATCTATGGTAAAGGAATTTCTAAAAGTGGTGAAATTCTCGCTTTAGCGGTTGAAAAGGGTATTATCAATAAAGCAGGTAGTTGGTTTGAATATAATGGAAACAAAATTGGACAAGGTCGAGACAATGTCAAAGATTATATCGAACACGCTGATGGAATGATGGATGAATTGATTTCAAAAATTAAAGAGGCTAGAAATGAGTAAACAATTTACAATTGCGTTAATTGCCCACGATCATAAAAAGGAAGAGATGATAAATTGGGCTAAAGAACATCAAGAAATATTGTCACATTTTGATTTATGTGGAACTGGTCATACTGCTGGATTAGTCAGTAAAGCAACTGGATTAAAAGTTAAACAATATTTATCTGGTCCTTTAGGGGGCGACCAACAAATTGGTGCGCATATCGCTGAAGGACTCATTGATATGGTGATATTCTTTTGGGATCCATTAGAATCATTGCCGCATGATCCAGATGTTAAAGCTCTTCTTCGTATTGCTGTGGTTTATGATAAGCCGATAGCAACGAATAAAATAAGCGCTGATTATTTCATAAATTCTTCGCTTTTAAAACAACATTTATAGTCTTTAATAATCGCACTACTTGATGAGAAGAAGTGCGATTTTATATTTTATATAAGTATTGTTTATTTTGTTTATTCTTTGATATAATTAAATTGTGCAAAGCACTTACCTATATATATTTCTTTAACGAGAAATGGTTATCGATTAAAAATCGTTACATATAATACATATCCATAATACACGATAAGGATATAAGGTAATTTATGCCTATAAAGGCTTTTATAGAAAGGAAAACACAATGATTATTTTATCTGATGTATTTTTAAACATCTTTTTACCTATTCTTTGTGCTATTCTTGGTTTAATCGTTGGTGGTTTTTTAGTCTTTTTGGTTCCTATTTTTAAATACCAAGATGCCAAAAAACGCGCAGCAAAAACAATAAGAGAAGCAGAAATTAAATCTGACCATATTATTAAAAATGCACAATTGGATGGTAAACAAACTGTCGCTGAAATGAAGCAAGAAGCTGACAGAGAAATTAAAGAAAAGAAACAAGAAATTGCTCAACAAGAAAACAAATTATTTCAAAGAGAACAAAACATTGATCGTCGTGACAATGCTTTAATTAGCAAAGAACAATCTTTAGAAGATCGACAAGAATTATTAAATCGAAGAAATAAAGAACTCGATAAGAAAGAAGTTGTCTTACAACAAAAGATTGATTCCATCATTTCTGAACTTGAAAAAGTGGCACAAATGTCTACACAAGAAGCTAAAGATGAATTGTTTAATCGTATTGAATCAAAAATTTCAAAAGAAATCGCGGTTTATATTAAAAACAAAGAAGATGAAGCGAAAGAAATGTGTGATCAAAAAGCTCAAGAATTACTTGGTTTAGCCTTGACTCGATGCGCTCAAGAAGTGACGACTGAAAGAACTGTCAGTGTCGTCAGCCTTCCTAACGATGAAATGAAAGGAAGAATCATTGGTAGAGAAGGAAGAAACATTCGTACCCTCGAACAATTACTAGGTGTCGATTTAATTATTGATGACACCCCTGAAGTTATTACTGTTTCTTGCTTTGATCCAATTAGAAGAGAAATTGCTCGTCAAGCATTAGAATCTTTGATTAAAGATGGAAGAATTCAACCAGGAAGAATTGAAGAAATTGTTGAAAAATGTCGCAATGAAGTCAACGAATCCATTCATAAAGCTGGTTTAGATGTTGCATTTAAACTTGGCTTACCAAAAATTAACAAAGAATTATTAGACTATGTTGGAAGATTAAAATATCGTACTTCATATGGTCAAAATGCTTTGGAACATTCTTTAGAAGTAGCGTATCTTTCAGGTATTATGGCCGCTGAACTTGGCTTAGATCAAAATTTAGCAAAACGAGCAGGTTTATTACATGATATTGGTAAATCTTGCGATTTCGAAATGGATGGAAGCCATGTTGAAATTGGTGTTCGTTTAGCGAAAAAATATGGTGAACCAGAGGTTGTTATTAACGCGATTGAATCTCACCATGGTGATGTCCCTGCTAAATTTGTTATTTCTAATATCGTTCAAGCGGCAGATACACTTTCTGCTGCTAGACCAGGAGCGAGAAGTGAAATTTTAGAAAACTATATTCAAAGAATTGAAAAATTAGAAGAAATTTGTAATTCCTATGATGGAGTTTATCAAAGCTATGCAATGCAATCTGGTAGAGAACTCCGTGTTATGGTCATTCCAGATAAAATCGATGATGTCGGTGCTTTTAAATTAGCTCGTGAAATCAGAGAAAGAATCGAAAATGAAATGACTTATCCAGGTCAAATTAAAGTTTCAGTCATTCGTGAATATCGCGCGATTGAAACCGCGAAATAGAAAGATTTATTTTGAAAATATTATTTATTGGAGATATTGTCGGTAAGATTGGCCGTCGATTAGTAAAAGAAAAATTACCATTTTATGTTTCAAAATATGGTGTTGATTTTGTTATCGCTAATGGGGAAAATGTCACTCATGGTAAAGGTTTAATTGAAAGGCATTATAACGAATTAGTGGATTATGGTATTGATGTTATTACCTTAGGTAATCACTACAATTCAAAAAAAGAAATCAAATCATATATTGATAAAGTCGATAGACTTATTCGTCCAATTAACATCGTTGAAGATTTCCCAGGTGTTGGAAGTGCGACTTTTGAAATTGATGGCATTTTAATTAAGGTTACTAATGTTCTTGGTAGCGCTTTTATGAATAATGAATCATCAATTAAAAGTCCTTATTATTCCATCTTAGAAAATATTGAAGATGATGAAGAAAGAGTCAATATTCATATTGTTGATTTACACGCTGAAGCAACTGGAGAAAAACAATGTATCGCTCATGCTTTAGATGGTATTGTCAGCGCAGTTATTGGAACTCATACTCATGTGCAAACTAACGATGCGACCATTTTAGAAAAAGGCACAGCCTTTATTTCTGATGTTGGAATGACTGGATTTAAAGATGGTGTCTTAGGATTTGACAAAGAAATGGTTGTTAAAAGAAATATTTATGGCGATCAAATTAAAATTGCCCCACCTGATGAAGGAAAAGGGATATTTAATGCCGTAATTATGGAATTTGATGTTGTAAGTGGAAAAGCTTTGAGTATTGACACTATCCAATTTAGAGAATAGGAGGAAGCATTTATGAAAACAAAAATTATTAATACACCAGATTTATTAAAAGCTAGTAATCGTAAAAAAGAAAATACTGAATTTGTTTATAATGCCGCCTCTTATTCGAAAGAACATCTCGATTTTATCAAAGATAAAAAAGTATTTATTAGAACTTATGGTTGTCAAGCAAATGTCCGCGATGAAGAATATATGCTCGGGCAATTATTATCTTTATCTGCTTTAAAAGTCGATGAAGAAAAAGACGCTGATATTATTATTATCAATACATGCGCAGTAAGAGAAAACGCTGAAGATAAAGTATATGGCGAAATTGGTAATTTAAAAAATCTTTATTTAAAAAATAAAAATTTAATAATTGCCATTACTGGTTGTATGATTGAACAACCCGAAATATTAGATTTTATCTTGAATACTTTCCCATATGTCAAACTTTATCTTGGCACTCATGAACTACATAATTTAGTTAATTATTTATATGACGTTAGTAAAAATAACGAAAGAATTATCGCTGTGGAATCTAAACAAGGCGAAGTTATTGAAGATGATAGAGTGAGTCGTAGCAATCGATATAAAGCATTCGTTAATGTCATATATGGATGTAATAAATTTTGTACATATTGTATTGTTCCTTATACTCGCGGAAAAGAAAGAAGCCGTAAATTTAATGAAGTTATTAAAGAGTGTCAAACTTTAATTGACCAAGGTTATAAAGAAATTACCTTATTAGGACAAAATGTTAATGCTTATGGTAAAGATCTTGATGAAGGAAAAGATTTCGCTGATCTATTAGAAGCAGTAGCAAAACTCAATATTCCTCGTTTACGATTTACGACATCTCATCCTTGGGATTTTTCTAAAAAGATGGTTGATGTCATTGCAAAATATGACAACATCATGAAATTTATTCATCTTCCAGTTCAATCTGGCAATAATGAAATATTAAAGAAAATGGGTAGAAGATATACTAAAGAACAATATCTCGACCTCGTGAAATATATGAAAGAAAAGATTCCTTCATTGAATTTATCAACCGATATTATTGTTGGTTTTCCAAATGAAAGTGAAGAACAATTTTTAGATACCATTGATTTAGTGAACAAAGTTCAATATGACTCAGCGTTTACTTTTATCTATTCGCCAAGAAAAGGAACACCAGCAGCGAGAATGGAAGATAATGTTCCTTATAAAGAAAAATCTCGCCGATTTATGAAACTTGTCAATGCTTTAGAAGTGAGCATATCGAATTCTAGCAATAGTATGGTCGGTCATACTTACGATGTTTTAGTTGATGGATATTCGAAAACTGATAATAATAAATTATCAGGTTATACTGAAAATAATAAATTAGTCCATTTTGAAGGAGATATCTCTTTAGTGGGACAAATTGTTAAAGTCAAAATAAAAGAATCTCATACTTATTCATTGTTAGGAGAATTAGTCAATGAATAAAATTAAAAAGTTGACTTTAAAATTAAAAGAACAAATATATGAAGAACCTTTAGTGAAAGAATATTTTCGTTTGAAGCAATTAATTGAAAATGATGAACAAATTTCATTATTAAAAAAACAAATCGCTAAAAGCAAAAAAGAGAAAAACGATATTGAATATAATCGATTAATGGAACTTTATAACGATAACCCACTAATAAAAAATTTTAGTAGTGTAGAAAATGAAGTCTACGCTTTATTGAATCAAATTAAGGAATCCTTAGATGCGTAAGAAAGTATTTGTTATTGTCGGTCCGACCGCTAGTGGAAAAACTGAATTAGCCCATTATGTTAATGACTTAACTTCTTTTCCTATTATTAACGCGGACGCTTATCAAATATATAAAGATATGAATATTGGAACAGCGAAAATTAAAGAAAATGATCCTTATTTTTTAAAATACCATCTATTAAGTTATGTTTCTCCTAATTTAGATTATAGTATTTATCATTATCAAAAAGATTTTCGTTTAGAATTTGAAAAAATTATGAAAGATAATCTTGGAGCGATTATTGTTGGTGGCTCTGGATTATATATTAAAAGTAGTTTATATGATTATAAATTTTCAAAAGATAAAAAAGAAATCGAAGAAGATTATTCATCATTAACTAATGAAGAATTATACGATAAAATCAAAGAAATTGACAAAGACGCTTTAGATAATATTCACATAAATAACCGTCGAAGATTGATTCGTTGTTTGTCTATTTGTCTTTCTAATAATGAAAATAAATCAGATTTAATCAATTCTCAAAAACATGAACTTTATTATAAAGATTATGATTTCTATTTTGTGTTTTTAAATCCAAATAGAGAACAATTATATGAAAATATCAATAAAAGAACAATAATGATGTTTAATGAAGGGTTAATTGATGAAGTATCTCATTTAATTAAAAATTATGATTTATCAAATCCAGCGAAAATGGCTGCAGGATATTTAGAGTCGATCAGATATTTAAATCAAGAAATTTCACTTGAAACCGCTATCGAATTGACTCAAAAAAGAACGAGAAATTTAGCGAAAAGACAAATCACATTTTTTAAGCATCAATTACCTTGTAAAGAATTTGATAATTTAGATATTGCTAAAGAATATATCAAAGATAATATTTAACCTATTTTTTAATTATTTTAATTAAATAGTAACATAATAGATTTATTATTATATAATAAAGAAAAGCCGGAGGTGATAAAGATGGAAAATATTTATGACATTGCAAAAAAGGTTGGAATAAAAGAAGAATATGTCATTCCTTATGGTTTAGATAAAGCAAAAATTGATTTAAAAATAAATGAGACATTAAAAGATAAAAAAGATGGCAAATTAGTGTTAGTAAGTGCGATTACTCCTACGAAAGCTGGAGAAGGTAAAACCACAACCTCTATCGCTCTCGCTGATGGTTTAGCGAGAATTGGAGAAAAACCTCTTCTTTGTTTACGTGAACCATCTTTAGGTCCAGTTTTTGGTATTAAAGGTGGAGCGACTGGTGGAGGAAAAGCATCAATTATTCCTAGCGAAGATATTAATCTTCATTTTACAGGCGACATGCATGCATTAACCAGTTCAATAAATCTCATTTCAGCGATTATTGATAATCATATTTTTCAAGGAAATGAATTGAATATTAATCCAAATAAAGTCATTTGGAAAAGAGCACTTGACATGAATGATCGCGCTTTAAGAAAAATTTCCATTAATCTCAGCGAAAAGAAAGTATCACCGCGAGATGATGAATTTGTCATCACGGTTGCAAGTGAATTGATGGCTATCTTTTGTTTAGCGACTTCTAAAGAAGATTTTATCAATCGAGTCAATAAAATTATTGTCGCTTTTGATATGGATGATAATCCAATTTACTTAAAACAATTAAATATTTCTCACGCTATTTATAAATTGATGAAGCAAGCTTTTAATCCAAATTTAGTGCAAACTTTAGAAGGTAATCCTTGTTTAGTTCATGGTGGACCATTTGCAAACATTGCTCATGGTTGCAATTCTTTATTCGCTACTAAATTAGCGTTAAAATTGTCCCCAATTGTCATTACTGAGGCTGGTTTTGGAGCGGATTTAGGCGCTGAGAAATTTTTAGATATTAAATGTCGAGTCGGAAATTTACATCCAGATTTAGTTGTTATGGTTGCGACCATTCGCGCGCTTAAGATGCATGGTGGTCAACCATATGAATCATTAGAAGAAGAAAATGTTGAAGCTTTGCTAAAAGGAGTTAGCAATTTAAAACAACATTTAGAAAATATAAACAAATATCATATTCCTCAAGTAATTTCTATTAATCATTTTGATTCAGATTCTATTAAAGAAACCGAAGCACTTAAAAATTGGTGTAAAGAAAATAATTTTAAAGTGGCCTTTTGTTCTTCATATACTGATGGGTCTATTGGAGGAGTGGAACTCGCTAAATTGGTCAAAGAAACTTT
>JBJEDU010000020.1:0-33545 GCA_051872395.1 Bacilli bacterium | reverse complement strand
GAGGAAAAAATGAAAATTTTCAAAAAGTTAGCGGCGTTGTCTGTAACTTTACTTCTTGTTAGTGGTTGTACGAAAGTTGATCCAGCAACTAGTGAATCTACATCTTTAGAAACATCTGACAGCGTCAATGAAGAAACTTCTTCTGAAGAAATTGAAGAATCTTCATCAGAAGAAACATCAGTTGAACCAAAAACTGTTCAAGAACAAATTGAAGATTTAATTGCAAATGCAGAAAAAAGCGAAGCAGTTGTTGTTTCGAGCACTGTCACTACATCTTCAGTCTACTCTTGGGGTGGTGGTGAAACTTCAAACCTTTCAATTGAATATGGCAAAAACGAAAACGGTAAATTATTGAAGAAAACAACAGTATCTACTTACGATGATTATGTTGAATATTTCTATCATACCGCGGACGAAACAACAGAATGTTACAAATACGATAACAGCACAGAAAAATACACCAGTACAAGCGTCAATGAAGAAGATTTTGATGGATATAGTTTTGTTTCTGGAATTCTCAATCCTGAATATAACACTATTCGTGGTGCTTTAGCGGCTACCAAACAAATCGTTTCTTTTGGCTTAGTTGATTCTAATCACGATTTAGTGTTAGAAATGGTCGATGATTACTCATTTACTATTAAATTCGGTTATTCTTCTGGTAACGAATTTTACATGAGTTATTTTTATACTGATGCAACTATTTCTTTTGATTCCACAACTGGTGCGGTAAAATCTGTCGTTTCCACTCTTTATCGACCAGATTCATCTGCAGTGGTCATCGATGATGAGAATAATACTTTCTCTATTCCAGATTTAGCGTCTTGTACGAATAGTAGTGTTAATTATTCTCAAGCATTCGGTGTTCTTGCCGATTTGAATTTCCCTTACTATTCATTGACACAATGGCAATTAGTCTCTTTTGATGTTGCTCTTGATGATCATGTTATTAGCCAAGGTGAAACAGTTACTATTGAATTAGGTAGTTTTGGATTATCAAAAAGTTTAACTTTGGTTAATCCAAATCCATCAACATTTGTTGCAGATTTTGAAAAATTTACTATTGAAGGAGCAAATGGTTATTTTAATTCATATAGTAATTCATTCTCTTTCTTTATTTCTTCAGCAGGTTTGTATGAAGTATCAATTGCTTGTGCATGCGGATATACGATTTCTTTATCAATTAACGCGACCGCACCAAACCCACAAACAATTTCATTTAGTACAGTGACAAATGAAGGAACAGCAGAAAATCCATCTTGGTCAATTGGTACTGTTCCATCAACATTATACTTGGGTAAATCAATTAATATTTATGCGACAGTTAGTCCAAGTACCGCTGATCAAAGCACAACAATTACTTGTAGTAGTGGAGAAACATTACCAACAGGTAAATTCACTAACTGGTCTGGTAATGAATATACATATTACACATTTACTCCAACTGAAAAAGGAACTTATACCTTTACCGCTACTTCAACTGTATTATCAACTGTTACTCAATCTGTAACAATAGAAGTTGTTGATGCGCCAGATTATTCAACTTTATTTGCTGGAACATTCTATAATATTAATTTCAAAGGAGAATATCTCCAACATTCTGTTAACTTTGTAACAGAAGCAACAGAATCCACTCCTGGTAGTGCGGTATTTACTTTATATGAAAGAACAGTAGTGGATGGTTCACTTCAAACTGTCGTTTCTAAAACAGTAAATTACACATACACTGTCGATAAAGATTCTGGTGTTTGTACTTTCACACTTGAAGATGGTGCAGAACCATATTATTTACATCAATTAGTCAGTGCGACTATCACTGAAGAAGGTGATATTTATATGACTGTTAGAGAAGGTTCTGAATCTGATCCAGATGGTTATATTTCTTACTATAATTACTATAACCAAGAACATTACGATATGTACGGCATCTATTAATATATAGAAATAGTAAAATGAACTTAAATCCCACTTTTTAGTGGGATTTTTTTATATATAGATATATAATAAATTCGTAGGTATGTTATGAATAAAAAATCGGTATTACTTTTATTAACTTGTACATTGATGTTAACTTCATGTAACCATTCAAATGATTCATCTAGTTTTGTTAATGAAGCAGTCAGTTTACAAACTGCGATAGACAATACTCAATATTACAATTTATATTTCACTCCAAATGAATTCGTCGATTCTACTTATTATAGTTATGTCGAAATATATTCACCCACTGATTATTGTTATGTCAATAATTTTATTGGTCACATTATACTTGATGATGATTCTTCATTTACTCATCAATATTCTATTTCGTTTGGTGATGATTATTATGAAATGACAATGCATGGAAGAGTGGGAGATTCATCTTACTTAGATTCATATGTCAGCGATCAATTGACTTTCATGGATTTATTATTTATTTATCAATCATATTTCACCATGAATGAAAATGATCCATTTTTATATCAATGTTATGGATATGATTTATCTAACACTTTTAAAGATTTCTTTCAAATCCACGGGTTTTCTTATTGTAATTATTTTGAAATTCGTATCGATAATGATGGTCGTATTAAAGAGTTTAATGGTGGAGAAACATATTTAGATGACTATTCAGATTTGATATTGACTGAACAATTTACATTGAGTGAAGGTGGTATTAAAAATACCTATTTATACGATGAATGGGTTAAAAATAATAAACCTACTGAAATTAGAATTTATGATTTAAAATCGATATATTTTGATAGATTTGATTATAAGACTTGTTATAATGAAGAAACCATTTCGGCGATTGTTACTAATATTGATTTTGATGGGTCTTTCTATATTGCTTTAGATGATACATACACTGGTCCAATAGGAATGAAAGTAATAAAATCATCCTCTTCAACTTATGTTCCAAAAATTTATGATTATGTTTCTGTCAGTGGAAAAATAGGTTTGAAGACAGAATACAATGATAAAGATTCCTATTCTCCTTATTTTTATGATGCAGAAGTTAATAAAATTTCTGAAGCTTATTCAACACCGATGTTTTCTGAAGAATCATTAGTGGATCAAAATGGACCAGGAATCTACGCTGCGTATTTACTTGCTTTAAATCCAATATTTTCTGGTTCTTTATATACTGCTTATGCTTATGTCAGCAGCGAACCAAAAGTTGATAGTTATGATGAAGATATAGTTATCAATTTAATATGTCCTGATTATTTCAGCGATAATAATGGCACGATATTCACGATGAATTTAATTTTACCTTCACTTTTAGGAGAAGAAAAAATTCAATCAATATTACAAGAAATTGATGAATTAGGATATTATCAAGAACTTGGTACAGAAGCAAAATTATTGATGATGAAAGATTGTATTTATTATTTTGATTTTGCTTCGAATAGCAAAGGAAGACTTGGGGCGAATATTTATGTCAGTGAATATTCGACAATTTCTCATCGTTTATCGTTTAAAGAAATGGTGGAACAAGAATATTCAATCGTTGATTTTCCAGTTATTGAAAATGAAACTGCAGTTACCTTTCATTTTGGTCAATCTTCTAATTATTATCTTGAATCTTATTATGGAAGTAGCGAACGAAACGCGAACGGTTTATATTATCAAATTTATTGTACAACTTCTGAAATGAACCAATATTTAGATGAAGTATCTTCCTTTGAAGGAATGAATTTTATTGATGCTTATCAATATTCTTTCTCAGTTGGATATATTCATTATGTCTATCAATATAATGATGTTTATGTTGATGTTGTTCCTTATTCTGATAGTGGAATATTATTAGTGTTCGTCTATCGAAATGACACGATGATAAGGTCGAAAACTATCAATGAAAAAATTGACCAATATTGTTCTTCATTTTTTGATTCAAATGAATTTATCAAATTGGATGGCACATATGATTATAATTATCGACTATACGCTTTAACTTCATACGCTGGTCATCGTTTTGATAATAACAATAAAATGATTGTTGCGACGATGGATTTAAATGAAGACCGTTATCAAGAATTACGAGCAGCCTATCGAGAAATTGGATATAAACAATATCGTGAAGATATTAATGACCCGTATTCAAAAGCTTATTCATATGTTACTCGTGGAGTAAATCATATTGTTTACTATAAACAAAACGATAATGGTAAATTCACTTTCTTAGATTTCGCCTCATATCCAACGAGCGATTATACATTTACAGGACATAATACATTCCAATATCGTGTTGAAATATTAATTTATGAAGGAAATGAACCTTTATATACAAATTACACAAATAATATGAATGAATTCGTTTCTTATTGTGTCAGTGAACATGGTCGATTCAATTGGACACTACCTGATGATTATAAAGCGGAAATTTATTATCAACAAGATGTCGATGCCCATTATAAATTTTATGATTATGGTTATACATTCAACACTGATGCTTTCATTTATCCTTCGAGCGTTAGCGAGTTAGATAATTGCTACAATTATTGTATTTCCGTATTTGAAGAACATGGATTTACTTATAGTTACGCTGGTAGTAAAGGAGTCTGCTATCGATACGCTTTAGATCCTGATAATATGTTTGGAAGTTGTGTTTATATTATGAAAGACTCGAGAGGATTTATTAGGATTATAAATTCTATCGGTGGAATAGATTTTTAAAATTGATAATTATAATTATTTAAAAAATAACATATATGAAAAACAAACCTATAAAATTATTAACTTTATTATCTTTATTAATTACTGTTTCTTTTTCTTTAAATGATTATTCATTTAATAAAGCGCTGGCAGTTAATTTACCAAACGCGATTAGTTTAAATGATAATACTGAAACAGAAGTCAGAAATTATTATTCTTATTTATCTTCTTTATCAAGTGAAGAGCGTCGTGGAGAAAATTTATTAAAAAATCTTAAAACCATATTATCTCAAGATAATGTTTTTTATGATTATTCAGATATTGGTTATATTTATAAAATAACTGATAGAAATTGGACCGCTAGTCCGATAAGTGAATTCGATTCAGCGTATGGAACTTATAGTGCCTCTGAAAATAAAATTTATAATTACACATATTCTGAAAACCCATATATTTTCCATCATTATGTTAATAAAGAATATCAAGATGAAAATCCAATAAAATATAAAGAAGATGGAGCCTCTAGAGTTTCATTTGATAAAGAACATATTTGGGCTAAATCACATGGATTTGGTTTAGAAGGCGACGAAGTGATTAAAGGAGCAGGAACTGATTTACATCATTTAGTCGCTGCTAATCCAAACGTAAACTCTTCCGCTCATAACGCATATTCATATGGTTATGTGAGAACTAACGCATATAATCCTACAGATGACTTTTTAAAAGATAACAAAAGAGGAACACCATTCAATACTCATAGTGAAGATGAATCTATCATCGTTTTTGAACCACAAGATTCTGATAAAGGTGATATCGCTCGTGCATTATGCTATATGGTAGCGAGATATAACTATATCGGCCAAGAAGATTATACGCCCACGAAAGCAGAACCTAATCTCCTTTTAGTGGATTATGTTGTTGCAACTGGATTTGATTGCTCAACTTCGACTTCACCCGCTCCTTATGGAATATTAACTGATATTTTATCTTGGAATAAATTTGATGAAGTTGATACATATGAAATACATCGTAATAACCTTATTTATAATAATTATCAACACAATAGAAATCCTTTCATCGATTTTCCACAATGGATTGATTTAATTTGGAATATTGATGGAACTTATTACGAAGGAGAATGTTACGCTAATCCGGAAACTGATACACTCAATGTTGGTAATGAATATGTCCCTCCAATTTATAATGATGACACTAATGAGTTTTCTATTTTAGATTTCATTAATGAAAATAAATTACTTTTATCTATTATTGTTATTGCCTTAGCGATAATTGTAATTGTTATCATCGTCGTTTTAATAAATAAAGGTCACGCAAAAGTTAAAGTTAATAAAAACGGAAAAATTAAACTAACAATTAATAATAAAACCAAACCCAAAACAAAGGGCAAAACCACTTCCAAAAAAACGAAACATAAAAAATAAATAAATGAAAATATTTGATAAATAAAATATTTCATTAACCACACAAAACATATATACTAAAAAAGACATGGGGAGTAGCGAAGTATAAAAGTCGTCACCACGGTTTATCCCGGCTTTATACGATAAAATTATTTATCAGCAAGACCATTTAATAAATCTGCATTTATTATATGGAGGATTGTATGAAAAATAATAAATTGCCCAAACACGAAATAGTTGAAAAGAAAACGCCATCAATTAGTTATGAAACTTTAACTATTGATCAAACTATCAGCGCGCTTCAAACTGACGCGAATAATGGTTTAAGCGAAGAAGAAGCCAAAAAAAGATTAGAAAAATACGGAGAAAATAAACTTCAAGAAAAAAAGAAAAAGAGTTGGGTAAGAATCTTTTTCGAACAAATGAATAACCCAATGATTTTCGTTTTGTTTGCCGCTATTGCAGTTATTATTGGAACCTCAGTTTATGAAGTAATTACAACTTTAAACGCTGGTTTACCAGTTTCATTTTTAGAAACTGGAGATTGGCCAGATGTCATTATCATCTTAGCGGTCATTCTTCTCAATTCGATTATTGGCACTGTTCAAGAAATCAAAGCACAAACAAGTTTGGATGCTTTAAAGAAATTATCTTCACCTGAAACGACAGTTATTAGAGATGGAAAAAGAAAGAAAGTTAAATCTTCCTCTTTAGTTATTGGTGATGTCATTGTTTTAGAAGAAGGTGACACAATTGGTGCGGATATCCGTTTAATAGAATCAATAAATCTTAAAGCTAATGAATCATCATTAACTGGTGAATCAGTGCCGGTGGAAAAAGACGCTAATATTGTCTTTTCTGAATCGGTTGGAATTGGTGATCAAAACAATATGGCATTCATGTCCACACCAGTTAGTTATGGAAGAGGCAAAGGTATTGTTACTTCAACTGGGATGTCTACTCAAATTGGTAAGATTGCGACCGCGCTTGAAAGCGAAGAGGAAGAAGAAACTCCTTTGCAAAAAGTTTTAGCGAAATTATCGAAGTTTTTAGGAATATTAACTTTAATTATTGTCGTCGTTGTTTTATTAGTTGATATCGTTTGGATTTTTATCGATGGAAACGGTTCATCTTTTGAAGCTTGGATTGAAGCAATATTGAGTAGTATCGCTTTAGCGGTCGCTGCTATTCCAGAAGGACTCAGCGCGGTAGTGACTATCGTTTTATCAATCGGCATGCAAAGAATGTCAAAAGTTAATACCATCGTTAGAAAATTACCATCAGTTGAAACTTTAGGTGCAGTTTCAGTGGTATGTAGTGATAAAACTGGAACATTGACTCAAAATAAAATGACAGTAGTAGGAGCGTACACTAATAAGTCATATTATGAATCTGAAAGTTTTAATAAAGACAATAAAGATGTCCATTTAAGATTGCTTGCCTCTGGAATGTCATTATGCTCTAACGCTACGGTTGATGAAGGATTATATGGTGACCCAACAGAAATCGCATTAGTGAGTTTCGCTAATGAGTTTGATTTACATAAAAAAGAATTAGAATCGACTTTACCACGTATTGATGAACTTCCTTTCGATAGCGTGAGAAAAATGATGTCGACCAAACATAAAAAAGAAGATAAGCATATCATCTTTACTAAAGGAGCGTTAGATAGCATTTTAGCGCATACAAAATATATTTATGAAGATGATAAAGTAAGAAAAATCACTAAAGAAGATATTGAAACAATTTATAAAATAAATTCTTATTATTCTTCTAAGGCTTTAAGAGTTTTAGCTTTAGCGTTTAAAGAAGATGACTCTTTAAAAGAAGAAGATTTGGTATTTGTTGGTGTTGTCGCGATGATTGACCCACCACGAAAAGAAGCTAAACCTGCTGTCAGTGCATTTAAAGGTGCGGGTATTACCACTGTAATGATTACGGGGGATCATAAAGATACCGCTTACGCTATCGCGAAAGATTTAGGTATTTGTTCTTCCATCGATGAATGTATGTCTGGTAGTGATATCGATTTATTAAATGAAGAACAATTAAAAGAAAAAGTTAAAAGTGTTAGAGTTTTCGCTCGTGTTTCACCTGAAAATAAAGTGAGTATCGTTAAAGCTTTTAAGGCTAATGGCAATATATGTGCGATGACTGGTGATGGAGTTAATGACGCTCCTAGTTTAAAAGCAGCGGATATTGGTATTGCTATGGGTATAACTGGTACTGATGTCGCTAAAGGGGCCGCTGATATGGTTTTGACCGACGATAACTTTGCTTCAATTGAAAAAGCTGTCGAAGAAGGAAGAAACATCTTTGCCAACATTAAAAAGACAGTCTTATTCCTTTTATCTAGTAATATCGCTGAAGTATTAGCGATGTTATTCATTATTATTTTAGGTTTACCAACCCCTTTAATCGCTATTCACTTATTATGGGTTAATTTAATAACTGATAGTATGCCAGCGATTGCTTTAGGAATGGATAAAAAAGATAAAAATATCATGAATGAAAAACCACGAGATCCTAAAGAGAATTTCTTCTCTAATGGTGGAATGGCTATCACTATTGGTTATGGTGCGGCATTAACTTTAGCGGTCTTGCTTGCTTATTTCTCTTGTGGTTGGTTACATGGTTCTTATTCTATCAGTGCGATTAAAGCATTATATGAAACTAACGAAGTTATTAAATTACAAGCGCAAACAATGGCGTTTACCACTTTAGCGTTTGGTGAATTATTCCATATGATTGGAATGAGTGATATTCATCTTTCCTTCTTCTCAATTTTAAAGAAGAAAAATTGGATGATGTTTTTAGCGTTCTTTATCGGTATTGCCTTACAATTAATAGTTATTGAAGTCCCAGGAATATCGATGGTGTTTAAAACTCATAATCTCGATTGGCAAGAATGGATAATTACCGCGGTAATGTCAATTATTCCACTCATCATTCATGAAATTATCGTCTTAATTAGATTTATTAAATTAAAAATTAAAAAAGATAAATAAATAAAAATAAAACACTACTTATTAAGTTGATAAATTTATCAAAAAAGTAGTGTTTTTTATTTATCTTTTCACCATTACTTTTTCGTTATTAAATAATTTAACAATTAAATAAATTAATATCGCTGAATAAACGATATTAGCGATACAACTTAAACCGATGAATAATAGGTCGATTTGCCCTCTCATAATAAATGATAAACTTTGAGCAAAACCTAAGATAGGAACAAAGGAAAAGCCAAGTGATGAACAATCAACAAATATCGGTATCATCGATAACACTAATAAAACCCCAGTAAGAGGACCTAAATAGGAATTTGCTTCTTTAGATGTCTTAGCGATCGTTGAAAATAATGAAGCAAAAGAAACAAAGAAAATCATTAAAGAAATAACTGATAATAATAGTAATAAATAGCCAACTGGAGAAATGACAAATTCGATTCCTTGAAGCATTTTTGGTAATGATAAAATTAGTCCTAATCCACAAGTGATTCCACTGACAAGAGAAACCACTGTTAAAGAGACAACTTTAGATATCGCTACTTCGCTTCTTTTAAGTGGTGTAACAAACAAAGAGAATAATGTTCCTTTTTCTTTTTCTCCAGCAATAGAATCCGGACAAAAAGAAAGAGTGGCACTATAAAGAAGAGAAATAGTAATAATTGGGAAAATAAATGACAATATTTGATTGGCCATAAATGAACCTTTCCCAAGATTTGGATTAGGATTAGAAATATTGATAGTGAAGTTTTTATACATTGCATCGCACAAAGATAGTGCGATAGTGTAAAGTTGTTCACTAGCGTTCACACTCGCGTTATAAAAAAGAGAAATGTCTGGGCGATTTTCGATGTCTTGAATGAAATCATATTCATTGACTTCATTTTCAAAATTATCAGTGAAAACTACTAATAAGTCATATTCTTTATTTGTTACTTTGTTTTTATATTCGTCTATTTCAGTAGTGTTGATGAATGTTGTGACAGTGTCTTGAAATCCTTCTTCTTGTAAATAAGTTAATAAAACAGAAGAAAAATAACATGGATCAGTATCATCTAAAGAATAATTATTTGTTAAGGCAATGTTATATTTATAATCTTTACTAACTTCTTCTTGTTTGATGGAATTCATTAAATTGCCAATTAATGAATAGACAACAAAAATTAATATTCCAGGAAAAAACATCGCCATTAATAAGCGTTTGTTAGTAAAAAATTTCTTTAGTTCTCTTTTAATTAAAATAAATGTTTTCTTCATGTTTTTTAGTCCTCATATGAATATAATTGGAAAAACTTATCTTCTAAGCTTCCTTCTTTATGTATTTCCTCAAGTGATTCATCGAGGACTTTTTTGCCATTTATTATAATTCCTACGCGGTCGCATAGTTTTTCTACTAAAGAAAATATATGAGTGGATAAAATGATAGTTTTACCTTCTTTTTTTAAATCTAATAAATAATCTTCAACCATCTTAGTTGTAGCGATGTCGAGTCCATTTGTGGGTTCATCGAAAATAATTAATTTTGGATTATTTATTAAAGAAATCGCTAAAGAAGCTTTTTGTTTCATTCCAGTTGATAAATTGCATATTCTTACAGTTTTAAAATCTTTAATTTGGAATTTAGTAAAAAGGACATTTTTTCTTTCTTCAATTTCCTCTTTACTCATTCCATATACCTCACCATAGAAATTAAAGGTATCTTCAACAGTAAAGAAATCATCGAGTTTCATCTCGCTTGTTAAAAAGCCAATATCTTTTCTTATTTCGTTATTATCTTTCACTAATTTTTGATTAGCGAATATTATTTCTCCTTTTGATGGTTCTAATAGTGTTGCGAGCATTCTAAGTGTGGTTGTTTTTCCTGCTCCATTAGGACCTAATAAACCATATATTTCCCCTTTATATAAGCAAAAAGATAAGTCATTTACCGCGGTAAATTCTTTGTTTTGTAATTTCTTTTCTTTCATTTGCTTACTATTTAAAGTAAATATTTTAGAAAGATTTTTAGCTTCTAAAACAATTTCTTTCATATGGTTTCCTTTCTTAATTTTTAATTAAGCCTAGTTTAATTTTAGTGGCAATAACGCCATCTTCTAAATAGAAATAACCAATTATTTCTTCATCGTTTTTCAAATATTTGATTTTGATAGTGTGATTATATGGTAATTCTCTAATATAATTTGCTAATAAAGATACAATCTTTTCATTTTCCTCTAAAGGACAAGCATTGAGTAATTGTTCTAAATATTTTGTATTATTCATATGTCCGTTTTGGTCTAAAGAAGAGAACATTACTTTGAATTGATATTCTTTATCTAAAATATTTTCATCGGTTTGAATAGCGTCAATTTTATCAGTTAAAGCAATATCGCTTGGATAATCAACATCTTCATCAACGAGAATATTGGTTGGAAGCATCCTTCTAGTGGAATATGAAATAATCGCCCATTTAAAGACTCCTCTTAAAATGATTTCATTAGTTTCTATATCTTTGATTAAATAATTTCTATTAACAGAAAATTTTTCATTTTTATTAGGCCAAGTAAAGGCTTTAATTTTCATATATGGATGGAACTTTTTTGGATCTAATTTATATAGTGACCTCGTTAGTACCCATATCGCATCTTTTGTCACTGATGTATTATAATCACAACCTAAAACAAAAGCATCATCACAAGAAATATCTTGGAGGATATTGAGCACTGCGGTGGGAGTAATATCTCCGTAGACATTAATATCATTTGTGGTCAATTGATATTCTTTCTCATAAATTTTATATTCTTTTCCCATATTTATAATCCTCAATATTTTCTATGTCTATACATTATAATTATATACTATATTCTATATATAATATATAGAAAAAGAAAAATTATAAACGAATCATATCGGAATTAAAAATATGAAGAAAACTATTAATATTTATAAGTTTTGATATAATATTAATTGTCAAAACCGATTTCTATTTAATGAGGAGGTAGACAGCAATGCGTAAAACAAAAATTATTTGCACAATTGGTCCGGCGAGTGAAAGCGAAGCCGTCTTAGAAAAGTTAGCGGTTTCTGGTATGAGTGTCGCTCGATTAAATTTCTCTCATGGCACTCATGAAGAACATCAAATTAAAATTGACACCATTAAAAAAGTTAGAGAAAGATTAGAATTACCAATCGCTATCATGCTTGATACGAAAGGTCCTGAATATCGAATTAAAACATTTAAAAATCATTCTATCGTCATTCATGATGGTGATGAATTTACTTTTACGACAGATGATATCGAAGGTGATGAACATATTGTTTCTGTCAATTACGACCATTTAGTGGATGAACTGAAAATTGGCGATACGATTATGGTCAATAATGGTTTAGTAATTTTCAAAGTTAAAGAAATTAAAGGTCATAATGCTTTATGTGATGTTATCGCAGGAGGAGAACTCTCTGATCGAAAGAGTATGAACTTCCCCAATAAAGTCATGGATCATCCTTTTTTAAGTGACGCTGATAAGAGTGATTTATTATTTGGTATTAAAAATGATGTCGATTTTGTCGCCGCCTCATTCGTATCGAAAAAGAGTGATATCTTATCAATGAGACAATTCTTAAATGAAAATGGTGGAGAAAATATTGATATCATCGCTAAAATTGAAAATCGTAGTGGCGTTGATAATATCGATGAAATATGTGAAGTTGCTGACGGAGTGATGGTCGCTCGTGGTGATTTGGGAGTGGAAATTCCTTTCGTGGAAGTTCCATCAATCCAAAAATATTTAATTAAGAAATGTCGTTTATTAGGTAAAAGAGTAATTACTGCGACCGAAATGCTTGAATCGATGATTAGAAATCCTCGACCAACTAGAGCAGAAATTTCTGACGTCGCGAACGCAGTATATGATGGTAGTAGTGCTATTATGCTTTCTGGAGAAACCGCTGCGGGTAAATACCCAGTTGAAACTGTTCAAATTATGGCTAAAATTGCGGAATATACCGAAAGAAGTATCGATTATTCGCATTGGTTTAATACGACAGAATTTAGAATTAGAAATGTCACTGACGCTCTTTCACATGCGACATGCGCGATGGCGAATGATGTCAAAGCCAAATGTATTGTTGTATCCACTTTAAGTGGAATGACTGCAAGAATGGTTTCTCGTTTCCGCTGCCCTGTTGATATCGTTGGTATTACCACTGATAAAAAAGTTTATCGCAAATTAGCGTTATCTTGGGGTGTTACTCCTTTACTATCTGTTCAATATACTTCTACTGACCAAATGTATTATGAAGGTTTAAGAAGAGCAACTTCTCATTTACTCCTTCAAAAGGGTGATAATGTTGTCTTAACTGGTGGAGAAGTTGATGGCTTAGCAGGTAAGACGAACACCATTAAAGTTTTAGCGGTTGAGTAATAAACTATAAAATAAAAATATAAGAATTGGCTATTAAGAAAATAAAATCTTAATAGCTTTTTCTTTAGAACATATCAAAATATTTTTGTATTTATTTGTTTAAATTTATATACAACATTTTCCTTCGCTTTCTATTCTTTTTATATACAATCAGTAAAAAAATACTTATAATATAATTGAACAATTAGGAGGTCATTATAATGCGTAAAATAAGAGTTGTTCAATTTGGGTGCGGAAAGATGAGTAAATACATTCTCCGTTACTTGCATGAAAAGGGAGCAGAGATTGTTGGGGCAATCGATGTGAACCCAGACATCATTGGAATGGATGTTGGCGATTTTGCTAATCTTGGTATTAAACTTGGAGTTAAAATTTCTTCTGACGCTGATGAAGTTTTAGATTCATGTGACGCGGATGTTGCAGTCGTTACATTATTCTCATTCGTCAGTGATATTTATCCATATGTTGAAAAGTGTGTTGAAAGAGGAATTAATGTCATTACAACATGTGAAGAAGCAATTTATCCATGGACAACATCTGCCTCATTAACTAATAAATTAGACCGTTTAGCGAAAGAAACAGGTTGTACAGTATGCGGTAGTGGAATGCAAGATATTTACTGGATTAATATGGTTTCATTAGTGATGGGTGGCATTCATAAAGTTAATAAAATTAAAGGAGCGTATTCATACAATGTTGATGAATATGGTTTAGCGCTTGCGAACGCGCATGGATGTGATTTAACAGTGGAAGAATTTAATAACACGATCGCGCATCCAGATGAAGTGATTCCTTCATATGCTTGGAATCCAGTTGAAGCCATTGCAAATAAGTTAGGTTTAACTATTACTTCTATCAGTCAAGAAAATGTTCCATATATTGCAAAAGAAGATACTTATTCTCATACTTTAGGAAAAGTTATTAAAAAAGGACATTGCTTGGGTATGTCCGCGGTAGTTAAAGCTTCTACTCTTCAAGGTATTGAAATTGAAGAACAAACGATTGGATATGTTTATAAAGAAGGCGAAGGAGATATGTGTGATTGGGAAATCGAGGGCGAACCAAATACAAAATTCTCAGTTAGTAAACCTCAAACTGTCGAACATACATGCGCGACTATTGTTAACCGCATTCCAACTTTAATAAACGCTCCAAGTGGATATGTTACTTGCGATGAATTAGATGAGATTAAATATCTCACTTATCCAATGGATTTCTACATTTAATAATCAAATAATTGATTAACTTAAAATGGTTCTTGCTGAACCATTTTTTATTATTTAATTATTTTATATTAATTAATAGCATTAATTTGATAAAATTAAAAAAGAGGAAAAAAGTCATGAATAAAACAAAAATTAAAAAATATGCTGAATTAATTGTCAATGTTGGAGCTAATGTTCAAAAGGGACAAGATGTTATTATCTTTTCAAGTGTTCAAACATATGAGTTTGTAAAATTACTAACCTATTATGCTTATAAAAGAAAAGCGAGAAGTGTCGAAGTTATTTGGTCATATGATGATTTGAGTATTTATCATTCCAAATATTGTTCTTTAAAAACACTTTCTACAGTGCCTAATCACGTAATTGAAAAACAAAAATATTATGTCGAAACTAATCCGGCAAGAATTTATATTCTTTCAGAAGACCCTGATTCATTAAAAGGAATGGATCAAGAAAAAGTCATGAAAGCCAATCAAATTAAATATCCAATACTTAAACCATTTAAAGATCAAATGGAAAATCGTTATCAATGGGTTATTGCCGGTTATCCTTCATATCGCTGGGCGAAAAAAGTATTTCCAAATATGAAAAAGCAAGAAGCTTATAACGCGTTATTTGAAGCGATACTTAAAACTTCACGCGCCGATAATGATAATCCGATTGAAGCATGGAAAAAACATAATGAAAATTTAATTGAGAAAGTGCAAAAATTAAATTCATTACATTTAAAAGAACTTCATTATAAAGCAAATAATGGCACTGATTTTACTGTTGGTTTAATTGAAAACGCTCAATTTTTAGCTGGTAAAGAAAAAGCGCTTGGTAGCAACATTGAATATAATCCAAACATTCCAAGTGAAGAAGTGTTCACCACTCCAAAAAAAGGAATGATGGAAGGAGTGGTTTATTCGAGTAAACCTCTTTCATATAATGGTGAACTTATCGAAGATTTTTATCTTGTATTTAAAGAAGGAAAAGTCGTTGAAGCTCACGCTAAGAAAAATGAACAATTATTAAATCAAATGGTTAATATGGACGATAGCAGTGGCTATTTAGGTGAAGTCGCCTTAGTGCCTTTTGATTCACCAATTAATAACACAAACATTTTATTCTTTAATACTTTGTATGATGAAAATGCTTCCTGCCATTTAGCGTTAGGTATGGGTTTTGATAATACGATTAAAGATTATGAAAAATATAGTAAAGAAGAAATTAAAGCTTTCGGTGTCAATGATTCGATGATTCATGTTGACTTTATGATTGGAACGAAAGATTTAATGATTGAAGGAACAACATTTGAAGGTCAAAAAGTTTTAATTTTCAAAGATGGAAACTGGGCAATCTAAATTAAAATTTGTTGTTATTATCAATTCATATTCTAAGAAGAAATTAAGTCAAAAAAAGATGAATTTTCTTCTTTCATCTTTGAATAAGAAATTTGATATTGTTGATATTTTTTATTCATATAATATCGAAGATTTTAAATTTTATTTACTCAGTATCATTAATAAAATTAATGGTTTATTTCTATTAGGGGGAGATGGGAGCGTCTCCTCTTTTTTAAATCTCGATATCGTTTTTCCAAGTGATTTTAAAGTGGGATTTATTCCTTTTGGAACACTTAATGACACACATAAAAATATTAATGGAACAAGAAATTTTTATAAGACTATTAAAATGATTTTAAAAAATGAACCAAGAAAATTGAATATGATGAATATCAATAATAAAGTCAATTCTTTATATTCTATTTCATTTGGAACATTTTCTAGTATTCCATTTTTAAAAAGATATAAAAAATATAAGAGATTATCGTATTATTTTAAAGCAATATCCATTTTATTTTCTAAAAGAAAAAAAGAAACATTTTATATTGAAAATAAAGAAATAAGTTCATATTTTCTTTTTGTTTTAAAAGGGAAATATATGGGTGGATTTTCTTTATTTAAACATAACAATTTAAAGGAAGATAATTTCTATGTTAGTTATTCTAAGATGAATTTCTTAAAAGGATTACCTTCATATTTTTTACCTTCAAATAAAAGAATTGATACATCTAGTAGGAAAATAAAAATTAAGTTTATTGAAAGCAAAGAAGTTTCAATCGATGGTGAAAAATATTTATTAGATGAATTAAATATTGTTAATAAATCCACTCCATTTGAAATATTTTCATTTATTAAATAATTTATTCTTTAATAAAATCTAAAAATATAACATAATTAAAATATCTTAAAATATTTTCTTGAAAGGAGCGGTATATGAAAAAAAGAAATTATATATTTTTACTTCTATCACTTCTTTCTCTATCAAGCTGTGTCAAAACTGATCCATTTGAAGTAAATGGTTTAGCGATTATAAATGAACAAGAGGCAGTTTATGTCTCAAATCAAGCGACTAATAATTTATTTAAAGCATCAAAATTAGTCATTGAACAAACGACCAAAGTTGATAAGAGAAAAGTTTATTCAGGAGCAGCGAAACAATACGCTGAATACAAAACTATTGAAGAAAACAGCACTTTAAATATTTATAGCAACTACGCTTATTCTTTACATTATTCCAATTATTCTCTCTATGGTAATGGTTTAGAAGGTTCCTATTATAGCGAATATGAAATCGATATGAATGAATGGGTTGATGTTTCAATAACTAATCCCGGAAACTATGATTTATATTCCTCTATCAGTATTAAAAACCCTAATTCTAAAATCGAAAAGATTTCCTCAAGTAGCATCGATACTTTTTCTTCCTTTGAGGAAGTCGATATTAAATGGAGAATGAACATCAATGAATTATTATCTGATGGATATACTTATTCTTCTTATTCTTATGGGACGAAAGATAATAAATTATATGCCTTTTCCCAATCAGTAGATGAAGGATTGATCGCTAATCCACTTCATCCAGAAGAACAAATCATTATTTTCAATGAAATTATGAGAGTCCGTTCTTTTAAAAAGGATTCAAACCTTGGATGGGTCATCGATTATTCAGCAGAAAAGAATAATATTTACCATATCACTTCTTTAACTGGAGATATTTATGAATCTCCCATCTTAGTGGAAGAAAATGAAAAAGTTATGACTTATTCATATGATTCAAAAAAGGCTGTTTCTTTTTCATTTGTTGAAGAAGAGAGTCGATATATTCCTGTTCCTTATTTAGCGGTCTATGATGATTCATTAATCGAACTCTCTCGTACAAGAATCAATTTATCTTATACATCGATTTACGATGATAATTATACTTACGCAATATCCTATCTCAACTTTTCAAAAGACGAGATTTATTCTTTTATTACTAGAAATAATGGGGAAGACACTAAATATGGTTTTCCATATTTTTCTAGAAATGATTTAAATATTATTTATAACGATTTAGATATAGAAGATAGTCTTTCTTATTTTAAATCGCATTACAACACGAAACTATTAATACTTTTCTCTTTCGATAGAAGTGGACAAATCGTCGATATTGAAACATTGTTCATTTCTCTATCAATTGGGATTAATTAGGGAGGTAAAAAATAATGAAAAACAAAAGATTTCTCTTACTCATTGCCTCTTCTTTAATTCTTTTATCTTCATGTGATTCTTCTTCCTCTCTTTATGGTGATAATTTACTCAAATTGAGTGCGGATGAGGTATTCTCTTTAAGCAAAGAAGTATTATTAAATCGTGTCAATGTTAAAAAATTAGTTAATTCCAAAGAAAAGAAAGAATATGAAATTAGTGAAACTGTTCACTTAAATTCTCAAATTAATAACTATTCTTATAACTGCGAAACTTTAGTGTATGAAAATAACGCATTGAGTTCTTCTTCAACTTTGAAAACCACTAATTCGATAACGGCGACTGGTTTTACCACTTCAAGTGTCGTCAATAAAACATTTTCTAGTTGGATTATGAGTAGAAATGAAGAATATAATGTTTATTCTCGTTATTCGTATTTAGAAGAATCATATAACAAAGGATATAAAAATACTTCCTACGATGTCGATGATGAAATATTTACATACGATGAAATTGAAACCAATTGGACTGTCTATAAACTTTCATATTTATTTAGCAATTTAGATTTTGATCAATTATTTTCTTCTTCGAACAACTTAGTGTTCGTTAGAAAAAACAAAGATACAGTCATTGCTTATCACACTAATCAGGAAATAGAGATGGTTGTTAATCCACTTTATCCTTACGATGAAACGAAAAAACTTCCAACTTTATCAATTGACACTCAATCATATACTTTCTCTAATAATTCAACATTTGGTTATGTTTTAAAAGAAGTGAAATTTATTAATCAAAAGAAATTATTAGAAAACTTCTCAAATAAATATTTATCGAGTCCAAAATTAATTTATGAAACAGAAGATGTCTATGAATATACTTATGGGACATCACTTCCAACTTACACTCTTCCAAATATCAATGATGGATTAAGCGCTTCATTCACTCCTCTTATTTCTTCATTTGATAGTGAAGGTAATTTTATTAATGTGACATTGAAAGAAAATGTCGTCAATATGACTTCCGTTTATCAAAAAGATTATCCATCATTTAAAGGTTATGCTTATTCGATTCCTTTAAATGTCAGTGATACTTCTTTATCATATTCATTTACCGCAAGAGATAATCTCGCTTTAGTGGAACCAATCTATAATCAATATGGTTATGATTATATTGACTTAGCTAATATTCCATCTGGACTTATCAGCGAATTAGAAGATAATCGCTTCCAAATTAATATATGTGGCGAATATTATTTCTTCTTGCTATATTCTAGTGAATATGATTTAGTGTCCGCGACACTTCAAATCATTGATTTAAATAATTAAGGAGTTTTGTTTATATATGAAAAAGAAATTGTTTACCCCATTAATTTTAATTCCTCTTTTACTTACTGGTTGTAATATTCAATTATTCCCCAGCAGTAGTAGTGATGATGAATCACAAGAAGAATCTTCGAGTATCCCATTAGGAAATAGTGTTGGCTTTGTCGCCAAAGATTCTTACACTGATTATAAAATTGGTGACGTTTATAAAGAACACGCTAAATTAGCGTTTTATGAAAAATATTCAAGCGGACAAGAAAAGAAAATTGATGTTTTAAGATACACAATTAATAGCATTTACTACAATGATAGTGTGCTCATTGGTTTAGATGATAAATTCGATAGAAGTGGAAATTACACAGTCAACGTTTCTTTTTCCTACAATTTAGCGACTCGTAATGCGACTTGTCAAATATATGTCCAAGGTGGGGAAGAATTAAATTATTCCGCGAATGCGATTACAATTCTTAATTCCTCATATTCTGCGATTGTTGATGATTATGTTGATTTAACAAGTTTAGAATATAAGATTTCCTATACGACAGGAAGTGAAATTATCGATGAATATTTTGATTATGATGAATCACAAACTTTCGTCACTGTTTCATTATTTAAAAATGGTAACACAAACACTAATGTGATAAATGAAAAAATCGCCATTGGTAATACATATGTATTAAATCTCAAACATAATAAATCTTTAGTTACTTCTAACATTAATTTAAATGTTTTAAAATCTCGAGGTTATTATCAAATTGATGAGCCAACGATGGTGAGCACAGATTATTCTGACCGCTTCGCTCCAAGTCAAGGAGATGTCAAAATATTAGTTATTCCTATCGAATTACCAATTGGTTCTTTACCAAATTATTACAATTGGTCTGATGATTATGTCCAATTTGTTAATAACGCCTATTTTGGGACGGTTGAAACAAATAAAGGATGGAACTCTTTCTCGACATATTATTCCCGTGCTTCTTTTGGTAATGTTTCTTTTTCAGGAATGGTCGCCCCTGTATATTATGAAACCGATGAAACATATTCGATGTCTAATATCAACGATGATAAAACATATCAAACCTTATTCACAGTTTTAGATCGCGCTTTAACATATACTAAAGACACTAATCCAGATATTGATTGGAGTGAATATGACCTCAATAAAGATGGGGCGATTGATTCTATTCATTTTATATCTAACGCTGGGTCTAGCGTTAAATGGAATGAACCACTTTGGCCTCATATGTATAATACTGGTGTTTTTGGAACACCTTCTGATCCAAGCGTCAATACTTACAGCATGAGTAGTCTCGCTCACTTTTCAAGTGCAAGAACTCAAATTCATGAACAAGGTCATATTTTTGGCTTAGAAGATTATTATGATTACACTGAAGATTCAACAATTGACTATATTGGTGGAGCAGATATGCAATCATACAATGTTTTTGATTGGAACTCTTATTCGAAATTTTCGATGGGTTGGGTGAAACCATATGTCATCGACGGTTCTTTAGATTCAACGACCATAACTTTATCTGCTGCGAGTATCAATGGAGATTGTTTGATTATTCCTGCTGATGTATCTACCTTCAATAATTCAGCTTTTGATGAATATTTCTTATTAGAATTATTCTCTCCATATGGTAATAATGAATACGATTGGAACAATAATGGCTCGATATTTGGTTTAACCTCATCTGATTTTGGGGTGAAATTATACCATGTTGATTCAAGGTTGTACGCTCATTCGTATTACAACATCAATAATGGTTATTTAATCAATACGAGAGAAGAATTGGATGAAGAATTAAAATCTTCTAGTACACAAGTAATTATTGGTCCTAATAATAGTTATGATGCTTCTGCTTATGCTTATCCATCACCAACCTCTTTAGAGGACTTTAAATTAATTACTCTCATTCAATCTAAAAAAGTAAATACGTTAGGCACTAGTAAAAGCACTCTTGAACCAAGTGATTTATTCCATACTGGTGATGTCTTCTCTTTTAGTGATTATTCAAAATTTTTAACTAAATCAAATACTTCCGTCTCAACGATGGATAATGGAGAAGATTTCCCATATATCATCACTTTTGATAAAGTTGAAAAAAATAAAGTGACAGTGACAGTTAGTAAAGTAGCTTAAGAAAAAAGATAATTATATATAATATGTTGCTTATTTTTTAAATAAAATTTAAAATAAATTCGGTAGAAAAAAGGAGAAATGTTTATTTATGCCATTTATTACAAATATTTATGCAAGAGAAGTTCTCGATTCCCGTGGTAATCCCACTGTTGAAGTCGAAGTAACAACTGAAAGCGGAGCGTTTGGTCGCGCTTTAGTGCCTTCAGGTGCTTCCACAGGTGAATATGAAGCTGTTGAACTCCGTGATGGAGATAAAACTCGTTATTTAGGAAAAGGCGTTTTAACCGCTGTTAAAAATGTTAACGAAGTTATCGCTCCAGTTATCGTTGGAATGAGTGCTTTAGATCAAGTCGCTATCGATAAAAAGATGATCGCCTTAGATGGTACTCCAAATAAATCAAAATTAGGAGCAAACGCTATTTTAGGTGTTAGTATTGCTGTTTGCCGCGCTGCTAGTGATTTATTAGGTATGCCACTTTATCGTTATATTGGTGGAGTTAATGCGAAACAATTACCTCTTCCAATGATGAACATCTTAAATGGTGGTGCTCACGCTGATTGGTGCATCGATTTCCAAGAAATTATGATTCTTCCTGTCGGTGCATGCTGCTTTAGAAAAGCTTTACAAATGGGTGCAGAAGTATTCCATTCTTTAAAGAATATCTTAAAGAAAAATGGATATGTGACCTCAGTTGGTGATGAAGGTGGTTATGCTCCAAAACTTCATAGCAATACTGAAGCATTTGAAAGAGTGGTGGAAGCCATTGAAGCTGCTGGTTATGTTCCTGGTAAAGATGTTTGCTTAGGAATTGACGTTGCGGCGAGTGAATTCTATAATCCAGAAACTGGTAAATATGTCTTAAAAGCCGATAAAGGTGAATTCACATCCAAAGAAATGGTCGACTTATATTATTCCGAATTAGTGGAAAAATTCCCAATTATTACCATCGAAGATGGTCTTGATGAAAATGACTGGGAAGGTTGGAAATACTTAACTGAAAAATTAGGAAAGAAAGTTCAACTCGTTGGTGATGATTTATTCGTTACTAATACCAAACGTTTAGCGAAGGGTATTGAAATGGGTGTAGCGAACGCCATCTTAATTAAAGTTAACCAAATTGGTACATTAACTGAAACATTTGACGCCATTGAAATGGCCAAACGTGCAGGCTATACCGCCATCGTCAGCCATAGAAGTGGTGAAACTGAAGATACCACAATCGCTGATATCGTCGTTGGTACTAACGCTGGTCAAATTAAAACAGGTTCTGCTTCAAGAACTGATCGTATTGCCAAATACAATCAATTATTAAGAATTGAAGATGAATTAAATGACCATGGTGAAAGTGAAGTATCACATTTCGACGGTAAAAAATCCATCTACTGCATTAAATAATTTATATATCATTTAATTAATATTTAAAAAAAGGAGCTGTCATTTACCTTTTAGGTTATAAAACAGCTCCTTTTATTATGGATATTAATTAAAGTGTTTATTCAAATAATAAAGAGAAATTATCTTCATCAAGGATGAGGATATCCACTAAGGAGATCTCTTCATCTATATAGGTAGTAATATCAATAAATATTGTTTCACTTTCATTAGCTAAATCAATCGCGGTATATTCAGTTCCATCAGAAAAATAACCGCTATACAAATCATAATAAGAATTGAAACCTTCTGGGCAAAAATCTAACACATAATTAATGACGTCTTCACCATCATAGGCACTATCCATATCAATAAAGATAGCGTATCCATCAAGACCATAAGTATCGGCAGTCATTTCATAGATTGCATCTTCGGCATCTTCTTCTCCAAAAAGATTAACGCTCATTGTATAAGCGACAGCGTATAATTCTTCTTTGCTTGCTGTGGTAGTGGTTGTTTCTCCGCTACTAGAATTACCACCTTCACTAGTTTCACTAGCCTCACTAGCATCACTAACATCAACAGTTGGGGTTTTAGAACAACCTGCTAATAAAAATAAGGATGCTGCGCCAATTAATATTTTCTTTAATAATTTCATATTTTTTCTCCATTCTTTAATTTTATTAAATTAACATTGATTATATATAATTTTGGTTAATTATCAAATAACTTTTAAATAGATAATCAACACTTTGACTAAAAGTGTCTAAAAAGTTCTTTTTATCTTCTTTATTAATATATATAATAAGAAAGAAATTAGAATTATAAGTTTTAGTTTTGTAAGGAAGTTTAATATGTCAATGAAAGCCAAATTAACATTAGAAGAGGAACTAGCTAAAAGACCAACAGCGTTAGCCAATAACTTTGTTTGGGGTCTATATCAACTCTTAGCGATTTCTCCTTTTTTCAGCAAAAAATATCACCCAACATATGAAATAATAGATAATCCAAATGATTGTCCAACTGGATGTTTTGTCATTTGGAATCACTTATCTAGAAGAGATTATATTTTCTTAAAAACATTGCTTCATCCAAGAAAGTTTGCAATGGTTGCTGGTTATACTGAATTTTTTCGTAGCCATTTAGACTGGCTTTTTAAATTAGCGAGAATTATTCCTAAAAAGCCATTTTATAATGGTGACATCAACGCGGTAATGGCGATGACCCGTATTATCAAACAAGGAGGAATTGTCACTTTCTCTCCTGAAGGTACTTCATCCGTCTTTGGTGATAATCAACCAATCACTCCTGGTACAGCATCTTTTATTAAAAAGATGGGTGTCCCAGTTTATATGGTTGATTATCGTGGACATTACCTTTCATCTAATAAAGTTGATATCAAGGATAAATGTGGAAAAGTTTATTTAAAAATGTATAAATTATTCACTCCTGAAGATTTGAAAGAAAAGAGTAGTGAAGAAATTAATGACATTATCAATAATGTTTTCCATCATGATGAATATTTATGGAATATCGAAAAGCAAATCCGTTATAAAGGGAAAGGTTATATGACTTCTCACCTTGATGATATGTGTTATAAATGTCCAAAATGTGGAAAAGAATTTTCAATGGTCGCTAAAAACGATCAAATTTATTGCACTCATTGTGGTAATGGTGTGAAATTTGATGAAAAATACAACATGACCCCACTTAGTGATGATTGTGTATTACCAAAGACTCCTTCCAAATGGACACAGTGGGAAAGACATAATATCATTCAAGAAATAAGAAGAGATGAAAATTATTCATTTAAACGTCACTATAAAATTGGTGGTCTTCCAAAATATAAAACATTAAAACATCATCTTTTATATGAAGTTCAAGGAGAGGGAGATTTTATTATCGACCATCAAGGTGTTCATTTTATCGGAACAAGATTTAATGAACCATATGAAATGCACTTATCTTATAAAGATGTCTACTGTCCATGTGTTGAAGATGATTTACAAACATTGACCTTTTATCCAGGTGGGAAATCTACAGATATCATCATAGATGATAAGAGTGGTGGAAAGATATATATGCTCATTCAAGAGATGCATCGACTTCATGAAAACTATTGGAAAAATTTCTCTTGGTTTGACTATATGTATAAAGACATCGATAAAGATATCGATTTTGAAATATACAAAAATTAAATTATTTTAATCTTCAGTGTCGTTAACATTTAAAACGACACTTTTTTAATTTTTGTTTATTTTTATCTTTATATAAAAATATACATAAACTATAATAAAAAAGATTATTAAATATAAATAATTTAATGAGGAGATTCTATTTATGCCCGAAAAAGTTAAAGAGAGCAAATCTAAAATAAATAAAGGCATTGCTATTTATTCTGTTGTTCTTACCATTATTCCTGTCATTGTCATTTTATGTACAGGCTTTAAAAATTTTAAATATCCATATGGTATTTATTCATTATTTACCTTTGGTATCAGCGTTTATTTTTCTTGTTTTATCGCACTTTTGACTAGAAAGAATAAAGTTCTTTATGCAATATTTGATATATTGAATGCGATTATCGCTGTTGGATTTGTCATCGTATCTTATATTTTTTCATCTTATCAAGGAGGATTATTACTCCACTTAGCGGCGAGCTTTATGCTCATCTATAGTTTGTATCGTGAATGTGATGCGAAACAATCTGATAATTATAATTTATGTTATCTTCCACAAGTGGGATTTATTATTAGTGGTCTCATCTTTGTTTTATGGTTCATCAGTGCGAAATTTTATGTCGCAGTGCATGTTGTGATTGTTACAATTGTCAATTTATTTTCTGTCGTTTTATATTTGATTCCTTCTTTTGTCACTAGTTTGAAAAAAGGAAAAGATTTCTATTATGATGTCGTTGAAACTAATGAAGTAGAATACGTTAGTGAAACTGAAGAAGAAAGATTGGAACATCAAAGAGAAAAGAAACAAAAAAGAGAAGACGCAAAAATTAAGAAAGATTTGCTCAAAGCCTCTTCTCAACCAAACAAAAATCAAGTTATTAAAAAAGGAAATAAAAATATTTCTAAACTTGACGAGAAAAATTTATATGAAGAGTTTAAACATCTTCCAAATGGTTACACTCTTGAATGGATTGTCGACCCAGACGTCATTGATAGAATGCTTGAAACTATCAGAAAACAATTCAATTTTAATGTTGAATGGATCAATGATGGTTTTAGATCAAATAATAGAGAATTAGAATATCGTTACCGCACTGCAGAAAGTGTTAAAATCGCGTCTGATAATAACAAGAAACTTGAAAAAGATTATAAAATGCATAAAAGCAATTATAAAAAACTTAAATCTCGACTTAATAAACTAGGTAAGATGGTCTTTACCAGTAAAGATTGTTATAAACACTTTACTTATGAATTAAAATCTGGCCGTTTAAAATCTAAACCTCAAGAAGGCGCGCAGCCAACACTATTTATCCGTGGTGTTTCCTATAGCGTTATATACGCTGCAACAAACTTCAGTTGGGGACAAGATCAAGGTGCTATTAAAATCGATAGCCGTGAAGTTCAATTATTATTTAAATCTCAAGTTTATCGAAATAAATAATTGATTATATTAATTAAAACATCCTATCAAAAAGAACGGGGCTAGTGTTTAATTACTCCCCGTTTAATTTGAAAGGATTCAATAAAAAAGTGAGGTCTATGCCTCGCTTTTTTTGTGATTTATGATTTATTAATAAACACTATTAGATTTAACCTAATACTTTATTTATTTTTATATGTTTATTATTCATTATTCTTCTTCGTAATAATAAGAATAATCAATTCCTTTCATAAATAATTCTCTATTATCAATATCATCAGTCAAAGCATCTATTAATATCATCTTTATCTTTTTATCGTTTGTAGGACTTATTCTCATTGCGTCCAGATAATCATCCTTTTTTATCTTTGACCAATCTATACATTTTCTTAGATTTTTAATTAATATTAAATCTAGCCAAATACGTGCCGCTCTTCCATTACCTTCCATGAAAGGATGGGCAATATTCATTTCAACATATTTTTCAACAATCTGATTAAATGTATCTTCTGGCATATTATCGATGTTAGGAAGTATTTGAAGTAAAAAATCTCCGTTAGTGAACACAAATCCATCTTTGGAAATAGTTTTGCTACGAATTTGACCTGCAAAAGGGTAGAGTCCTTCAAATAAATAACCATGTATCTTTTGAAGTGAAATGGTTTTGCCAATTTCGTCTTCACTAATTAATTCGGTTTTGTATAATTGATAAGCTTTTCTTTTACTTTGTTTGTCAATTGGATCAAGCATGCCATTCATCCAATCTTGGATTTCTTTTTTATATTTAACTGGTAATATCGTTAACAAGAGTCTAACGCCATTTTCATTAATGACATCAGAAATATATTTTTTATTATCTTCAGCGTATAATTTCATTTGTCCACAAAAGGGAGACAACTCAGGATTTCTAACTTTTACATTATTCCAATATCTACGAGGAGAATGAGGATTTGTTAAAACTGCAATAAAATCGACCGCGGAATACCACCACATCGATTTTTCATTATCCCATACAGCACGTATTTGTTTATTATTAAAATATCTAATAGAGTGTTTTATCATATTAATATGATAACACATGTAATTTCAGTTGTCCACAAAAAGAGGACAACTAAAAGAAAAACAGAATCATTTGTTTAATCCTGTTGACTTCTGCTTAATGACTTTTATAAGGATTTTAATACAATTGCTCACACCCCTTATAGTAGTGTACACCCTAATTTTAAGGCATAATTTAGTAAGAGGGACGCTTTTATTTTACTTTCAATTCTTAAGTTTCCTCAATGCTTTTTCAATATCATACGCATCTTCTATTTTGCGTAAGAACTCACTAAAATTAACCCAGCCTTCGTGATTGGAATTGTAATCGTGATAATCTCTTCCTTCAAATAAATAGAATTGGGTTCCTGATTGGCAAACAATTCCACCCACCACTTTAGGATCATAACCACGATTTTTGTTAATACCATAAAGGTAATCTCTTAACGCTTCATTCTTGACTGTGGTATCGGCGAGATTTGTTTCATCGTTTGGCTTTGTATCAAAGATACCAACACTGCCGTCTTTAAATTTAATAATGAAGTCTGGCTGGAAAGTACTCATGCCATTGTTATAGGAAATACCAAAGTTAATTCTCATGAGTTCACTTCCGTTTTCCCAATACCATTCAACAGCGTTTTGGCTATCTAGATAGGAGAGGAAATTCTTCTCAAGATAATTAATTTGTCCACTAGCATTCTTTAAAACATAAAGTGGGCTATATAACGATTTGAGCCCCAACAAAGTTGTGTGGGTTTCAGATGAATATGCTCTACTTTCTTCAATCTTAAAATCATATCTAACGCCTTTTTTACCAGCATTTTCTGCTAGTAATTGTCTGAATTCTGCTGTTGCTTCAGAAATAACTTCTGCAAATAAATCTCTGTTGTTGACAACAATTTGCATGTATTTCTTAACTTTTTCACTTCTAGTGAATCCTTTGATGAATGTACTCAGTACATCCATAATTGCAGTATTGATTGGGGACTTAGATCTGGCATAGGCTAAGCCGTTTAAGTTATCTCTAATAATTGCGTTATATTGAGCTTGAACATCGTTTTCAGACATTTGAACATTAACAGCGTTACCAGTAATTGTTCTTTCTTCTGCGATATTTTCCATTCCAAGATTCATTTCTTCAATGACAACATCGGTGGTATTTGTTTCAAGTTTTAATCCAGCATCTTCTAGTCTATCAGGGTCATTAAATAAAGGATTGTTTCTAGCTTCATCTGTTAATCCCATTCTCTTCATAAATGATTTGAATAGATATTCACCGAATCTGGAGTCGGCAGAGTTATAGTCTTCTTGTCTAGATCTATAGAATGAAATGAGTTTTGTTTGAGCCCATACTCTTAATTGAGTATAACCATCTCTCATTTTTGTCCATTCGGTTTTAATCTTATTTGGATTATACGTATCTTGCTTTGTTTCAAATGTCCAAATATTTGTAAATATGTATGCGTTGTCGAGCAATGGGTCATCATAAGATTTGGCTTCCGCTGTTCTTAAAATACGACCGATTGTTTGAGTCTCAAATGTTTCTGATTTGCCTTCTCTAAATTTGACAAGGATATGCGCTCTTGGGCAATCCCAACCAGTGGCAACCGCTGTTTTAAATATTAGATATTCAGTGATGTCGTTATTCTTTCTAATCTCTTTCTTATCAAAAGGATCATGATTGTCACACCATAACTTAAGTTTGCCGTTAGCTTCAGTAATGCCTCTATCTCTTAAAAAGTCCTTAATAACTAATTTCTTTGCTTCACCCTCATCCACATTTGGAATTTGAATAAGCACTAATGGATTAACATTTATATTTAACTCAGCGTATTTTTTAACTATTTCTTCTCTCTTAGCAAATCCTTTTTCTAGGATTAATATTTCGCTATCTTTTTCTGCTAATGATTTATCTTCTTTTTTAATGCCTTCGTTAACGATAACATCCTCCTTAATCATACCTTCTTTAATGACGTCTTCGGGATTAACTTCGACATCAATATGGTCGTTTAATGGAGTAGCAGACATCTCAAGCAAAATGTTAGGGATGATGATTGTATTTATGAACTCTTGAATTCTTGTTTTTGCATTTGAGCCAACATGAGATTCATCCACGACCAAAATTACTTTTGTTCCATTCTTTTTAGTCTGGTCAATAACATCAATGAAGTTCATTCCTTCTTGTTCTTTCATTAAGTTGTTTGCCCATGATCCTGTTCCTTTATCTTTTTGAATAAGTTTTTCCCAGTTAATGAATACTATTTCTTTGTTTTTAATATATTTTCTCGATCCAAAGAAATCTTCTTCAAGCAAAGAACAAACTGGATTGCCACCTAGATATGTCTTCACAGCATCATATGATTGTTTGTGAAGATCACCTTTTCCTGGGCAAGCCCAAAGAATACAAAAATTAATTTCGCTATACTCTTCAGCCAATTCTTCAAATAAAGAGGAAGCCATGAAAGTTTTTCCGCTGCCGGTAGGTGCTTTAAACACTATTTCTTTGCGATTTTTAGATTTAAAGCCCAAATCGATGTATCCTATTAGTTCATCAACAACATCTCTTTGGTAGTTTTTAAGTTTATAAATCATTTTTACTCACCTCTTTTGATACCTTCGACTATTTCTTTGTATATTTCATATATCTTTGATGGAATAGGTTTCAACACAACGCTAATGTCATCTATAAGTGTCTCATCAACATTGTTATCACTTGAATAAACATAAACTATTTTTTCACCTTCAGCCGCTAAAACCCTCGCTTTAAATTCTTCAAATTTGATGACATTAAAGTAATCGTTGTAAATGAATAAATGCCTATCTTTCGATGCATAGTGGGAAGAATATTCATTTCTTTCAACTTCATCAAAAATATTCTCAGAGATGCACAATAGTGCATCGACTTTTTCAACCAAGTTGTACTTCGCTTGTTCAGTATTCTGCTCATCTTTTACAAAATCGGTTTTTAAATAATAAAGATTAGCTTGAGTGCCTTCACTATAAGTAGTTCCATCATGGCGTTTTCCGGTAATCACTGTTTTTAATCGAGGATAAGTAACACTTTTGCAAATACCGATTTCTTGGAAGGCTTCTGTTAGCGTTTCTCTTTTATAAACATCACTATTAACAAATTCTTTCCATTTTTCTTTCCATTCCGTTTCTTGTTTTGTGCCTTTTTTAGGTTGTTCAGGAATCATTCCTTTGGAAACAAAATATTTAATTTGAGCTTTTATAGAAGTCTCATTATTTGTGCATAAAATGCATCTTCTTGTTCCGTTATCTTCTTCATTTAACTCAATAACAGCTTGGCCAGTGGTTCCAGAGCCGGCAAAGAAATCCAAAACAACGGCATCTTTTTGATTAATGCACCTAAGTATTTTTTTTATTAAATTCACTGGTTTTGGATGAGAAAAGAGTTCATTATCTTGCGAAATATTAAATAATGTCGTTAATTCTTCGTTTCCATCCTCATTTTTACCTTTTTCTATATCCCAGTAGTTAGTATCTATTTTTGAATCGTCTTCCTCTCTATATCTTTTTTCTTTTGGAATGCCTCCTTTGGTGAAATAGATATTGTTTTCTAAAAACGCTTCGGATAACTTTCCTCTTTCATCTGTCAAACAAAACCTTCCAGAAACACGTATATCATTTTCTAAAACGCCATTCTTGATAATTGGCTCATCGAGAATATCAACATTACACTTATCGTTCTTGGCAGTTTTGGTTCTTCCTTGGTGAAAAACACCTTCACAGTTTAACCCTTTAGGGAATGTGTATGTTCTAATTTTTTTATCTGCTTTAAGTATAGGGTAAATAGCGTACGAACCTTTTTCATCAGAAAACATTTCAGCGTATTCTTGAACTAGTTTTCTTGGCTCTTTTTTAAAATAAACAAGTATATACTCACATGAGATTGACATCGTTCCTCCTGCATTATGAGGCTTCCTGTTTTTTCTCCAGTGAATCGTGGCTAGATGCTTATTCTCACCAAATATACTGTCACATAGTAATTTAAGTTGGGCTTGTTCTCTGTCATCAATCGAAATAAAAATAACACCATTATCTTTCAACAAATCTCTAGCTAGCGAAAGCCTCTTTTGCATAAAAGATAACCATTTTGAATGTCTATAGCCATCATCAAGATTCACAAATTTATCATTATATGTAAAATCTTCATTACCTGTATTGTATGGCGGATCGATGTAAATTAAATCAATACTCTGTTTTTGAACATAATTAAGCGCTGTTAAAGAATGATAATTATCCCCTTCAATAAGGATTGTATTTAAAGAACCGTTTTTAATAGTTTTTGTATCGTCTATGCATAAAACAGGAATATCATTTTCGCATCTTAAAACTACATCTTCTTTAGTATTTTCCTTATCCCATACTAACCCATATTTTTTAGAAGTATTCAAATCGGTTTCTAATTCTTTAATCTGCTTTAACAATTGCTCAATTTCGTAGTCCATTATATACACCATAAGTGTTTAATACTTCAAAGTATCAAATACTTCCCAAATGTATATTAATTATAATCCAGGTGGGTTTTATATACAACGCAGATGTGTATTACAATGCTCGCATGAGCGTATTAGAAAAGATTAAGAAATTACAACAAGAAAGAGGATGGTCAACTTATAAATTGGCTTATGAATCTGGTCTCACTCAATCTACACTTTCAAATATGTTTACAAGAGGGACATGTCCAACAATTGAAACCTTACAAATGATTTGTGATGCTTTTGGTATTTCTCTATCTGAATTCTTTGAAGAAGATGACAAAAAGATATACGCTTCTAAAGAAGAGATTGAAATATTAAACAAGTATAGGGCGCTTTCAAGCAAAGAAAAAGAAGCTGTCAAATCAATGATTGATGCCTTGTATAAAAAGTAATAGAGTTTTAGATTTAAAGCTTGTTCAATTTGTAATAAATTCAAAAGGCAGCGTTCTTGTTCCTTGTTCATAAGCTTTATCAACAAAAAATGATAATCGTTTGTCGTGGGTGTCTTACGTTTGCCATAGGGGATATCCGTTTTACATAGGTCAGTCTGAGAGGGCCAAACAAAATAAAAAAAAGGCATCTTTTTGCTTCTAAATGCCTATTCTGAGTAAGAAAAAACGCATTTCAACCAGGTTTAGTGGTACAAAATGCGCTTGATTCGGTTTTGGCAGGGATAGTAGGAATCGAACCCACATTAACGGTTTTGGAGACCGCTGTACTGCCGTTGTACGATATCCCTATTTCGTTGTCGATATTGACAACGATATAATCATATACAAACTAAAGCGATTTGGCAACTTTATTTACTAAAGACATATCAACTTTTCCAGCAAAATTCATTTTAAAATGTTTCATAATTGATGGAATTGATTTATCTGCTAATGAGTTGATTTCTTCTCTAATTTCTTCTTCACTTAATTGTTTTGGTAAGTATTGTTTGATTGTTTCTTCTTGATGGGTAATCGCATCCACTCTATCTAGTTTATTACCTTTGAGATAACATTCTTTTTCGTCTTGTAATTCTTTCAATACTTTTTGGATGATGCTTATTACATCCGCGTCTACTAAGTCGACGCCTTTGCTTCTAGCTTCCACTAGAGACAATTGATATTTACTTATGACGACGTTTAAGACGCTTCTCGCTTCTTTATCTTTATTTTTAAGTGCTTCAATATTAGCTTTTTTAATTTCATCGATAATCATAATAACTTTATACCTCGTGTTAATTATATTATCACATCTATTAATGACAAAAAAATATTTTAATATTTTATGTTTTGATTAATAATAAAGTTGATGGAGGAAAGATAAAAAATGAAAAATGATAAATATATTGTCTTATTATTGATTTCGA
>JBJEDU010000019.1:0-7509 GCA_051872395.1 Bacilli bacterium | reverse complement strand
AAGTCGTAGATGCTTTATCATCAATAATTTATCGACCAAACGCCTATCAAAGAGGATTAGGAATAATTAGAAAAATTAAAGAAGTGATTCCTAGACAACAATTTGAAATTCCAATTCAAGCAGGTATAGGGGGAAAGATTATCGCTCGTTGTGATGTTAAAGCCGTTCGAAAAGATGTTTTAGCCAAATGCTATGGTGGTGATATTTCTCGAAAGAAAAAGTTGTTAGAAAAGCAAAAAGAAGGAAAGAAGCGAATGAAAAAGATTGGATCTGTCGAAGTTCCACAAGAAGCATTCATGTCTATTCTTTCGATTGATGATGAATAGATTTTTAGTAATTTTTAAGTATAAAATTAGTTAATTTATTGTAATAATTTTTGTTTTTTATTAATATAATAAAAGAGGACAAAAACATGAATAATGATGTACAAATAAAAAAATATAGTGAATTCACTGAAGAAAGATACGCTACAAAAGCCGAAGTTCGCAATGAATTAAAAATCGGACTCATCGATTCAATTTGGAATACCATAATGGAATATCGTGAAAAATTTTATCGTGTTCTTCCATTAAAACAAATCGATAATTCTTCTTTAAAATTATGCTATTGTCAAAATATCTCTAATAAGATTCAAAGTCTTGATTCTAAATTGATTCGTTCATATAGCAAAGTCGTCGAATTAAAACAATCAAAAGATAATTATCGTATATTTAAAAATAACATTTATTCCGAAACCTTAAATTTCTATTGCACTTATAAAAACATTCCTGTGTCAAAGGAGTTTTTAAGGTCGGTTGTAATGAAAGATATAAAAAGATTAAATAACGAATATTCTGATGTTGTCAGATATTTATCATGCTTAGAATATATTGAAAGTAAATTTGTTAATCCAATTAATGAAGACTTTTTAGCGGATTTATATTCTTTAATGACCGGAAACGCTGAACTAGTTTCTTTCTATAGAGAAAAAGATGACACAAATCCATCCAATAATGTCTTAATAGATAGAATTTATTCATGCGCTCCAACAAAATTAATTTCGCCAATGATGAACTTATTATTTGATTATTTGAATAGTAGTGCTGATGATGGAATATTAAAAGCAATTATCGCATTTTATTATTTTATGTATATAAAACCATTTCCAAATTACAATTTGGAATTAACGACTTTAGTTATGAAAATATGCTTGGGAAGAAATCGTGTTTGGGAAGTTTGTTCTATTTTACCTTTAGAAAAAATAATGTTAGAAAATATGGATAAAATAAATCAAGAAGTTCAAAAGAGTGGTGATATTTCATACTTTGTTGATAAAGTATATAGTCTCATCGATTCTTCAATAGATGATTTCTTAGATAGTATCGCTAATATCAATGTTGAAATGCTTAGAAGTGATTTCTATCAAGAAGATGAAGGTGTTTCTTTAATAGAAGAAGTTGAAGATACTTCTTTAGAAGTAAAAGCTAACAACGAACCTATTGAAGAAAATAAAATTGCATATGTCTATAAAAAAGAAAGTTTAGCAGTCTCTTATATTCCACCAGCCTTAGATGAAAAAGAAGCTAGTAGATTAGAAGAACATCTATTAGAATTAGACCCAACAATGAGAAGAAATGAAGCAGCGTTTTATGCTAGACACTGTACTATGGGTAAAAAATATACAATTTCTCAATGTAAAAAATACTTAAATAGTGCTTATGAAACAGCCAGAAAGACAATGGAAAGACTAGTTGAATTAGGATACTATAGAAGAGAAATGGTGAAAAATAAGAGTGTTTATACTCCAATATTAAGAAAATAAGAAAGAAGGTATCATTATGTTGTTAAATGTTTTAGATGGTGGTCAATCAGTAATAGTATTTTTAATTATTTTAGCGTCTGTCGCAGTAATTGGAGTTATTGCCTTTTTAATTTATAAATTTATTCGTTTTAGATTGAAAGAAAATGAAAAACCAACTGAAGAAGAAATTCTTAAAGAAGAAATGGATAGAATATTAACTCCAATCGAAGATGATGAGTTAAATAAAAAGATTCAAGAATATAAAGATGAAGAAGACAAATAATGAACTTATTTGATCAAAAAGCAAAAAGCATATATATTCATATTCCTTTTTGCTCCTCTATTTGTTCTTATTGCGACTTTATCAAAATACAATATTTTCCTTTTTTAGCGGATCAATATATTTCAGCGCTGGAAAAGGAATTTATTTTATTAAATATCCCCGATGAAATCGAAACAATTTATGTTGGTGGTGGAACACCAACAGTTTTATCTATTGAACAATTAGAAAGATTATTAAAAATAATTTTTCCTTATACTAAACATGTCAAAGAATATACTTTTGAGGCAAATCCAGAGTCTATTGATGAACAAAAAGCTATTTTATTAAAAAAATATGGGGTAAATAGAATATCTATCGGAGTAGAATCTACCGATGATAAAATTTTAAAAACTTTAAATAGAAAACATTGTTTTAGTGATGTAATTTCTATTACAAAACTATTGAGAGACTTCGGATTTGATAACATTAATTTTGATTTGATATTAGGACTTCCTAATACAACAAACAAAATGTTAAAAAAAGATATTGAATCATTATTAAAATTAAATCCTGACCATATTTCTTGTTATAGTCTTTCAGTTCATCCAAATACTATTTTTTATAATCGTGGAATTAAAGAAATTGATGAAAATTCTAGTTTTGATCAATATCAACTGATTAATGAGATATTAGAAAATAATGGATATATTCATTACGAAGTTTCAAACTGGGCGAAAAAGAATAAAGAATCTATTCATAATTACGTTTATTGGGATAATAAACATTATTATGGAATTGGTGTCGCTGCGAGTGGTTATATCAATAATATCAGATACACTAATACTAAAAGTATTACTGATTATATAAATGGAAAAACAAAAGATGAAATCGAAGAAATTAGTTTAATGGATGAATATGAATACCAAATAATGTTAAGTTTTAGAACATTACATGGTTTAGATTTAACATATTTAAAAAATAGATTTGCAAAAGATTTATTAAAAGAAAATGAAGAAACTATAAATCAATTAATTAAAAATAATTATATATATAAGGATAATAATAGACTCGTTCCAACTTTTAAAGGAATGATGAACGTCGATTATATCGTCTTAGAATTAATAAAATAGAATTTTTAGCACTTTTCTCTTGACACTGCTAATAGATTATATAAAATAGTAGTTAGCACGAGAAGTAGAAGAGTGCTAAAAAGAGGTGATAGTCATGGCGTTAACAAGAAGTGATATGATACTTAAATGTATCGTTGAATATTTTATTAAAACTGCTCAACCATTAGGATCAAAGACCCTAATCGATGAATATCACCTTTCTTATTCTTCGGCGACCATTCGTAATGAAATGTACGCTCTTGAAAAAATGGGATACATTGAAAAAACTCATTTATCAGGCGGACGAGTTCCTACGAGTAAAGGATATAAATATTATTGTGAACATCTAAGAAATCACAACGTTGATGAAGAATTGAAATATTCTCTTCAAAAAGTTCTTCAAAACAAAACAAAATCCATTGAAGAAACAATTAAAGCCAGTTGTGAAATATTATCTAAGATGACTTCACTGGTCTCTGTTGTTTTAGGACCAGATGAAAAAGAAGAAAAATTAGCGAGTGTTCAATTAATTAAATTAGGTGGAAATACTGTTACGAGCGTGTTTGTCACTGATAAAGGATACGTCGAAAATAAAACATTCATCATTCCAGATGATATCAATGTCGAAGAAGTTGTTAGTTGTGTAAAAATTATCAACGATCGTTTAGTAGGTACATCAGTTTGCGATTTAGTGGAAAAGATGGAATCAATTAGACCAATCATCAGTGATTATATCACTGGTCATGACTTAATCTATCAAGCCTTATTAGAAACGTTCATTAAATTTGCGAGTGATAGATTATCTTTATACGGAAGAGATGAAATATTTAAACATCCAGAATTCATCAATGACGCGAACGCTTTAAAAAATGTCTTCAAATTATTAGATGATTCAAGTGTCTTTAAATCCGTTAGTAAAGAAACTACAAATAAAGATGAAGATATCATCTTAAAAATTGGTGAAATCAAAAATAATCCTGATGTTTCTTTAGTAACAACAAAGATTAAATTAGGTGATGAAGAAAACACTATCGCGTTAGTTGGACCAACAAGAATGGACTATGAAAAAGCCGTTAATGCGATTGAATATATCAAAACCGAATTAACAAAATACTTTGATGAAAAGAAGAAATAGGAGGTATCAAAATGGATAACGAAGAAAAAGTAACAAGCGAAGAAGAAAAAGAAGAAACTGAAGAAATTAGCAAAAAATCTTTCAAGAAAAAATTAGAGAAAAAAGATGAAGAAATCGCTTCGTTAAAAGCTCAAGTAGATCATTGGAAAAATGAATATTATAGAGCGTACGCTGATACGCAAAACCTCAGAAAGAGTTTAGAAAAAGAACATAAAGATGCGATTAAATACCGTATTGAAGGATTAATCGATAACTTATTGCCAGTCTTAGATAGTTTCTTTCTAGCCTTAGAAACTAAACCAGCCAATCAAGAAATTGCAAATTATTTAGTAGGATTCCAATACATTTACAAAAACTTGATGTCAGTTTTAGAAAATGAAGGTGTGAAAGAAATATATCCAAAGATTGATGAAAAATTTGACGCTAATACGATGAATGCCATCGAAACTATAGAAGATGAAAATGAAAATCTCGTTAAAAAAGTTTATACGAGAGGTTACACCCTACATGATAGAGTAGTTCGACCTGCAGGTGTCATGGTTAGCGTAGCTAAAAAAGAAGAAAATGATCAATAATAGGAATAAATAGGAGGAATTTATTATGGCAAAAGAAATTATTCTAGGTATTGACTTAGGTACAACCAATTCAGTTGTTAGTTATTTACAAGCAGATGGAAAAGTTAAAGTAATTCCAAATCCAGAAGGAACACCAACAACCCCTTCTGTCGTCGCTTTCAAAGCAAATGGTGAAGAAATTGTCGGAAACGCAGCGAAAAGACAAGCTGTTACAAATGTTGATACAGTTTCTTCTATTAAAAGAAAAATGGGAACAAATGAAAAAGTTCACATTAACTGTTTAAACAAAGACTTTACTCCACAAGAAATTTCAGCAAAAGTATTATCCTATATGAAAAAATACGCTGAAGATAATCTTGGACAAAAAGTATCGAAAGCAGTAATTACTGTTCCTGCTTACTTCAACGATGCTCAAAGACAAGCTACAAAAGATGCTGGTCAAATCGCTGGCTTAGATGTTGTAAGAATTATTAACGAACCAACCGCAGCTGCTTTAGCGTATGGCTTAGAAAACGAAAAATCCGAAAAGATCTTAGTTTTTGATTTAGGTGGTGGCACATTTGATGTTTCTATTCTCGATATAGGCGATGGAACATTTGAAGTTATCTCAACCGCTGGTGATAACCGTTTAGGTGGTGATGACTGGGACGCTGTTGTTGCAGATTGGATTAAAGCACAAATCAAAATTAGTTCTGGAGTCGATATTACCGACAAAGGCGCTTTACAAAGAATTAAAGAAGCAGCAGAAAAAGCAAAGATTGAATTATCTAGCATGCTTCAAACAACAATCTCATTACCATTCATTTCTATTACAAGTGCTGGACCAGTAAACTTCGAAGAAACATTGACAAGAGCCAAATTCCAAGATTTAACAAGACATTTATTAAATCGTTGTGAGCAACCTGTTAGAACCGCTTTAGCAGATGCAAAATTATCAGCGAGCGACTTAGATCAAGTCTTATTAATTGGTGGTTCAATTCGTATGCCAGCCGTTCAAGAATTAGTCAAACGTATGACTGGCAAAACACCAAATCTTTCTGTCAACCCAGATGAAGCTGTTTCAATCGGTGCAGCTTATCAAGGTGGAGTTGTCAGTGGTGAAGTTAAAGATGTTGTCTTACTTGACGTTACTCCATTAACTTTAGGTATTGAAACATTAGGTGGAATTATGACACCTCTCATTTCAAAAAATACAACCATCCCAACTACTAAGAGCCAAATTTTCTCGACTGCTGCTGATAATCAACCAGCGGTTGATATCATGGTTTATCAAGGTGAAAGACAAATGGCTCACGATAACAAATTGTTAGGTCACTTCCAATTAAATGGTATTAAACCAGCAAGAAGAGGTGAACCAAGAATTGAAGTCACATTCTCAATTGATGTCAATGGTATTGTTAAAGTTAGTGCGAAAGACTTAGATACACAAAAAGAACAAAATATTACAATTTCTGGCTCTAACGGATTGAGCAAAGAAGAAATCGATCGTATGGTTAGAGAAGCAGAGGAAAACGCTGAAGCAGATTCTAAACGTAAAGAAGAAATTGAAATTAAAAATAAAGCAGAAGCATTGATTAATGACATTGATATCCAATTACAAGAAAAAGGTGATTCAATGGAACAAAATCAAAAAGAACAAACACAAAAAATCCGCGATGATTTAAAAGCTGCGTTAGATAATAACGATATCGAAACATTAAAAACAAGAATTAATGAATTAGAACAAGCGGCAGCGTATATGTCTCAAGCTGGTAACGCTAATAGTGGTGATAATTCCACTCCTGGTTCAAACCCAGATGATGTCGTTGATAATGGATATAACGGAAACGGTTCCAACAACGCATAATTATCAAATATAATTACATAATCGATTGGGGAATTATCTTCTTCAATCGATTATTGTTCTTTATAAAGGAGGTAATTTAATGGCAACTAAAAGAGATTATTATGAAGTTTTAGGTGTTAGTAAATCCGCGACTAAAGACGAAATTAAAAGTGCATATAGAAAATTAGCTAAAAAATATCATCCAGATAATAAAGAAACTGGTGATGAGGCGAAATTTAAAGATATACAAGAAGCTTACGATATCCTTTATGATGATCAAAAACGTGCAACATATGACCAATTTGGTCATGCAGCATTCGAACAAGCTGGTCAAAATCCTGGAGGAAATCCATTCCAAGGTGGTTTTGGTGGTTTTGGTGCTGATGTCGATTTAGGTGATATTTTCTCTTCATTTTTCGGTGGAGGAACGCGAACAAGAACTAATCGTAGCAATTCTCCTCAAAGAGGAAATGATATATTAAACAAAATTAAAGTTTCATTCATGGATATAGTCAACGGAAAAGATGTTGATATACCTGTAACTTTAGATGAAACATGTCATAGTTGTAATGGTTCAGGGGCTAGAAGTCCAAGTGATATTAAAACATGTTCCAACTGTGGAGGTAGAGGATATGTAAACGTCAAAACTAGATCACTATTTGGCATTATTGAATCACAAGAAACATGTCCTGAATGCCGAGGAACCGGTAAAATTATTACAGAAAAATGTCCAACTTGTGGTGGAAAAGGATATTCACGTAATAAAACAACGATAAAAGTTCATGTTCCTGCCGGAATTAATAGTGGACAGCAAATTCGTGTC
>JBJEDU010000018.1:0-34697 GCA_051872395.1 Bacilli bacterium | reverse complement strand
AGTTATCGCCAATCGCGTTACTTCTTTTAAGTGGTTTATTAGGTTTCTTTATATTTATTTAATTTCGTTTATTTTATCATCGTTGATATATGCTTGGAGAACTTCATCCACTTCATCGAATTCTTCATCATCTTCGATTTCATATAATTCATTAGTGGATTCATCATATTTCATTGCGAATATTTCTTCTTCGTTATTTTTGTCATAGAAAAGAACATATGAACATTCTCTTTCTTCATTTTCAAAAGTAAATAAAATGGTATATAAATGTTCCACTCCATCAGTGTCGGTAATAACAATATTTTTATCATCAATCATTTTCATAGTTGTCCATTCTCCTTCATTTTTAGAAAAGTTGTCAATATTTCATAGGCTGCTAATTGGTCGACAACTTCTTTTCTTTTTTTAGATGTTACATCCATTTCATTTAAATAATTATGGGCTTGAATAGTTGTAAGTCTTTCATCGATTAAAGAAATGTTTAATGAGGAATCTTTATTTAAAAGCATTTTTTTAAATTCTAATGTCTTTTTTGATCTTTCAGATTCGCTTCCATTCATATTAATAGGATATCCAAGAGCAATAATTTTAGTATCATATTTTTTTACTAACTTTATCACTTCTTCGACCGCTAAATCATATTTTTCAAATGGAAATCTAAAAGTTTCAACTGTGTGAACAATTCCTAAAAAGTCATTATAAGCCACACCTAAAGTTTTAGAACCTAAATCTAATCCAATAGCTTTAATCATTTTATTAATCCTTTAAATAAAGTTTCAACTTCACTTAACCTGTTCAAATCTTTTGCGTTTCCAAAAGCAGATTCTTTTCTTCCTCCACCTTTACCATTAAGTAAAGATGAGACATTTCTTATGATTTCATCAGCTTTATATCCATCTGATAAGGCTTTTCCACTGACAAAAGACACTAACGGATAAGAAGTACTATCTTCTCCAATTAAAAGTAAGACATAGTCTTTATATTTACTTCTAAAAGATTCGCATATTGATAAAAGTCCATCACGATTTGTTTTAACAAATCCATAAATGAATTCAATGCCATCTTTTTCAATTTTGTTATCATCTAAATTTTGAGCGATAGAATTACCAATTTTAGATTTTAAAGAAGCATTTTCTTTTTTAAGAGATTCTTTTTCTAAAAGCAAAGTTTTTAATCTAACTTCATTTTCATTAAAGCTTTTCGCTCCTAATTCATCTCTCATTTTCGCTAATATAGCGTATCTTTTCTTAATTAATTCATAAGCGTTAATTGAAGTTCTTGCTTGAATTCTTCTAATACCAGAAGCAATAGATTCTTCACTTTCAATAATAAATACACCAATATCTTTTGTGTTTTTAACGTGTGTTCCACCACAAAATTCTTTGCTAACATCACCGAAAGTAACAACTCTTACTACATCACCATATTTATCATTGAATAAGCATTTCGCACCAATCTTCTTTGCTTCATCAATTGGTAAAATTAATGTTTTTTCTTCGATAGCAGAGCTAATATGTTGATTGACTTTTTCTTCGATTAAAAGCAATTCTTCTTCACTTATTTTTGAATAATGAGTAAAGTCAAATCTTAAATATTCATCATTAACATATGAACCAGATTGGGAAATATGATCACCAAGTACTTCCTCTAAGACAGCTTGTAATAAGTGTGTTGCAGAGTGGTTTCTTGTGATTTTTTCTCTACGAGAAATATCAATCGATAATGTTAATTTATCACCAACCTTGATAGTGCCGAAATATACTTTTATAGAATGTAAATGTTGTTTATTTGGAGCTTTACTAACATTAGTGACTTTCGCTGCGAATTTATCTGATTTAATTTCACCGCTGTCAGATACTTGGCCACCACTTTCGCTATAAAAATTAGTAACATCAAACATTACTTCGCCTTCATCGGATATTGAATCAACTTTGTTTCCATCCTTAAATAAAGCAATAACAGTCGCGGTAACTGGTTCTTCTTGATAATTAAATTCGCTATGTAAAGTACAATCTAATAAATCTTTAGATTGTTTTGCCATACTTTCAAGTTCCCCTCTTGCGGAACGTGCTCTTTCTTTTTGCTTCTTCATTTCTTCATCAAATTCTTTTAAATTGATTTCAACATTATTTTCTTGGCAAATTTCCATGGTTAATTCTTTTGGGAAACCATAGGTATCATATAATTTGAATACATCCGCGCCAGATAATACATTTGTATTTTGTATCATTTTTTTAAGTTGAGCTTCACCGTTTGAAAGAGTTTTAATAAATTTATTTTCTTCTGTAAGAATTATATTCTTAACAAAATCTTTTTTGCCTTCTAAATATGGATAATAATCTTTCATTATCTTTACGACAACATCCACTAAAGAATATAAGAAAGGTTCATTTAAACCTAAGACTTTACCATATCTTTCCGCGCGTCTAAGTAATCTTCTTAAAACATATCCACGGCCTTCATTAGAAAACATTTCTCCATCACTTAACGCAAATGTCACTGCACGAATATGATCAGCAATTACTCTAAACGCTAAAGTGTTAGATTCATATTTTTGACCTGTAAGATTTTGTGTCGCTTCAATAATCGGCCAAAATAAATCAGTTTCAAAATTTGTTTCTTTTTCTTGCATGATACAAGCAATTCTTTCTAAGCCAGCGCCTGTATCAATATTTTTGCTTGGAAGTTCTTTATAATCTTTTCTTTCAACACCACTAACAGCGTTATATTGAGAAAAGACAATACCCCAAATTTCAATATAACGATCGTTTTCTATTTCTTCGCTAAGTAATCTTACACCGAGATTATCGACATCATATTTTTCTCCTCGATCATAAAATACTTCAGTATTTGGTCCACATGGCCCTTCTCCGATTTGCCAAAAGTTATGCTCTAATGGGATTAAATGTGATTCTTCAATCCCATTTTCCATCCAATATTTTTTTGCTTCGATATCAGAAGGATGATATGTCATATATAATTTTTCTTTGTCCATATCGAAATATTTTGGAGATGTTAATATTTCGACTGCCCAAGCAATAATTTCTTTTCTAAAATAATCTCCAATAGAAAAACATCCTAACATTTCAAAAAATGTATGATGTCTTGCAGTATGACCAACATTTTCAATGTCATTAGTTCTAATGGCTTTTTGAGCATTAGTAATTCTTCTTGAAGGTGGAACTTCACTGCCATCAAAATATTTTTTTAAGGCTGCAACACCTGAATTAATCCAAAGCAAAGTTGGATCATTTAAAGGGATGAGTGATGCGCTTGGTTCAATTTTGTGTCCTTTTTCTTTAAAAAATTCTAACCATAATTTTCTTATTTCATTTCCTGATAAGTTTTTCATAGTTACCTCCATTTTTGACAAATAAAAATCGTTCACTAAGGAACGAAATTTCTTCGCGGTACCATCCTTATTCATCAATATTGATGCACTTAATTCATGACACTTACGGGGTCTTTCCGGCGGGTATTAATCGCTTCGAAGAGAGTGGCGTGTTAATCTAACTTTACCTTTTTCACCAACCAAGGATTCTCTAAAAAGTATCGATTAACTGGGTTCTCTTATTGAATTGATTATATTTTATATAAAGTAAAATAAAATATCTAGTTATTTATCGTTTCTTTTTCCTTTATAAAATGTTTTATCAATAATTCCACCACCTAAGCATATATCACCAAGGTAAAAAACAGCAGCTTGACCAGGGGTAACCGCTTTATATGGTTCATCATAAATTAATTCGATTTCATCATCACTTTTCCACACTAAAGTAACTCCATTATCACATTGCCTATAGCGGAATTTAACATTGATGTGGGTGTTAGATTCAATTTTATCAGTAATGAAATTTAAATTGGTGACTGTACATCTATCTGAATATAAATATTCATTACTATCTCCTTTAGCGACATAAAGTATATTGTTTGTGATATCTTTTTTACAAACAAAATAAGAGTCACTTATCTCGTTAGCGATACCACCGATGCCAAGACCTTTTCTTTGACCAATTGTGTAATACATTACTCCATCATGATCTTTGATATATTTACCGGTATTAATATCAATTATTTTTCCTTTTTTAGCTGGAATGTAATTTTTTAAAAATTCTTTAAAATGTCTTTCGCCAATAAAACATATTCCAGTGGAATCTTTTTTATCAGCAACATTTAAATTTAATTCATGCGCGATCTTTCTAACTTCCGCTTTATCGATATCTCCTAATGGAAATAAAGTATGTGCTAATTGGTTTTGATTAATTTGTGATAAAAAATATGTTTGATCTTTATTTTTATCAAAAGGTTTTAACAAATAACTTTTTCCGTCTTTATCAATCTTTTTGGCATAATGACCCATAGCAATAGTGTCAAAGCCATGTTTTAAAGCAAAATTTAAAAAAGCATCAAATTTTATATATTTATTACAAAAAATATCTGGATTAGGAGTTCTTCCGACTTTATATTCTTCAATCAAATACGAAAAAACATCATCCCAATATTCTTTGATAAAATCTACTCTTAAAAGTTCTATGCCTAAAATTTCTGCGACCTTTTTAGCGTCATCATAGTCTTTTTCTTGTGGACATTGGTCATTATTGATTGTGGGATTACCTAAATAATCACCTGCTGCTAAAGCGTCCCAATTACGCATAAAACAGCCCACTACTTCGTAGCCTTGCTTTTGAAGGATATATGCACTGACCCCGGAATCTACTCCGCCAGATAAACCTAATAATACTTTTTTCATTTTAAATCATCACTATCTAAAATTATGGTAAAAGGACCATCGTTAATAGAATACACTTTCATATCTGAACCAAAAATACCTTGTTCAACCTTTAATCCTTTTTCTTTTAACTTTTTATTGAATAAATCATATAGAGGAGATGAATATTCTGGTTTTAATGCATTTATAAATGAAGGTCTATTACCTTTCTTTGTATCAGCGTAGAGAGTAAATTGAGAAATAGATAAAATATCTCCATTAACATCAAAAATTGATAAATTTGTTAATCCATTCTCATCTTCAAATATTCGAATTTTTGAGATTTTATCAACTAATTTATCAATAATTTGTTCATTGTCGCCTTCTTTAAAACCAACTAAAAGAAGAAAGCCTTTTTGAATTGCTCCAACAATTTTATCATCGATTTTAACATTAGCTTCTTTAACTCTAGTTATTACTACTCTCATAATCAAAAACAATTATAAACAAAAATAAAATAAATTGATATAATCAATATATGCAAAAACCATTAGCAGCGTTATTAAGACCTAAAAATATAGATGAAATAATTGGACAATCTCACTTAGTAGGTCCAGATGGATTTTTACATCGATCAATTGAAACCAATACATTATTCTCTTTTATTTTTTATGGCCCTCCTGGATGTGGGAAAACTACACTAGCAGAAGCGTATGCAAAATCTTTAAAAATTAAATATATTAAATTAAACGCTGTCACAAACAATAAAAAAGACCTTGAAGCAGCGCTTTTAGAATGCTCAATGTTTGAAAACGCTATCATTATCATGGATGAAGTTCATCGTTTGAATAAAGATAAGCAAGATATTTTACTACCCTACATTGAAGAAGGAACGATATATTTAATAGGGTGTACAACTCAAAACCCATATATTTCAATAAATAAAGCTATTAGATCAAGATGTCAACTTTTAGAAGTTAAGCCACTTTCCTTTGAAGATATTAAAAAAGGAATTAAAAACGCTCTCTCTTCTAAAAATGGCCTAAAAAATGAATACCAAATAGATGAAGAAAGTATTGATTATATCGCCAGAAATTCAAATGGTGATTTACGTTTTGCACTCAATTATTTACAAGCTTTATCGATGGCGAAAAATAAAACTATTTGTATTGAAGATACTAAGAAAGTATTAAAAGTACCAAATTATAAATATGATAAAAATGAAGATGATCATTATGATTCTGTCTCTGCTTTACAAAAATCTATAAGAGGAAGCGATGTTGACGCTGCTTTATTTTATTTAGCGAAACTATGTGTTTATGAAGATTTAGATAGTATTAAAAGAAGATTAACAGTCATTGCATATGAAGATGTTGGTTTAGGTAATCCACAAGCGGTTGACCGTGTTCATAACGCTATAGAAGCAGCAGAACAATTAGGATTTCCAGAAGCTATTATTCCACTTGGCTTTGCCGTATGCGAACTAGCTTTATCTCCAAAATCTAGATCTAGTTGTGATGCAATTGAAAACGCTTATGAATTTGTTAAAAACAATCCATATGATGTTTTATCGTATTTAAAATACACACCGGTAAATGTTGATGAAGAAGATAAATATCCTTATGATCGACCTGATTTATGGAATAAAATACAATACCTTCCAGAATTAATCAAAGATAAGAAATTTTTTAAAGTAAATAAAAACCCTTCTTCCTATGAAAAAGGGTTAATTGATAATTATAATAAGCTATCTTCTATTAAAAGAAGTTCTAATTTAAGAAAACTAAAAAATAACTAAAATACTACTATTATTTAACAATTTCCCAAACAACAGGATGTGTTTCAACTTCTTTATCGACGAAGACAAAGGCTTCTTTTGCTTCGTTTAATGCATCAGTGTATTCGCTTTTATTTGTATATAAAGTGCAAAGCAAATCACCTTTTTTAACATGGTCTCCAACCTTTTTATTCAAGATGATTCCACTGGACATATCGATGACATCTTGCATCGTTGCTCTTCCTGCGCCTAATTTCATCGAAGCTTCACCAATTTCTAAAGCATTGATTTTAGAAATATATCCATCCTTATCAGATAAAACTTCAATGATATTTTTACTGATTTCAAATTTTTCTGGATGTTCAATGTATGATTCATCGCCACCTTGTGCTTTGACCATTTTTTTAAACACATTGAGCGCTTTTTTAGATTCAATAGCAGCTTTTAGCATTACCATGGCTTCATCAGTGTCTTTTGCGACTTTTGCTTGAACGAGCATAATAGAACCACATGTATAGCATAATTCCATTAAATCTTTTGGACCATTACCATTTAACGCTGCGACAGCTTCTTTGACTTCTAAAGAATTACCAACAGCAAAACCAAGAGGTTCATTCATATCACTTAATACAGCGCATGTATTTCTATTTAATGAATTACCAATTTCCACCATAGTTTTAGCTAATTCTCTTGCGGCATCAATGTTTTTCATAAAAGCACCTTCACCAAAGGTGACATCTAATAAAATTGCATCACTTCCACTTGCGAGTTTTTTACTCATAACGCTAGAAGCGATTAAAGGAACGGATTCAACTGTTCCAGTAACATCTCTTAAAGCGTACAATTTTTTATCTGCTGGTACTAATTCACCAGTTTGACCCGCAATTGCAATACCTATTTCTTTAACCTGCTTTTTGAAGTTATCATCACTCATATAAACATTTAATCCTGGAATGGATTCTAATTTATCAAGTGTTCCACCAGTATGTCCTAAGCCACGACCACTCATCTTAGCGACATACGCTCCACAAGCAGCGACCATTGGTCCTAAAACTAATGAAGTTTTATCACCGACACCACCAGTTGAATGTTTATCGACTTTAATTCCTGGAATAGAAGATAAATCCATTACATCACCGCTATGTTCCATAGCATCAGTTAAAGTAGCAATTTCTCTTTTATTCATTCCTTTAAAAAATATTGCCATCGCTAATGCACTTGCTTGATAATCGGTAATTTCTCCATCAACATAGCCTTTGATGAAAAATCTTATTTCTTCATCAGTTAATTCTTTACCATCTCTTTTTTTAATAATTACATCTACAATTCTCATAAGTGTCCTCCAAAAAATAAAAAGAATGTTTTTTATTGAAATTAATTAGTTATAAACTAGAGGTATGGATCTTTTTGAAAGTCTTTCCTCATACTTATCACAAATAGAGATTAACAAATTAAAGTTATCTTTACAAGATAAATCATTTAATGGCGTGATTTTAAATACCAGAATTATGTCTGATGAGCAGTTTTTAAAGCTATTTCCGTCAGTGAAAAAGCATCCAATTGTTAATCACGCGTATATATATAATAAAGATGAATATGATTTAGGAAAATCAATTTATCATGAACTTGGATGTTTTTATATTCAAGAACCTTCGAGTATGATTCCAGCATTTTTACTTGATGTAAATCCAAATGACGCAATATTAGATTTATGTGCAGCGCCAGGTGGCAAAAGTATCCAATTAAGTTTCAAACTTAAAAATAGAGGAATGATTATAAGTAATGATTTATCTAATCAACGAGCAAGAAAAATCATAGAGAACATCGATAGATTAGGTATTTCAAATATTGCAGTTACAAATAATGATTTTTCTCTAATATATAAAGATTATATAAATTCTTTCGATAAAATTATATTGGACGCACCATGTTCGGGAAGTGGAATGTTTAGAAAAGATAAAGAAGTAAGAAATGATTGGTCATATAATAAAGTTTTAAAATTTTCTAATATTCAAAAAGAATTAATTACCTATTCATATCAAATGTTAAAACCAGGCGGAACACTTCTTTATTCAACTTGTTCATTTTCTTTTGAAGAAGATGAAGAAATCATCGATTATTTATTGAAAAACACTGATGCTCAATTAGTGGATATTAAAGATAATGAATACTTTTATAAATCAACAAAATTACCATATGGTGTTCATTTATTTCCTTTCCTTTTTGATGGAGAAGGACAATACCTTTGTTTAATTAAAAAACCAGGTGAATTAATTTATAAAGATAATCAAATTGATAATAAATTTAAACGTACAAATTTTTCATGTTTAAAAGTGGATACTAATTTCTCTAATTCAATGATTATAAACGATAATTTATATGCATCATATAAAGATATTAATATTAAAAAGAGATTAAATATTATCCATTTTGGTACAAAAATCGGGAAAATTAAAAATGGAAATATCTTTAAATTTGATTTTTCTTTTGCCCGCAGCGAAGCAATTAATAAACAGTTTCCTGTTATTGAATTATCATTAGAAGAAGCAGAACAGATTATTAATGGCAATTCAATAATTACTGAACAAAATGAAGGAATATATCTATTAAAATATAATAATGTTCCAATTTGTTTTGGAAAATCTGATAAGAGAATTATTAAAAACTGGTATTATAAGCCAATTTATCTTAAAAAATATACGAAATAGATAATTTTTTTACCCATAAATAATATATATAGAGTTTTTTTCTTGAAATCGAAATATAAAAAGAGTATTTTGAAAACAAGCTTATATTTTACGATGAAAGGAGAAAATTAAAATTATGAAAACTAAATTATTAGCTTTGACAGCATTAAGTATGTTGACACTTAGTGTTGCTACAGGTTGTTCAAGAACTCCTAGTACTTCAGATTCTTCAGATAATACTTCAACCGCAGAAGCTACAGAAGTTACTATTGCTGCTGCTACTGAATGGGATGTTGACAATGCATGCGCAGTATTGGAAGGCTCTTTAGTAAAGGTTAGTGATGAATCAATCGTTTCAGGTAAACATGGTAATACAATCTTCATGCAACAAGTTGTTGGTGATTATGTTTCTGACATCAAACCAGTAGAAGTCGTACTTGATTCTAGTGAAGATGCCGATTCAATTAGCGTTAGAGATTGGGTTACAGTTGAAGGAACAGTCAAAACAGTCAACGGTAGAGTTATTATTGACGATGCCAAATTACTCACAAAAGAAACAAAATCTCGTGAAGAGTCACCACTTTATGGTTATACAGCTGATAGAGGTTTCATCAGCGAAGTCGGTCGTTCTTACAGTGGATTCCTCGGATTCGACGTTACGTTAGAATTAGTCAGCGATCCAGATGAACTCGTTGCAGGAACTGATACAGTTTTAGAATGTGTATATCCAGGTGAACCAACAGATGAAGATAGCTTATTAGCATATGGTATTGAAGTTGTTGTTCCAGGAGATCTCGATACAGCTTCATTAACATATTTCAATAAAGTTCTTAATGGTGGTACAGTTACATATTCTGATGGCTCCACAGAAGAATTAGCTCCATTAGCTGTCGGTGATCAAATTTCATTCGGTGTTCTTCACTTATGGTTTGATAACTATTTGAAATTTGTTGTTACAGATATCGATGCAAGAAACGCTGAACAACACATTATTGAAGAATTTGATACTGATTTATCTGCACTTTTAATTGATAATTTCACAGAACATTGCAACTATGCTGCACAATTAGTATTTTATACACAACAATACGAAAATGAAGGAACTTTGGATACTCCAACAGTTTCAGACGATGCAGAACCAGCATCTCAAGAAGTAGAATCAAGTGTTTTATATTATACAGATGATGCAGTTGAAGTCGTTGCAGGCGAAGATGGAAACGGTGGCGTTATCTATGAAAACACTGAAACAGGTGTTGATGTGTACCAATCTTCAGGATCGACCGATGAAAATGAAGAAGTTACTGTCACATGGACAAATACTGCTTCATATGATGGCGCTTCATGGACTGATGCATTCTATCATGTAAAAGAAATCGTTGATAATGGTTATGCTAAACAATTCGAACTTATACAAGATGGCGAAACAACTGATATTTACACCGCGACCAATTCTGCTTTAGATAAATTACTTTATGAAATAAATGGTGATTGGTGGTTTGGTTCATATTTATCAAATTACGCTTCTTCTTATGATGGCACTGTTGTCGGTTTAAGTAGTAGTGCTCTCATAATTCAATCACAATGGTCTAACTGGTTCTATACAGATTCTAGCTATTCAGAAGTTGTATTTGTTGTTTATACAGCAATGACATATATTCCATTAGCATCGATTGGAAACACAACAATTTCTGTTCACAAATAATCATTGATTAGTAAATTTAAAATTATAATCTATTAAAGATTGTAAAATAAAGCTTAAAGCACTTTCTTCGGAAAGTGCTTTTTATTTTAATTATCAAAATATTCTATGCGCATTATTTGGAATAATAAAAATATTGAAAAGATAAAAATATTGTCATCATCTAACTATTTGGTTATCGAAAATAAAAAACGCCTCATTAATATGAAGCGTTAAATTTATATTTTTTACCCATCTTCGCCATGTAATTATCATCTTTAATTCTTAAATCAAATGAAATGGCTCTTTGAATATTTGCTCTAGTTAAATCCGCTAATTCTTGAGTAGAAATTTGATCATATTCTTCAGGAGTAATTGGCTTTAAAAATTTTATAAATATTGGATATTTTTTAAATTGTGGCTTTAGTTTTAATATTCTAAATGTTCCATATATAGCAACAGGAACAATTGGCACTCTTGCTCTCGTTGCGGCCCTAAATGTACCGTGATGAAATGGTAACATTAATCGCATATTATCTTTATTTCTTGTCCCTTCAGGAAAGATGACCCAACTTCTTTGTTGTTTCTTTAAATCTTCTTCAACTTTCATCATTACCTTAAGAGATTGTTTTAAATCTTGTCTATCAATAAATAATCCATCGATTCCGTAAACTGCTAAACCCACTAACGGGAATTTTTTTATTTCTTGTTTAGCGACAAATGAAGTCACATCATCAAAAATTGATAAAATTAAAAGCGGATCATAATTTGAAATATGATTTGGAGCATAAAAATTATTATTGCCTGAAGGAATATTTTCAATCCCTTCAATGAATAAATCAGATTGTAAGCCTTTCGTTATTTTATTAACTAAATTATGAATTTTTTTATATCTTATTTTTAAATCGATATTTTTTTCATTTTTGGCATATTTTCTTAAAAAAGAAACATAGCCATGCACTATTGGTCCACCTAATTTTAAAACAGCTTTGGTATAATGAAACATACCTATATAATAAACTTATTTTTCAAATTATACAATTTGAAGTATATTAACTAAGATATATAATCCGATTTCATCATCGGATTCAATTCTTCCTTGAATCAAGACTTTTGTTCCTTCTTTAATTGAAGTTAATAAATTAGATTTATCTCGACTCCAATACATTAAAGGAATTTTATATTCTAATTCTTTTCCATCAGATAATCTTTTTTGAGAAGATTTTATATATCTAAAGGCACTATCAGTCTTTTCTAATATTTCTCCAGATAAAACAACATCGCTAATCATAATAAAAAATGCTCCTTTTTAAATTATTTATATGTTTTAGAAAACTGTTTTTATTGTAAATTAATAGTAGCATTATAAGCAATCATTTTTTATAAATTATAGTCATACTCAGTGGTGGCAAAATCAAATTTTGAACAAAAACATTTTGATCATCTACAAATCCACCATCGTAAAAATAAAGTTTATAATACTCTCTTAAAAATGACGAAAGAGTATTTTTGGTTGGGTTTAATATAATGACCAATTTTTTGTAATCATCATATTGTTTGCCATTTCTTAACGAAATGGTTAAAGTTCCATCATCGTTTTTCTCGAATTTAAATAAATCGTAAATGAGATCCATGTCATCACATTGAAGAATTTTAAATTCTTTTCTAAGTATATTTAAGCTTCTAAAATAATTTATCATTTCAAAACGATTAGACACCAATTTGTAATCCATATCATTCACTTTACAAATATTATATGTGTTATCTAATCCAAATTTAGATAATCCAATTTCTTGCCCCATATGATAAAAAGGAATGCCAAAAGAAATAGTAATTACACTATTAGCGAAATTAATTCGTTTTAAAAGTGTATCATTATCGTCATCATCATTTGAGATTGATAATTTATCAAATAATGTATTATTATCGTGACATTCAACGTAATTTATTGATTGATGTGGTTGAAGGAATCTTTTAGGAAAACAATAATCATATGAAGAACCTAGTAAAGCAAATATCGCCCCATCTCGATAAGATAAGTCTCCACCAACAAATCCTTTTTTCTTTAAATCGCTTCCAAAAGTTGGTCCTTTTATAATTTCTCGATACGAATCATTAAAGAAAGCAACTCCTTTTAATTTATCTGCGTTAATTGAAGCAGCTTTTTCTTCTCTTTTTAATTCATATCCCATGTCCCAGCCTTCGCCGTAAAAAATGATATTTTCTTTAATTTTCTTTGCTTCGATTAAACAATTATCGATAGTTTTTATATCGATTAATCCCATTAAATCAAATCTAATCCCATCAACATCAAAAACATCGATTAAATATTTAACAGAATCGATTATAGCTTTTCTAGCCATATATCTTTCGCTAGCAAAATCATTTCCACATCCACTAGCCGAAGATACTTCTCCATTAGATTTTTTTCTAAAGAAATATGATGGAACAATATTTTCAAAAGTCGATGTTAAATAATCGTACGTATGATTATAAACAACATCGATGGTGACATATAAATCTTCAGCGTGTAATTTATCAATCATCTCTTTAAATTCAATGAGTCTTGATTGAGGATTACTAGGATTTGATGAATATGAACCTTCTAAAGCAAACATTGAAATTGGATCATATCCCCAGTTATATGATTTTTCAACATCGATATCATCGACTCCTCTAAAATCAAAAATCGGTTGTAATTGTAAAGTGTTGACTTTGATATATTTTAAATAATCTAAACCAGCAGGAAAGCCATCTTTATTTTTTCTATTCTTTTCTACAAGACCAAGATATTTTCCTTTTTCTTTGATGTCCGTATATTTACTAGAGGTAAAATCTCGAATATTTAATTCATAAATAATATGTTCATTGATACTAGAAAGATAAGTATTCGGTTTAACTTTTTTTCTTTTTTTAATTGAAGAAATATCGACCACAGCAGAATATTTTGAATTTAATGAGATACCTTTACCATATGGATCATTTGTTTCTTTAGTGCCATTATAATGCACTACGACATAATGATATTTTTTATTTAATAAATCACCATAAACTTTTATTCGATAGATACCATTATCTTCTCTAATCATTTTATGTAAATCAAAAGATCCATTATTATTTTCAAGTTTTAAATAGACTTCAAAAGAAATCGGTGACCATAAAACAAATTCAGTAAATTCTTTATGATATGTCGCTCCTAAATCATCACCGTGATAATTAAACAAAGCATCAAATTCACTAAATGAAGGCGCTTCGCTGACATCGAGAGGGATGATTGATTGATTTTCAAAATATAAATCATAGCGATGCCCAAAATGGAATGGTTCATCAAGTTCTAATTCATAAATAGTAATATTATTCGTGGATGTTTTTTTAACCACTTTTAATATAGTTGGTAATTCATTATCAATCGATAAGTAAACATTTCTTTTAATTGGTTCAAGGTTCATCGTCATAATCATTAAAGAAATGCGATTTAAAGATATTAATTTTGCTGAAACGAAATTATTTTTCATATTTTTAATTTGCTATAGCAATAGCAATGGTATACTCCTTTTCATGTGAAATAGATATATTAGTGTACTCTTTTTCATTATAAATAATGAAAGGCGCACCATTTATATCAGATAAAACTTCAATTAGTCTCAAATCAAATCCTTTTATATTTTGTCTTAGCGATTTTAAAAACGCTTCTTTTGCCGCCCATCGACCCGCAACGAATTCAACTTTATCATTTCTTTTAGATAACAGTTCTAATTCATTTTTTGATAAAATCCTATTTAAAAAATTTTCATTTAAATGAATTCGTTCATTTTTAATAATATCAATACCAACGTTCATAATTATTCAATAACTTCATCACTTGTTGGAAGAGAATCGCTAGGTTCATATTCATTTCTGATTAATACTTTTGAACCTTTGTTTCCATCTTGACTAGTCGAAACAATCCCTTCTTCTTGCAATCTTTTAAACATAATTCCCGCACGATTAAAACCAACAAAACATTCTCTTTGAATTTTACTCATCGAAATATATTGTTGAGTCATCACCCACTCTTTAACACTTTTATATCTTTCTTCAAATTCATTTGAACCACTCGAAACATATCCAGGAGTTGACGCAACATTTTGTCCTTCATCTTTAGAATGATCTATCAAATCTAAAAAATCAGGATTGTAATCTGTCTTATAATTTTCTTTTAAATAATCAACCACAGCATTAATTTCTTTTTGTTGAACATAGCATCCTTGTAAACGGGTCAAACCCACTCTTGAAAGAAGTGGACATTGAACGAGCATATCACCTTTACCAAGCAATTTTTCAGCTCCAGACTCTCCAATAATAGTGTTTGAATCATTAAAATTAGAACACATAAGAGCAACGTGCGTTGGTAAATTAGCTTTAATGGTACCATTTACAACATCGGTGGATGGTCTTTGCGTAGCAATTAATAAATAAATACCTGCTGATCTCGATTTCGCAGCGAGTCGAGAAACACAACGAGAAATTTCTTTGCAATTATCAACTAAATCTGCAAATTCATCAACAATGACAATAATATATGGAAGTCTATCGACATTATGTTGATCAGCCCATTCATTATATGAATCAATTTCTCTTCCACTTCTTGCTTCAGAAAACATATCATTTCTTCTTTCCATCTCATCATATAATTTTAATAACGCTGTTTTGGCTTGTTCGGGTTCTGAAATGATCGGACATAAAAGATGAGGAATATCTTGATATGACATTAATTCAACTTTTTTAGGGTCGATTAATACAAGTTTTAATAAATCAGGTGAATTTCTCATTATAAGAGTCATAATAATTGAATGAATAAAAACTGATTTACCAGACCCTGTAGTGCCTGCTAAAAGCATATGAGGGAATTTATTAAAATCAGCGTAAATAACATCCCCAGTAATGTTTTTACCAAATCCAATTGCTAATGGATTTTTCTTTGAATCAGGTAAACCTTTTAAGGTTTCTTTAAATCCCACTGATGATATCACAGCGTTAGGTATTTGTAATCCAGAATATGCTTGACCAGGAATAATTTGTTCAAAAATAACACCGATACCACCTAATCTAATTGATAAATCGTTTATTAATTTTGCAATAGAATTTGAAGAAACTCTTTCTCCATATTCAACATTAAATCTTGTAACTGATGGTCCGACTATATAACTATTTGTCCTCGCTCCAACATTAAATTCTTCAAAGAATTGATTAATTATCATCTTTCGATTTTCAGCAACAAAAAGATTTTGTTCATTTTCTCCCCTGTCAGGGTAATCAAATAACAAATCTAAGGATGGCTCAATAAAATCAATGGGTGTCTTTCTTGTACCAAACATTGGAAGAACAGATTCTTTAGCGGTGCTAATAGTTTCTTCAGGATTTTCAAATACTGGTTTAGTTTGAGCAATTTTGATTGTTTCTTCATTTATCGCATTATTTAATTGAAGAATATTATCTTCTTCATCATATAATTGTTCGTCTTTTTCAAAATCTAATGTTAATTGTTCTCTCTTTTGTGGCTCGCTATTAACGTTATTAATAGGAGAAATATCTTTACGCACTATATCTTCTTTATTTATTTGTTCATCTGATTTAATTACTTCTTCAAAAGCTGGTTGATTATTATCTTTAACTTTATTTTCTGTTGGTTGTTTTTCTTTCTTATAAGAAAGATTTAATTCATTAGAAGCATCCGCTAAATCGAAATCAATTTCATTTTCGAATGATTCTTCTTGTAATTCATCATTGAAATTATAATGAGCTTCTTGAATCTTATATCCCGATTCAATAAATTTATTTTCATTTTTTCTCATCTCAAAATCATTAATCAAAACAGTTTGTTTTACTGATTGTCGAGAAGATAAACTCGTTTTACTAACTGGCACTGCTTCAATTTTTGAAGCATTTTTTATCACATCAATATTAACGACACGTTCATTTTTAAAATTACTCTTTTTGTTTTTGGAGTTGGATGAAATTGTTGTTTCATCTGGGATATTTTCAAGTTCAGAAAATAAACTGGACTCTCTTTTATTTTTAATATGGTAGCTAATGGCTTTAACAAGAATAACCAATTCATTAAAGAAAAAGAAAAATAATCCAAAAACAATGCTAGTAATTGATATAAACATCGTCCAAAAATAACCGACATATTGATTTAATAGTGCGGCTAAGAAATAACCAAAGAATCCTCCGGCAAAGTGAGATTCTGTCAATAAATCAATAAAAGTATCAGTAATATATGAACCTTCAAAATGATCAGTGGTTTGAACAAAATGGTCAATAAATGAAACATAATTTTCATTATTTGATAATCCGATGTTGATACCGTCTTGATAAGCATAAGTCATTGACATTAAAGTAATTAAACCAATGAAAAATAATATATATCCCACTACTCGGGTAGGATGTTTGATTTTAAATCCTTCTTTAGTAAAAAATAACATGGCAAAACCAATGCAATACATCGTTCCATATAGAAAATATGAACCAACACCAAAACCATATGTGAAAGGATATGTAAAGACCCTCGTAACAGAGCCAATGTTAATAATTAAAATAACAGAAAGCAATGAAATCGCTATTCCGCCAAAAAATATTAATTGTGAAGAATATGGTTTAATTTTCTTTTTGCTATTTTGCATAGTTATTTATTAAGTAAATTAATCAACGTACATTACAATTGGAAGAATCATTGGATCTCTACCGTTTTCTCGTTTAATAAATTTACGACTTCTTTCTTTAATCGCAAGGAGTGCTTTATCAAAATTTAAACTGCCCGTACTCAAAACAGCGTTGATTTCATCAACAAAAATTTGAGAGACACTCTTCAATAATGGTTCTGCTTCTTTAACAAAAACAAAACCTCTCATTTGACAATCTGGTCCAGCAATAATTTCTTTTTTGCTCGAAGAAATACTCGCAGCGATAACAACGACACCATCAACACTGAGTTTATTTCTATCTTCGATTAATTCGTTACCAATTTTAGAAATTCCAAGACCATCAACCAATATAGGTGAAATTGGAATTTTGGCTTCTTCATTAGAATAAATATGAACATTGTTATTTTCATCAAAGCATAATTGCATTCCGTTATCTAAAACAAAAACATTGAAATGATTTAAACCAATTCCCATAGAAAGGGCTAATTTGGCATTAGCCATTAATCCTCCATAGTCACCTCTAACTGGTAAATAATATTTTGGTCTTAAAATTGAAAGCATTAATTTTAAATCATCTTGATGAGCGTGCATTGATTGAAGATTTTTCTTCTTTATCCACACTACTTCACACCCAGTACGATATAAAGAATCACCAGCTTTTGTCGCTTCGGTTTCTAAATATGGAATAGCGATTGCTGATAAGATGAAAATATCTTCTTCACCAAGAACAATTCTTTTGTCTTCATTAGTGTGATTCGCTAATTTAATAAGGTCTTTATACATTTCTTTTTCTTTGCCAAGAATTAATATGACAATATCTTGTTGTCTAATACGGAGCAAATCTTGTGGAGAAACGATATCATCAGTGGTTATTGGAACAACTTTATCTTTATCACATTCAATAATTTTATTCACAATTGAACGAGTGTAATCATCATAAGGATAGATTTTTTTATTCCCGGCTTTACATAATTTAAAAATCTCGATAATACGATAAAAATTTTGCCAGAATGTACAAATAAAAATTCTTTTATCTTCGTTAGTAAAATATTTCAGAGCTTTTGGGAATAAACGATGTTTAGGAGCGCAATAGCCATCTGAACTTGCCGCTTTAGATTCAGACATTAAAAGAAGTGTTTCTTCTTCTGCAAGTAAACTGAGTTGTTTTAAATCAAAATAAAAGGCTTTGTCGCTCACTGTATAATCGACAATAAAATCACCTGTATAAACAATATTTCCTTGATTTGTATTGATGGCAACACCAAAGGAATATGCCGCGTTATGCGATGTTTGGAAAAAGACAACTTTTCTTCCAGCGATTTGATGAGTGGATGAAGGTTCAATAATATGAAAATCATATTTGTCTGCTTTCATCCCTAGATTTTTCATTTGGCCAACAATGATTTCTTTCGTGGCAAATGTTGTATATATTGGAGCAGGAGCTTTATTATAAAGATATTTAATTCCGCCCATATTCTCATCATGTCCATGAGTTAGAATGTAAGCTTTTATTTTCTTTTTGTTTTCAATTAAATAGTCAACATTAGGAATTAAATAATCAACTCCTGGAATAGATTTATCTGCATATAATAAACCGTAATCTAATACGAAAATATCATCATTTATTTCAATAACATAACAATCACGACCCGCTTCATCAAGGCCGCCTAAAGCACATATTTTAATAATATCTTTCATCAATACCTTCCTTTCACTATATATAAAAAATTATCAAATTTATTATACTAATAAATAAAGAAGGTTTAAAGAATTATCTAATTCTTTTTGTTGCAATTATATCAACATTTAAATTTATGATATTTTTGATTAATATTTGCCCAATTTCTATTGGTGCTTCTACTTTAATTTTCGATAATTGTTCTAAAATTTCTGAAATTTTTTCTTTTGGAATAGCGGTGCTCGTTTTAATAGATACAACTGTATCTTTTCGATTAGATACCCTCATTAATGAAGTCACCATTCTTTTAGGAGCACTCACTTCTTGTAAACCATATTCTTTTCCTTTTAAACAAAAATTTCCACTTATTGAATGAGTTTCACTATCGTATATCAATTTGCATCCTCTAGGACAACAAATACATATTAATTCTTTCTTCATGTTACTCACCTTTTTTCTATTTCGATTCTTACACTATCTAAATGTGTATCAAAAAGTAATTCTTTTTTCACTTTGATTAATACCATTTCTGATGGAATCAAAGTATTTTTAAATACTTTATAAACTTTTGTTCCATTTTTATAAATGACTACGAAAGCATCTTTAATTGGACATTTCACTCTAAATTTAAATGTCACATCATAATCAGGGCAATATGTTACTCGTTGAGGAACGACATAATTAATTTCATTTGAAAATGAAACATTGACAATATTTTTAGAATGATGTCCATATTTTTTAATGTATAAACTCGCTCCAAAACCTGCTTGTCGAGCTTCCTCACTAACATAATCAACAACATCATGAACATGAAGACAATTACCACAAGAGAAGAAACCGCTTAATGAGGTTTCATTAAATTGATTAACTTTATATCCTCTAGTTTTATCTCCTTCAATTCCAAGGTTTTTAAACAACCCCAAATACGGGATAAGTCCAACAGAAAGAAGAAGAGTGTCACATTTAATTTCTTCTTCGCTACCATCGATAAAATTTAAGTTTTCATCAACTTTTGTAATAATGACAGATTCAACACGATCTTTACCCTTAACTTCTTTGATAGTTGTCGATAAATACAAAGGAATATTAAAATCATTTAAACATTGAACAATATTTCTATTTAATCCATTAGAATATGGCATTAATTCACAAACACATTTAACTTTTGCCCCTTCTAAAGTTAATCGTCTTGCCATGATTAAACCGATATCACCACTACCAAGAATAACTACTTCTTTACCGACTAAATATCCGTATATATTTAAATATTTTTGTGCTGCACCAGCAGTAATAACTCCACTTGGTCGAGTTCCTGCTAAAGAAATAGAACCAGGACTTCTTTCAAAACAACCAGTTGCAAATATTATTGCTCTAGCATGTATTTTAAATAACCCCTTTGAGGTTGAGACAGTCAATTCTTTATTTTTCTTAACTTTTATAACAGTGCTTTCTAGCCAATATTCAATATGTTCTTTTTCAATTTCATCAACGAATCTTGTTAAATATTCAGGACCAGTCAATTCTTCTTTAAATTCATGTAGACCAAAACCATTATGGATACATTGATTTAAAATACCACCTAAACAGTTATCTTTCTCAATGATTAATATATCATTGATTCCACTTTTTTTGGCTTCAAGTGCTGCGGCCATTCCAGCACTTCCACCACCAATAATCACTATATCTTTATGCAATGTAATCATAAAATTATTCCTTAATCTTCTCTTTAACAATTTCGCTATTTTGACTTTGATACATAATTTCGTTCATATCTAAATTAAAATATTCCGATAATATTTTTAAAACTAAAGGATGACAAAAACCACCTTGACATTTTCCAAATCCAGCGCGAGTTCTCTTTTTTACTGCTTTAATTGATCTAGGAGGAACGCTTCTTGATAAACAATCTTTAATTTCTCCTAAGGTAACTTTTTCGCAAGAACACACAACTTTACCGTAATCTGGATGTTCTTTAATAAAATCAGAAGCAAATTTTTCATTCATTTTTAATGGATGAATATATTTTTTTACATATGGATTGTAATTTTTATTAATTTCTAAATTTAAAAGTGGTACTACTAAATTATCAATAACATATTCCCCAATAGCAGGAGAAGACACTAATCCAGGAGATTCAATTCCAGCAACATTAATGAAACTATTATATTTTTTTGATGATTCAATAATAAAATCGTGAGTTGAAGGTGTCGCTCTCATTCCTGCAAACACTCTTATTGATTGACTATAATCAATATTTTTAATATTCAAATTTGCTTGCATTTTGATATCAGATAAGGTTAAAGAATCGGTCGAAACATCATCTTTATTTTCTACCGATTCACTACTAGGTCCAACAATAAAATTAAATGATGTAGTTGGAGAAACTAAGACACCTTTTCCTTTACTAGATGGAAGTGGAAAAATAACATGATGAACAAGCTCAGTTGTATAGTGATCTAAAAGATAATATTCACCTTTTCTTGGATTAATTGTCCAAGTAATATCTTCTATCATCTTAGCGATTTTATCAGCATATAAACCAGCAGCGTTTATTACAACTTTTGATTTTAATAGTCGTTTATTAGTAGTTATATAGTAATTATCATTTTCATATTTAATATCCAAAACTTCTTCATTAAGCGCTAAAGAAACACCATTATCACAAGCGTTTTCAAAAGCATGAACAACAAGATTAAATGGATCAATTATTCCACAACTATTTGCTAATAACGCACCTTTTGAATTATCAGAAATATTTGGTTCTAATTTCTTTAATTCTTCTCTATCAATTAATTCAACTTCAACACCATTTTCTTTAGCACGTTTTTGTAATGATTGTAGGGTTAATATATCTTCATCACTATTAGCGATTGTTAGTGATCCAATTTGTCCAAAAGAAACATCTAATTCTTCGGCAATTTGAGAAAACATTTTATTACCCAAAACATTAAATTTTGCTTTATTTGTTCCTGGTAAAGGGTCGTATCCAGAGTGAATTATCGCGGAATTAGCCATTGAAGTAACCATTCCGACATCCCCCTCTTTTTCAATTACTAAAAATTTTCCATTATAACGAGATAAGTTTCGCGCCAAGAAAGCACCAACAACTCCTCCACCAATTATTATTACATCATACATATAATTTGGACCTCATCTTTATTTTACTATAACAGGTAAAATAAAACACGATAATTTGATGATTATCGTGTTTTATTATAAATAATTAGAAATTTTATTTTCTAAATTTTTTAGGACCTTTAATTGATTTATCAGGTTTAGTAGAATGGAACATTTTTTCTTCAGCATTATTATTGAAATCTGCTGGTTTTTCAGTATATTCACGATGTGAAACTTTTACTTTTCCTTTTTCATCAATTTCAATAACTCTAACTTTTAATGTATCGCCAACTTTACAAACATCATTCGCCGAGTTGACATATCCCCATCCTAAACGAGAAACATGACATAAACCTTCGACATTACCGAATAATTTTACGAAAGCCCCATAATCTTCTACTCTGGTGACTTCACCAACAAATTCTTCACCAATTTTTGCTTCTCTAACAATGTCGAGAATCATATTTTTAGCTTTGTTAATGATTTCACGATCCATGTGGTAAATTGTAACTTTGCCATCATCATCAATATCGATTTTAACATTATCGCATTTAGCAATAATGTCATTGATAACTTTTCCGCCAGTACCGATAACTTCTCTAATTTTATCTGGGTCAATATTAAATGTATCCATTTTTGGAGCATATTTAGAAACATCTGAACGAGGTTCACTAATAGCGCCTTTCATAACTTCTCTAATTTTTGCTCTCGCTTCATGTGCTTGCATTAAAGCTTCGTGTAATACTTCTTTGGTAACACCTTTAATTTTAATATCCATTTGTAAAGCGGTAATACCTTTTTCAGTACCGGCAACTTTAAAGTCCATATCACCAAAATGGTCTTCTAAGCCTTGAATATCAGTCAATATTGTATAAGGATGTTTTCCATCGAGTGGTCCTGAAGAAATTAATCCCATTGCAATACCAGAAACCATAGCTTTAATAGGAACACCAGCAGCCATTAATGACATACACGCTGCACAAATAGAAGCTTGGCTTGAAGAACCATTACTTTCTACAACTTCACTAACAGTTCTAATTGTATAAGGGAATTCTTCTTCGCTTGGAATAACGTAAGATAAAGCTCTTTCACCTAAAGCACCATGACCAATTTCTCTTCTTCCAGGTGAACCCATTCTTCCAACTTCTCCAACAGAAAATGGAGGGAAGTTATAATGATGCATCCATCTCTTAGAATCTTCATTAGTCAAATTATCTATAATTTGTTCATCACTTGTAGCACCTAAAGTAGTAACGGAAATAACTTGTGTTTGACCACGAGTAAACATTGCACTACCATGAGCGCGTGGTAATAAGTCAATTTGAGCATTTAATGGACGAATTTCATCAACTTTTCTTCCATCTGGTCTAATTTTTTCTTCAGTAATTAATCTTCTGACTTCTTCAGCGACTAATTTTTCTAAAGTTTCTTTAACCATTGATACTGATTTTTGATGAGTCTTTTCATCTTCATATTTTCTAGTATCATAATCATTTATAATTTCATTTTCGATTGCATCAATTGCATCTTGACGTTCTAATTTATCAAAAATTGAAATAGCTTTGATTAATCTTTCTTTCGCTCTATCAGTAACATCTTTTTCGATTACCGGATCACATTTATATAATTCAATAACACGTTTTTCTTTACCGACTTCTTTAATAATTTCTTCTTGCCATGCACATAATTTTTTAATAGCTTCATGACCAAACATTAAAGCATCAAGCATTTCTTCTTCATTAACTTGGTCAGCACCAGCTTCCACCATGTTAATAGCGTCTTTAGTACCGGCAACAGCGACATTAATATCGCTCTTTTCTTTTTCTTCAACGGTTGGGTTAATAATAAATTTTCCATCGATTCTACCAACATAAACTCCAGCGATAGGACCATCAAAAGGAATGTCTGAAATTCCTAACGCTAAACTTGAACCCAACATCGCAGTCATCTCTGGGGTACAATCTTGGTCAACACTCATAACAGTGTTAATAATTTGTACTTCATTTCTAAAACCTTCAGAAAACATTGGACGAATTGGTCTATCAATTAATCTTGCGGTCAATGTTGCATGTTCGCCTGCTTTTCCTTCTCTTCTTAAAAAAGAACCTGGAATTTTTCCAACAGCGTATTGTTTTTCTTCATACGCGACTGTGAGAGGGAAAAAATCGCCTTCTTTTGGTTGATCAGAAGCACAAACTGTGGAAAGAACGACTGTTTCATTTATTCTAACTAAAACTGCCCCATCTGCTTGTTTGGCAATTTCACCAGTCTCTACTACAAATTTCTTTCCTTCGAAATCTAATTCGAATACTTTTTTCATCTATAAATCTCTCTTTCTTAAATATACAAGTCTAATTATAACACAACAATTTAAACATAAAAATGTTTAAATAAAAACGCCTCATTACGAGGCGAATTTTATTGAATTATTTTCTTAATCCTAATTCAGCAATCAAACGAATGTAAGCTTCACGATCAGTACGGGCTAAGTAGTCTAATAAACTACGACGTTGACCAACTAATTTCATTAAGCCACGTTTGCTTGATGCATCTTTTTTGTTAGCTTTTAAGTGTTCAGTTAATTTTGAAATTTGTTCAGATAATAACGCTACTTGGACTTCGACAGAACCGGTATCTTTTTCATTCTTACCAAATTTCTTAACTAATTCTGCTTTCTTTTCTTTTGTTAAAGCCATTTACTTTTCCTCCTATTTTTTACTTAACTTAATTCCGGATTCACGTTGAGGATTCGCTTCTCTAGAAGAAAGTCGCTAGGTATATAATACCTAAACCATTTATTGTTGTAAATATCTTTTTGCGTCTTTTTCGTCTTTTGTGATTTGCTTTTTAAGTTCATCTAAATCTTTAAATTTATAAATTGGCCTAATATATTTTAAAAATTCTACGAAGATAAATTTACCATAAATATTATGATTGTAGTCTAAGATATGAGTTTCAATTATTGGTTTATTCAATTCTTCAATAGTTGGGTGTTTTGAAACAGAGGTTATAGATAAAAATGATTCAAAATCGACAATCGTTTTTGTAATATAAACTCCTTCTTTTGGTAATACATAATTAAAATCTAAATCAAGATTCGCTGTCGGTAATTCAATTTTTCTCCCATTTCTTTTTCCTTCAACAACTAAACCAGATACTCGATAAGGATGATTTAATAATCTGTTCGCATTTTCAATTTCACCAATTGAAATTAATTCTTTAATATTTCTAGATGAAATTTTTTCGTTATTATCAAGAATAAATGGAACAATAATCGTAGGAATGTGATCCTTTAAATATGAAGCGGTTCCTTCTTTATTATTCCCAAATGTATAATCTTCTCCACATATAACAACATTTGGATTTAATCTATTTTTTAAAAAAGAAATAAAATCATCTTTACTTATATTTAAAAATTGTTTATCGACATTTATTATAAATAAATTATTAATTCCTAATTCGCTTAAATAATCAGCTTTATCTGAAAGTGAAGTGATTTGATATTCAATTTTATTAGATAATAATTGCTTAAAGTTATTAGAGAAGGTTAATAAAGATATATCTTTAGATATTTCTTTGGCTCTTTTAATTAACTCTTGATGGCCGAGATGAACACCATCAAATAATCCCAATATTAAAGAATCAGTATTATAATTTTTTAATTCATTATAATTTAATTCAATAATATTCATTAAAATAGACCTCTCTTACTCCTATAAATGTTATCTTTATCATGCTGATAAATTGCTAAAGGGCAATTAGTTAAAGAACATACATAAACATATTCTCCATATACATTATAATCTAGATGCAATGGCTTTCCATCCATTATATATTTTTCATCTTTAATATAATATTTAGGAAAATCAATCAAACTATCATTGATAGAAATGATATCATTTTCATTGATTTCATCAATCTTTTTTGCATTTTTAATATCAAAACTACCAATCGATATTCTCTTAAGTTCCACTAAAGAGCCAAAACAAGAAAATTCTTTTGCTAAGTCTCTAGCAATCGATCTAATATATGTTCCGTTACTGACATTAACTAAAAAAGTTAAGATGCCGTTTTCATAATCAATAATATCAAATTTTTTGATATTAATCTTTCTTGGTTTTATATCAACTTGTTGACCTTTTCTCGCTAAATCATATAATCTTTTCCCATTATAATGAATTGCACTATACATCGGTGGAACTTGTTCTATATCACCTATAAATTTTTCATTTATTATTTTTTTAATATCATCGATATTTGGAATTTGATGTTCAGTTTTATTAATTATAGTACCAGTATTATCTAAAGTGTCTGTTTCATAATGAAATGTCATTTTTGCAACATAGACTTTATTATCATGTTCTAAAAAAGGAATAATTTTTGTTCCTTTATTTATTAATACTAATAATAATCCTTCTGCGAAAGGATCCAAGGTACCACTATGACCAACTTTTTTTGTATGAAAAATATGCTGTACTTTATTACAAACATCTCGACTAGTCCAACCTTTTTCTTTGTTAATTAATAATAAACCATCAACCATAACTTTATTATAAAGAAAAGTCTTGCTAATTTTTAACAAGACTTTAATTAATTATTTACTTTTAGAAAGAATTTCTTCGATTCTTGCTTCTCTTTTATATCCTTCATCAAGAATAAAACTTAATTCAGGAGTTCTTCTAATATCTAAAGACGCTGCTAAAAGAGAACGAATATATCCTTTAGAATGATTTAAGGCTGCTAAGCCTTCTTTTTCTTCACTTTCGTTTAAAAACGAAACGTAAATTTTAGCATAGGAGAAATCTTTGGATACTTTAACTTCAGAAATGAATACCATCCCTAAATGAGGATTTTTGACTTTAAATTGAATTATTTCCATTAAGTTTTTCTTAATTAATGATTCAATTCTTAAAAATTTGTCCGCCATTATTTTACCTCCTCAATCATTTCGTATCCTTCGATAATATCTCCTTCTTTTATATCATTAAAGTTTTCAATGACCATGCCACATTCAAATCCGCTTTTAACTTCCTTGACAGCGTCTTTTTCTCTTTGTAACGAATATAATTTTCCATCATAGAAAACAACACCATCACGAATAACACGAATTAATGAATGATTTTTGATTAATCCATCAGTAACCATACATCCAGCAATAGTACCAAGTTTAGAAACCTTAAATAGTCTTCTAACTTCCGCTTGACCAGTAACATTTTCTACCATTGTTGGTTTAAGCATACCTTTTAACGCATCTTCAATTTCTTCAATTAATGAATAAATTATCCGATGTAATCTAATTTCAACCTTTTCTTCTTCTGCCTTTAATCTAGTTTTTGCATCTGGTCTAACATTAAAACCATAAATAATCGCGTTTGAAGCATTCGCTAATAAGACATCACTTTCAGTAATTGCCCCACTAGTTGCACGAATAATGTTAATTCTAACATTAGGGTTTGATAATTTTTCTAATGAAGACTTAACAGCTTCCGCTGAACCAGTTGAATCAGCTTTAATAATAATATTTAAGTTTTGCACTTCACCTTCATGAATTCGATTGAATAAATCATCCAAAGACATCGCACTATTTTGAGAATGTGCTTTTGCTTCTTTGATTTGTTTTCTTTTTGTTGAAATAGCACGTGCTTCTGATTCCATTGAAAACGCCATGAAACGATCTCCAGCTTCTGGAACTTCTGTTAAACCAATAACAGAAACTGGGGTACTTGGTAAAGCTTCATTCAATACTTTTTTAAATTCATTGGTCATTCTTCTAACTTTTCCATAACTTGTCCCAACGACTAAGAAATCTCCAGTTTTAAGTGTACCGTTTTGAATTAATAATGTCGCTTTGGCCCCTTCGTTTCTATCCAATTTAGCTTCTAATACAGTTCCAAGAGCGTATCGATTTGGATTAGCTTTTAATTCTTGCATTTCTGCTACTAAAAGAATAGCTTCTAATAATCCTTCGATATTAATTTTCTTTTTAGCGCTTAATTCGACAGCGATAACTTCGCCACCATATTCTTCGCAAATAACATCATGCGCTAATAATTCATTTTTAACGCGACTTGGATCAGAATCTGGCTTATCAATTTTATTGATAGCCACAATAATTGGGACTCCTGCCGCTTTCGCGTGGTCTATCGCTTCAATGGTTTGAGGCATGACCCCATCATCTGCAGCAACTACTAAGACAACAATATCAGTAACTGATGCTCCTCGAGCTCTCATTTGAGTGAAAGCTTCATGACCAGGAGTATCGATAAAGGTAATTTTCTTTCCTTTAACTTCTTTTTGATAAGCACCAATTTCTTGAGAAATTCCACCGACTTCATCAGCGACTAAATTAGAGTTTCTAATTGCGTCGATAAGAGTTGTTTTACCATGGTCGACATGACCCATGATAGTAACAACAGGTGGTCTTTCTTTCATTTCTTTTGGATCATCATTAATTTGTAAGTCTTCAAAGTTTTCTGCTTCGACAACAACTTTCTTTTGAAAGTCGAGACCATATTCTAAACAAACAAGACCAATTAATTCATCATCTAAAATAGTATTGATGTTTATCATTTTTCCTTGCATAAATAGAAATTTAATTATTTCATTGGCAGGAACATTGATTGTGTTGGATAATTCAAGAACACTAATAGCGCCTGTATAGGTAAAAACGCCTTGGTTTACTTTCGTTTTAACTTTATTAGCAGTAACTTTTGTCGACACATTAGTGGTTCGATCATTTGTTTTATTCTTTTTCGCCATCATCAATCACCTCGCTAACTTTCTGATAAATTTGATCGTAAATAGACTGCTCTATAGGTCTTTTAAACACTTTATTTAATAATTTTTTATTAACTACTTTTTCTAGAGTTAATCTATCTTTTTTAAAATAATATCCTCTTCCTTTTAAGGAATAAGATAAGTCAACGATTACTTCTTTTTTAGAATTTAATACTAATCTAATTAAAGAAGTAACCGGATACTTTTCTTTATTAACAATACAATAACGATAGTACTCTTTCTTCATTGTTATTTATTGTCATCATCGTAATACTCATCATAATCATCGTAATCGATTTCTTCATCGTCATATGAATCGTATTCTTCTTCCTCTTCTTCGTCCATTTTATCAAGTTCTTCTTGAGTATAGATGGACATATATTTACTTGGATCAGTCGCATAAGCGGATTCAGATTTTTCTTCTTCTTCCTCTTTTTTGCTATTTTTCTTAAAGGATTTTTTATTAGCTTTCGCATGTTTTTTATCTGCTTCAGCTTGTAAAGATTTTTCCAAGTCTTCAATTGTTGTGGTTGTTTCGACCTTTTTAATTTCTTCTTTAACTGGTTGAACAGTTTCAACAGTTGGTTCAACTGTTTCTTTTACTTCTTCCACAACTTCTTCAGTGACAGGAGCAATTTCTTTTTCACTTTGTTCTAATAAAGATTCATCGAAGTCATTTTCTTCTTCTTCATAAACTCTTTCTTGTGGAGCGACATAACCTTCAGGTAAGGTTGGTAATACGGTTGAAGCATCTAATTCTTTTCTTAATAATTCATTTTGACGTTTAATGTCTTCCGCTTGAACTTCTTCATAAGTTAAGTAATTGATGTTATCTTCATTAGCTTGAGTTTCGGTTTTAATATCAAGATGTAATCCTGTTAATTTTGTGGCTAAACGAACATTGACACCTTTTTTACCAATCGCTGTTGAGAATCCATCATCTTTTACAATGATGATTGCACTTTTATTTTCTTCATCATATTTAATACCAATCGCAGTCGCTGGTTTAATTGATTCCATCGCATAAATCATTGGATTATCACTATAGTTGATAATATCAATTTTTTCTTTAGAGTTTTGACTATTTCCTAATTGAGAAACAATCTTTTGAATTCTTGTTCCAGATGGACCAATACACGCGGCGCTTGGATCAACGCTTGGATCATTTGAAATTAAAGCAACTTTACTTTTTTCACCTGCTTTACGCGCGATATTAACAATTTCAATAGTACCATCATAAATTTCGTGAATTTCTTCAACAAATAAAGCTTTTAAAAATCCTTCATTCGCTCTTGAGACAACAATTCGTGCACCTTTGCTTCCCATCGAAACTTCACTGACAAATAATTTAATATTATCACCCGCTAATAATCTTTCATCACCAATCATTTGTGAACGTGGTAAAAATACGCTTGTTCTACCAATATTAATATTCGCGCCTTTTTCATCAATCTTTTCAATTTTTCCTGTAATCATCGTACCTAATTTATCTTTGAAAGTATCGAGTAATGTGGCTTTTTCGACATCAGAGAATTTTTGTTTGAAAACAGATTTGACAGCAAGCGCAAAAGATTTTCTAACTTCAGATTCTGATTTAATGAAAAATTCATCGCCAACTTTATATTCTTTACTTGGGTCTATTTCCATCGCGTCTTCAGGAGATATTTCTAAGAAATCATCAACGACTTCTTCAACGACATCTTTGATTTGATAAAGTTCGATGATTCCTTTATCAGCGTCAAAGACGATTTTCACTTTTGCGTCATCCCCACCTAATTGTTTTTTAAATGCTTTTGTTAACGCTTCGATAATGGCTTGAATGACAACATCTCTTGAAATGCCTTTGTTAACTTCAATTTCTTCTAAGGCTAAATTTAATTCTTTACTATTGATAACCATTTTATTTCACTCCTTATTTAAAACTTTATGGCTAGTCTAATTTTTAAAATGTTTGATTTTTGAATTTTTAATGTTTTAATTCTTGTTTTGATTTTATAAGTGATTGTAATCTCTTCTTCATTCGTTTCAATTAAATCACCTTCGTAAATGTTTTCTCCAGAAATTGGATTTTGTAAATGAACATGTATGAATCTACCAATATAATTATCGATGTTTTCAATCTTTATTGGTTTTTCAGCGCCAAGAGAACAAATATCCATAATAAACGGAGGTAACTCTTCAATATCTAACTCATTATCGATATATTCGTTTAGATTATTCGTTAATAAGACGATATCATCCATATTTATTGGTTCGACTCTATCGACAATAATATGAAGATAATTATCACCTTTTTCTCTTTGGAATTTTGCTTCCACCATTTCATAAGATAAATTATTTATCTTATCTTTCAGTAGATTAATAAATTCATTAATTTCCATGAAACTCCCTTCAAAAAACAAAGAGTGGCATCTGCCACTCTTATAAATTTTTATAAGAATTAGTTGTTTGCAACCGTATTTAATATATTAAAATATATCATTTTAGTCAAGTACTATTTTTCTCTAGTTAAACAATATTTTCTTATATGATTGCTCTTTCTTTTTTTAAGAGGAAATGGATCGACCATTTCATTATTTATTTCTTTAACGAAACAATCTTTACCATAAAATATTTCGCAGAATCGATGAACATCATTAAAAGAATAAAATTTATGATGACAAAATTCGTATTCTTTAAATGGATATATGACTTCTTTTGGGAAAGAAATTTGATTATCTTTTTTCTTAAAATTTTGAAATGGTAATATTGGAGTTTGTGAGATAAAATCAGAATTTTTATATTTAATATAAAATTCTTCTTCAAATTTTTTGATTTTTTCTTTTAATTTATATGGTTGATGATGAAAGAAATAATCACTAATAACATAAGGAACAACTTTTCTTTTAGTAAAATATAAAGCCTTTTTATGTTCCTTTATTTTAGAAGGAACTCCCATAAAATAACAAATATCGATAAAAATATTATCGATTTTGTTTATTCGATTTGGGAGCATAAAACTCGAGTCCACTAAAAGGGTGTTATGAATTCTTAACTTCATTGAAGGCACTAAGACATTGTATCTTTTGTCATTTTCATAACAATCAAGATGATATTTATCACTCAACTCTTCATTCATAACAGCAATAAAACGATCTTTATCTTCGTAATTAATAACGATATCAACATCATCATCCCAAGGAATAAAACCTTGATAATTGCATATGCCTAAACAAGAACCAAACGCTAAAGCGTATGGAATATTATTTTTTCGACAAATTCTATCTATTTCAATAACGCCTTCTAATAAAATCTCATGCAATTTAGTAAAAGGGTTTTTATTACCATCTATATCTTTTTTTAAATAATAAATTTTTTCTTGATTCATATTAGTGAAGAGGATTTACAATAATTGGACCATCGGTGCAAACGACAATATTCGTACCAGCTTTATATAGCCAATTGCTTCCACGAGCAATTCTTCTCCACTGTTTTTTAGTTCCGGCATAATTGATTCTTTTTAAGTTATAACAATTGAAGAAACAATTATATCCGATATTAGTAATTGATGCAGGAAGTGAAACGACTTCTAATTTTAAACAATTAGAAAACGCACCTGGACCAATAGTTTTCACATTCAAAGGAATATTAGCAATTCTAATATTGGTATTTTGAGAAAATGCGTGACCACCAATACTTTCTTTAGACGAAGGAACAATATTAGGAATCGCTACTTCACGACTCACTTTATTAGTATTAACTGGAGGATTGACATAAACGACAGCAGGAGGTTGATTATTAACCACTTCTTTAACGACAGGTGAAGATTGTTCCACCCCGTTAGCGACAAATGTATATGATACTTTTGGACGATTATCGAAGTCATATTTTGAGATGTCGCCAATATAAACTTTATTAGCAAATGAACATCGATAGATAGTAACAAGTATTAAAAATATAACAATTGAAGTACCGACATAAAAATAGACATAATCAATTTTGCAAGAAGTAAATGGCGCTTCTCCTAATGATACATCTGGGAATTTTGTATTTAAGAAATTAGCTAAATATAATTCTCCAATTAATATGCCAAATAAAAAGACAACTAATCCAAATAACAAACCACTTAAATTTACACCCCAGTTATAATGTTTAACTTTTCCAAAAATAATGAGTTTTAATCCATATAAAAGAAGGAATAATGAATATAGTAATCCAAGTACCAATAATCCGGCGACAACATAATTAGCGATAACGAAATATAATTTATAATTCGTTGGAACAATCGCTAAAATTTCATTGAAAGCATCAGGATTTTGTCCGAATAAAAATGTTAATGTTTCTAGTCCATTCAAATTTTTAACAACGACATTATCTTTAATAAGTAGTAATCCTGGAAGAAAAATAAAACACACTAATATCGCTGCCGCTAATAATGAAAATAATCCACTAAAAAATGTCGCAGCAGTGTATCGATTTATTATTTTAATTCCATTAATTTCTTTAACTTTTTTTCTACTCATAATAATTATTATTTATTTTAATATTGTTCTTATAAAAACGCTATAAAATTATCTCTTCATCCACTTTTTTGGATAAATAATTTGATTTTTAAAAGAGAAATCAGTAAGTTTCCAAGTGAAATTAGGATAACCAACTGTTCCAGGAACATTCATTCTGGCCGAATTATCTAATTTCATTAAATCTTGAAGTGGGAATATTGTCATTCTCGATGGAGAATTGTATGTAAAATTAAAGATGTTATCGAATAAATCTTCTTCTAAACAATTGAATCTTTGCATCAAGAATTTCTTTTCGTGTTCTTTTAAATTTAAATACCACCCATATAAAGTCTCATTATCATGAGTGCCTGAATAAACAATCAAATTATTGTCGGATGTTTGTTCTAATTGAAAAATATTGAATTGAACAATATACATTCCAGATAAACCAAGACGATCTCTAAGTTCTAAAACGGTTGGAAATAAATCGCCCAAATCTTCGGCAATTAAATTTATATCAGGATATTTTTCATATAATTTATGGAAAAAGTCATCTCGAGGTCCGACTTTCCATTCACCCACTCGAGCGTTTTCTCTTCCAGCAGGAATGACATAATATGTATCAAACGCTCTAAAATGGTCGATTCTTAAATAATCACACATCGACGCTAAATAGCCGACACGATCAACTAAAAGAGAATAATCGTTTTCTTTCATCTTCTCAAAATTGTAAATTGGTGAACCCCATAATTGACCATCATCTGAAAAAGCATCTGGTGGTACACCACCAACTAAAGTTTGATTGTTTTCTTCATCAAACATAAATTGGTCGCGATTAGTCCAACATTCCACAGAATCAAAGCCGACATAAAATGGCATATCAGATATAATTTTGATATTTTGTTTTTTTGCGTAAGAGAATAAATGTTTATATTGCTTTAAAGCAATATATTGAAGATAAATAATATAATTGATATCATCAATCATGCTTCTAGGAGCGGTAGAGTGAGTGTCATACCAATCGATATATTCTTTTCCCCAGTGATTCCAAGAAACATCATTATTTAGTTTTTTAAATAATTCAAATGTCGCGTATTTATAGACCCAT
>JBJEDU010000017.1:0-7799 GCA_051872395.1 Bacilli bacterium | reverse complement strand
AGTAATACCAAGGTCTTTATAATCTTTGATATTAGTTAGATTATAAATATCTTCTTTAAATCTTTCCACCCCTAGTTTTGCATTTTCTTTTTTATCTAGTAAATGAGAGTCATAAATATTTTTTGCAAAAATATCAAATTTATCAATATCGATATTTTTATAATAATCCATCCATCGAGGTAATAAAAGGGCTAAACCTGCTCCATGAGGGATATGATTATATAGTCCACTTAAAGCGTGTTCTAATTGATGAACAGGCATCGAAAATACTTTTCCAATACCTGTTATTCCATTATGAGAGAAAGATGAACATAACATAATTTCTCCATGGGCAGAATAATCATATGGATTATCTTCTTTTAATCGATAAGCATTTTTTAGAGTAGTTTTAATAATACTTAAAGCAAAAGAATCCGCTAAAGAATCAGAGTTTGATTCATTGAAAAAGCGTTCTAAAGAATGAGAAATTATATCGATAACACCATACATTTTTTGATTATATGGAACAGTGTAAGTTAATGTCGGATTCATAACAGCGAAAAGCGGTCGAATTAAATCACTATTAAAACCAACTTTTACATGAGTTTCATCATTTTGAATGACACACGAAGAAGATAATTCACTTCCTGAAGCTGATAAAGTTAAAATAACTCCAATTGGTAAAGCTTTCTTTGCAATCGCCTTTTTAATATTGAAATCAAAAGGGTCTTTGTCATAAAAATAAGAAACCGAAACGCTTTTGGCAGTATCAATAACTGATCCTCCCCCGATAGCGAGAATCAAATCAATTTTTATATTTTTTATTTTGCTTAATATTTGTTTAACAGTATTTACATCAGGATTAGCCCTCACACCAACATGAAGCAAATAATTGATATGATAACTTTCAATATTTTTGATAACTTTTTGCACTAATCCATCTTTATAAGAATGTTGACCACAAATAATTAAAATATTAGAAAAATTATATAATGAAATAATTTGACCAATTTCATCTTCTTTATTTTTACCGAAATATATTTTGGTTGGTGAAACAAATTCAAAATCTATCATCGTATTTATTTTCTATTTTCTAAAATGGCTAAACATGATTTTTCTAAGAAATCATCACCAATAAATGAGAAATTATTAAGTAAATCTTTTAAGTTTTTATTTTTGTGGTTAGAAAGATAATAAATATAACAGTTAGTAATAGAATATGAATAAAATCTAATAATAGATTTTCTTTCTAACGCGGTGATTTTTTTACTAGATGGAGAAGTTTGATTCATTATTTTTAATAATCCTTGGTAAGTGTTATTAAAAACAAATTCTTCAAATAAGTCTTTACCTGCGCTTTGAAGAGAAGCGTCGATAAAGTTTTTATTTTTAGTGTAGTATTCATAGAGTCTACTAATTAATTGAGTAATGTTTTTAGCTTCTTGTACACCGACGATTTTCTCATTTAAAAACACGACCATAATGAGGTCGTAAATATCATGAAAGTGATAATAGAAAGTTTGTCTTTGAACATGACACTTTTTGCATAACAAAGAAACAGTAATATCCTCTAAAGGCATTTCTGACATCATCGTTTTTAATTCGTTAGCAAATCGTCTTTCAGTTTTCATAATCTATTTTAATTTTACTAGTTCTTTAGCGATAGAAGCACCTAAAAAAGCATTGTTTAACACTAATTTGATATTGCTTTCTAATGATTTACCTCCGGTAATTTCGACAATAGTTTTAAGCAAGAAAGGAGTTATTTCTTTTCCTTTAATGTTATTTTTATCTGCTTCTTTTAAAGCAGATTCTATCGCCTCATTAATAATCTTTTCATCCATCGCGTCTTCTTTTTTGATTGGATTAGTTATTAATATTCCACCTTTAAGGTTATTATCTCTTTTGGCTTTAATGATTTGTGCGGCTTCAAGGTATGAATCAATTTTGTAATCAACTTTTAAGCCACTAGTTCTCGTATAAAAGGCTGGTAATTCTTCTGTTTGAAAACCTAAAACTGGAACACCTTTGGTTTCTAAATATTCTAAGGTTAAAGGTAAATCTAAAATTGCTTTTGCCCCAGCGCATATAACAGTGACAGGGGTATTCGCTAATTCGTCGAGATCCGCGGATATATCAAACGTTTCACTCGCACCACGATGAACACCACCTATTCCACCAGTAACAAATATTTCTATTCCCGCTTGATTAGCTAAAATCATTGTCGCTGCCACTGTAGTGGCGCCATATAATTTTTTTGCATAAACAATAGGTAAATCTCTTCGAGATACTTTCACCACGTCTTTTCTTTTACCAAATTGTTCAATTTCTTCATTGCTCATACCAATGACCGGCACTCCATCAATAATTCCAATCGTGGCAGGAACAACTCCTAAATCACGAATGGTTTGTTCAACTTTTAAAGCAGTTTGAACATTTTTAGGATATGGCATACCATGTGAAATAATGGTCGATTCTAAAGCGACGACTGGTTGATGATTTTTTAAAGCTTCTTCTACTTCTTTAGATATTCTAATATTCATATTATTTACGCTTTCTTTCTTTTTTTAATTAAATCTATTAATGAAAAAATAAACAAATATAATGCTCCAAAAAGAACAACATTAAATAAAATAGTGAAATAATTTATACCATCGAGATTAATGAAACCAATCTTCAATAATGGATCCACTGTATGATTTAAAATATCATATAAACCAAATCCACCAAGAATTAATAAATCGATAACACAAGCGCCAACGAAGATGATTGTTCGATATTTATCAAACGGCTTACAAATGCGATAAAGAACCACTAAACACATAATTGACATTGATATTGTCGCCATTGAAACTGCTTGTTCTAAACTGGTAACCCCAGTAAAAACAAGATGATGATAATGAAGTGTATATAACAAGAAATATATTAAAGTGGAAACAATCATTATCGTTCCACCCGGAATTGCTTTTTTCAAAATATTCGATAAAAACTTATCTTTGATTCTTTCTTTAGAAGGTTCAAGCGCTAAAAAGAAAGCAGTGATACCTATTCCAAAAAATTCCCATAAATACATGTGATTAGTAAAAAATGGATAAGCAATATTTGGATTATTAAATATTAATTGCATGGATAAGAAAATAAATGAAAAGACCATCGCAAACATTGTCTTACATAAAAATAAAGAACTGGTTCTTTGTAAATTATTGACGACACGTCGACCTTCACTAACCACTGATGGTAAACGGTCAAAATTAGAATCAAGTAACACTAAATGACTAACTTTTCTTGCAGCGTCACTTCCGCTTGCCATAGCGATAGAGCAATCAGCCTTTTTTAAAGCGAGGATATCATTAACTCCATCTCCAGTCATCGCTACTGTATGTCCAGCTTGATGCATCGATTCAATTAAAATTTGTTTTTGCTCAGGAGATACTCGACCAAAAACATTGTATTTATTCGCTGCTTCTTTCACTTCTTCATCAGTTAATTTTTCTAAAGAAATATAGTTCAAAGAATCTTTAATCCCAGCTTGACGAGCAATCTCAGACACTGTTTCAGCGTTATCACCTGATATAACTTTCACTTGAACATCATTTTCATTGAACCAACTAAATGTATTGACCGCACTTTCACGAATGTGGTCCATTAAAACGATAAAAGCAATTGGAGATAATAATCCTTGGGCTTTGTGGTCAATGATTGGTAAATCACCTTTCGCTAAAACTAAAACTCGATAACCTTTTGATGTATAGTCTCTAATTTTATTTCCAATAAGAGATTTTTGATTGACATTTAAATACTCTAACGCGCCTAAATAAAATGAACCTAATGTCGCAAAGGTTGCGCCTGAATATTTATTTTCACTATTGAAAGGAAGAGTTTCTTTAACAATTCCAGTTAGTGGGTCATTAAATTCAACTTTTAAGGCTTTCGCAGTGAAGTTATCATCTTTAGTAGCGTTTAAAATATTTGATATTATCAAATGAATTTCTTTATCAGTGTATTTGTTATCTAAAATGACGGTTTGCTTATATTGCATATCGCCGTCCGTAATAGTGCCAGTTTTATCAACGCATAAAATATCCGTTCTCGCTAACATTTCTAAAGAATAGAAATCTTGAACTAAAGTTTTTTTACGATACAAAGCAATAACACCAACCGCTAAAGCGACTGAGGTCAATAAATATAATCCAGAAGGAATCATCCCCACTAAAGCACCTGACAAAGGACCAATCGTCTCTTTAAATCCAGCTATCGTTGACATCTTCCCTTGAATTAAATTCGTAACTATCATCATGATACCCATAAAGATGACGATAATAGTAATTCCTCTAAATAAATATCGAAGAGATTTTAATATCTCACTTGGACTTCTTTTAAATGACTTAGCTTTTGATTGAATTGTTTCAATATAACTATCTTTACCAACTTTATTAACTTGGACATAAGCTTCACCGCTGACAGAAAATGATCCACTATAAATAACATCGTTGTCTTTTTTATAAACATTATCACTTTCACCAGTTAATAATGATTCATTTAGTGTAATGGTCCCTTTTTTAATTATCCCATCAGCAGATATTTGGCTATCACCTTTAATTAACATGATGTCATCTAACACTAATTCGTTAGGGTCGATAGAAAGAGTTTGACCATCTCGAATAACATTCACTTTAGGCGCGGTCATTATTCTCAATTTTTCCATCAATCTTTTGGCTTTTATATCTTGATATAAAGTAATTATGATATTTGGAGTTAAAACCGCTAAGAAAAATAGACCAGAATAATATTCACCATAAATCATTAATGCAGCGATAATGAAAAGAAGAACATTAAAGAGATTAAAAACATCATTAATTATTATTTCTAAATATGTCTTACCGACAAATGCTTTGGTTTTGTTAACTAATCCTTCTTTTTTTCTTTGTTCAACTTGACTACTTGTTAAACCATTATCGATATCAGGATTAAATCTTTCGATATTATTAATATCTATTTTTTTATTTGGTGCCATATATATCTAATCTTACAAGGTATAAAGATAAAACTCTATAATAAATAATTATTTTTATAATTGAATAATTAATTATTAATGAAGGAAAAATAATGGCAATAAATTTTTAATAATTAAAGGTTATGTTTTATATAATCTTCAATTTTTTCTTTAGTAGGTATGCTTGGTTGAGCACCATAAGACAAACACGCGATAGAGGCTCCAATAGAGGCAAACTTACTAGCGGTTTCTATCGATTCTCCATTTGAATATAATGCGGTAAATATACCAACGAAAGTATCTCCGGCCGATGTTGTATCGACAGGCTTTATTTTTATCGCTGGATATATTTCATCTTTGTTATTATCAATTAATCGATAACCTTTACTTCCTAAAGTAACAATTAAAGTTTTCACATTATTAGATTTGATGTAATCTAATCCTCCTAATAATTCCAACTCTGTTTCATTTGGAATTAAAATATCAACGAACTTTAAATAATCAATAATATTTTTATTCATTGGAGCAGGATTTAATATGACAGTCATTTTCTTTTGCTCTTTCGCGTACTCTAACGCAAAAGATGTCGCGTCAATATTATTTTCTAATTGAGTTAAAAAGATATCTTCCTCTTTCGCGTCTTTTAAAAATGAGATAATATCTTCTTTTTTAATTTGAATGTTCGCTGCGGGATTTAAAATAATTCGATTATCGTTATTACATAGTAAAATAATCGCTGAACCCGTATTCGCGTCTTTCAATTGTTTTATATTTTTAGTATCGATTCCTTCATTTTTTAAATTGTTAAGTTGTTCTTTTGCGAATGCATCATTACCAACACAAGATAGAAAAGATAAATCAACGCCCATTCTTTTTATTGCCACAGCTTGATTCGCTCCTTTGCCTCCACCGGCCATAAAAAAGTTTGAACCAGTTAATGTTTCTCCTTGTTTTGGAATATATGGTGTCGTTATTGATATATCAACATTGATAGAACCTAAAAGATAAATGCGTTTACTCATAATTATTTCATCTCCTCATCAATAAATTTTATTCTAAAAGTGTTATGTCCTTTTGATGGTGTTTTATATTTTTCTTTTAAATCAGGCCCACAGGAATTACTCCCAACACCAGAGGCAAAAATATCAAGCGAAACATAAGTTTCATTCGCTTCCACTAAATCGTAATTATGTTTCGTATCTTCAATATACTGATAATCGTAAGGTAAGACATTTAATGAAAAAGACTTTGTCGCATTTACTTCGATATCTTTAAGTTTAAGATAGGAGCAATAATATCTTTCTCCAGAATCTTGGGGTTTTAAATTATTAGATAAGTTTGATTTTACTTGAACACTAAATTCATCAAGATGATCATAATGATGTTTATCGATATATGATTCATATGGACCAAAACCATAATAAGTAAATTCGCTATTATTTTTATTTAAAGCAAAATATAATCCAGCTTTTTGAACATATAAATTTTCTTTAAGAATTTTGTATTTTAAATTGATATCAACATATTCATTGAAAAGCGAATATTTTATCTTGTAGTTGATGAGAGACACTCCATTATTAATTAATAAAACATCATAAGAAATAACGTTGTCTTTTCTTTTGTAGCTAATAACTTTTCTTTCGCTATTTTTAATTAAATCAATATCGTTAACTTTAAAATTTTCGTTATCAATTTTTGCCCTTAAAAAATTAACACTTATTGGTTTAACTAATAAATTATTACCATTAAAATTAATTTCTTTTATTTCTCCATCGTGGTTATTAATTTTATAAATTTCATCAATTTTGTCATAATGACCATAATTTTTAAGTGGTTTTAGCAGCGTTTTTAATTTTTCTTTCTTGTTATTACCTTTATATATTTCAATCATTTCTAAAGTATTAGATTTAAATTCTCTAAAGACTGTCACTAAACCATCAACACAAAAATTACCATCATGAATTGGTTCATTAAATTCTCCACCATAAAGAATTTTTCCATCCTTTATTATTCCATGATCGCACCACTCCCAAACGAATCCACCCATAAATCTTGGAGATGAAACAAATATATCAAAGTAGTCTTTTATATCACCTACACTATTACCCATCGCGTGTGAATATTCACATAATACGAGAGGACGAGTTTCTCTTTTATCTTTTAAATAATCATTTACTAGCCAATCATAATCAGGATACATTCTTGAAACTATATCAATGTCTTTTGTGTAATATAAATCTTCATCAAATTCTTTTATGTTAAAAATTCCTTCATAATGAATTGGACGGTCATCATGTGATTTTAAATATTTGATACCATCAAAAAACATTGGACCAAAACTCGATTCATTACCAAGAGAAAAGATAATAACACAAGTATAGTTTTTATCTCTTTCATATAGCGATATTTCTCTTTGAGTCACTGAATAATCATATAAACCGTTTTCAGTAAATTCTTTCCAGAGTTTTAAATCATAGCCACCTTTAGAAGTGGTCACACCATGAGTTTCTAAATCCGCTTCATCCATAACATATAAACCAAGGACATTACATAATTCATAAAATTCTGGAATGTTTGGATAATGGCTCGTTCTAATCGCATTGACATAACACGATTTAATTAGTTTTAAATCTTTATAAGTATCTTCAACTGTTACATAGTTTCCAGTATATGGATTAGTTTCATGACGATTGACACCTTTTAATAATTGATGAACACCATTAATTAAAAATATTCCGTTTTCTATTTTGATACTTCTAATACCAACTTTTTGATATATCACTTCATCATCATTAAATATCTTTATATCATACAAAAATGGGTCAGT
>JBJEDU010000016.1:0-37963 GCA_051872395.1 Bacilli bacterium | reverse complement strand
TAAGGCCCGATAGCTCCGTTGGTAGAGCAAAGCACTGAAAATCCTTGTGTCGCCAGTTCGATCCTGGCTTGGGCCACCAGTCCTTTGCTATTAATTAGATTAACAAGTTAATCTAATTTTTTTATTTTATAGGCCTTATAAAATAAAATTGAAAATATAGTATATATTTTTTTTCGTATTTTTACTAAAATAGTAAATATGGAATACATGACAAAAAAAGTACATCAAACATCTTTTTCTTTAAAAGTAAAAGAATACGAAATATTTCATTGGAAATTAAGTGAAGAAAAACAAGAAGGTGAATATATCATCGCTTCCTTTACTAGAGATGATAGTGTTCCTCAAATCGAAACAATTCGTTCATTAGAAAAAGAATATTTTAAAGATATAAAACCCATACCATTTTATCCAGTTATTATTTTTTGTGTCCTTGCCTTTATTATTCTTACTTCTTTCTTAATTACATTTATTATTAGCGAGAATAAAGATATCTTCCCTTATTTTGTGATTCCTTCAACTATTTGCATTGTTTTAGCAGCAATATATTCTATTTATAGAATAAATTCATTTAATAAACTTTCTTTGAAAGAGCAAGAAAAGAAAGACCAAATAATTTTAAAAATTAAGGAAATTGAGAAAAATGATAACTAAAGATTTTGTTGTTCCAGAGTCAAATAAAGAAGTATTTCGTTATGAGAAAGAAAGTTTTGGCTATATCTATAAAGGGGAAACTCCAGAAGGAGAAAACGTCAAAATGGTATTTACCATAAATAAAAAAATGCCCAATTATTCTAGACTTAAAAAAATTGAAAAAGATTATTATAAATTAGACAAAAAAGTTCCGTTATTAACAATCATAATGTTAATATTAGGAATCGCTGGTATTATTGCCTATATATGTACATACAAAACATTTAATTTATCCTATATCTTTTTAATATGCGCTGTATTATTTATTTCTTTAGGATTAATGTCTTTATTTACCTTTTTCTATATCATGTCAAAATCGAGCAAATTAAAAGAAGAATTACTTTCTCAAGCAAGATTATTAATTGGAAATATTTTATCCTTGCCTCTTCCTGGCAATGTTAAAAATGAAATAGAAAGTACATGTGAGATAAGAAAATCAATTCAAAAAAGTAAATAGTATATGAAAAAAACTCTAACGAAAATATTTTCTCCTGTTACTTTAACTGCGATATTGTTTTTAATACAATTCGCGATTTTAATAGTCGCAATTTATCTCGCTAATTTATATCTTTGGATAATCCAAATGATATTTGAAATAATCGCCATTCCAATCGCTATAATTATCATCAATTCTAAGATGGATAACGGTTATAAAATCAGTTGGTTATTTTTTGATGTTGTTACACCAATTTTTGGTACAATATTTTATTTGCTTTTTGCAAATAAAAAATTCAAAAGAAAAGAAAAGAAAATTGTTACCCCAATCAAAAACACCATCAAAGCTGCGAATTCTGCTTATAATACATTAGAAAAAATCGATTTAGAAAAAGATGACAATTGTTGTTCGATAGCAAAATATATCACTGATAATTCTTGTTCAAATTTATATTCAAACACCAATGTCACATTTTATAAATGGGGTGAAGATGCTTTTCCACACATTTTAGAAAAATTAAAAACGGCAAAAAAATATATCTTTTTAGAATATTTTATAATTCATCCTGGCAAAATGTGGAATTCTATATTGGATATATTAATTCAAAAAGCTAAAGAAGGAGTGGATGTTAGAGTAATATACGATGACTTCGGTTGTTTATCCACTTTACCAAGAAATTATTATAAAAAGTTAAATTCTTACGGAATTAAATCATTTCCATTTAATAAAATTAAACCCATTATTGATATTAGATATAATAATCGCGATCATAGAAAAATTATTGTTATCGATGGTTACATAGGTTTTACTGGTGGAATTAACCTCGCTGATGAATACATTAATGAAGAAATTAGATTTGGTAAATGGAAAGATAACGCTATCATGATTGTAGGAGAAGCCGTCTTTTCATTGACGACATTATTCTTATCAACATGGCACATTTTTAAAGAAAAAGAAAAATTACCTGATTTTGAATACTATCAACCAAGAAACTTTTTGCCAAAAAACTATCCATTAAAAAGAGATGGACTCGTTCAACCATATGGTTCAGTTCCATATGATTATGAATCTATTGGTCATAACGTATATTTAAAAATAATTAATAGGGCAAATAAATATATTTATATTTCAACGCCATATTTAATATTAAATCAAGAAATGCAAGAAGCCTTGTGTTTAGAGGCAAAATCTGGCGTTGATGTGAGAATTCTTTGTCCAGGAATACCTGATAAAAAATTAGTTTTTGAAGTGACGAGAAGTTATTATCGACCATTAATTGAAGCTGGTGTAAAAATTTATGAATATGAACCAGGATTTGTTCATGGAAAAGTCTTTTTAGCGGATGATATTATGGGCACTGTTGGTACAGTTAACCTTGATTATCGCTCATTATTTTTGCATTTTGAAAATAGTACATTTATTTATAAAAGCAGTTGTTTAAAAGATATTTATAATGATTTTACTGAATCATTTGTTCTTTCAAAAAAAATTAGTCTTGAAAGTTGTGTCAAGACTAATATATTTAGAAAATTATTTAGAATTATTCTTAGAATTTTTGCACCGTTACTCTAATTATTTTTTGGAGTATGTTGTGCCAGAACTAATTTTTCCTTTATTTTTTCCTTTAGAAGCATGAATCAATACAGCACCTTCTTGATTTTTTGCCATCTTTTTTGCGTATTCTTCCGCTTCCGCTTTAGTTTTAAATAATTTAATAGCTTTAGTATCGCCTTTACCGATTACTTGCCATTTGTCGTCTTCTTTTCTTTTGGAAACATGATACACTCTCGTTTCATCTTTTTTAGTTGCCATAAATCCTCCCCCTGTCTATTTATTTCAAAATATGAAATATTATGCTACTATCATTATATATAAAAAATGAATTAAAAATTAAATTATTATTTTAGGAGGACAATTCATGTTTTATAAAAAAATCTTTGTTTTATTAAGTACGCTTCTAGTATTTTCTTCTTGTTCTAAGGTAAATGATTCTATTTCTATTGAGTCTAGTGAAGAGCAATCAGGTGAAATTAGTAGTGAAACTAATCTTAGTGAAGAAAGTGAAGAAGAAACTAGTCAAGAACCTTTAAAAAATATTGATGTTGACTTAAAAAATACAATGTCTGGCGCGGATGTGTCTCAATCATCTGCAGCATTAAGTTTTGTTGAAGAAAGTTTTAATTACTCTGAATTAATAACTTTTTCATCGTTTACTTATACTAAAACATATTGTGATAATGGTGGATTAAAATTAGGTTCATCGAGTGCGAGTGGTACATTTACATTCACTTCTTCTAACGAAATTAAAAGCATGATTATTTCTGGTCGTCCTTATGCAAAATTTAATTCATATGACAATGTTCTCAATGTCGATCAAGACGCTTTAATAGGGGTAAATGGCACATATTCCTCTGTCTGTGATACTGTGACTTCCGAAAATGATTCATTTGATTTTTCATTTGAAAATATCAATGATTCAAACATTAGTATTTCTTCCTCGAATATCGCTGATGGAAATGCTAGATTTACAATTTTTTCAATTAGAATTATATTTTAATAATTAATTTTATTTATTAATAAGAAATAACTTGTTATTATTTTTAATAATAAGGAGGTCTTTTATATGCTTAAATTAAAAAACATTACAAAAGATTATATTTCTAAGAGTCAACCAGTAGTACATGCATTAAAAGGAATCACTATTAATTTTAGGAGAAATGAATTTGTTGCAATACTCGGTCCATCTGGATGTGGTAAGACAACATTATTAAATATTATCGGTGGATTAGACCGATACACTGATGGAAATTTATTAATTGAAGGAAAATCAACTAAAAAATATACATCACGTGATTGGGATACATATCGAAATCATTCTATTGGTTTTATTTTCCAAAGTTATAACCTAATTATGCATATCAATGTTTTAAAAAATGTTGAACTTGCATTAACAATTTCTGGGATGAAATCGAAAGAAAGAAAGCAAAAAGCCATCAGTGCATTAGAAAAAGTTGGTCTTAAAGGGTTAGAAAAGAAAATGCCTAACCAATTATCTGGCGGACAAATGCAAAGAGTAGCAATTGCTAGAGCTTTGGTCAATGACCCAGAAATTCTTTTAGCGGATGAACCTACCGGTGCGTTGGATAGTCAAACTTCTATCCAAATTATGGATTTACTCAAAGAAGTTGCAAAAGATCGTTTAGTTATTATGGTTACCCATAATCCTGAACTCGCTAATTTATATGCGACGAGAATTGTATCAATAAGCGATGGTCTTATCACTAATGATACAAAGCCATATAAAGGTGAAACTCCGAAAGAAAGAGAAGAAATATTAAAGAAAAAGGAAAAAGATAATAAAGCAATCAATACAAAAAGAAAAAAATATTCTTCAATGTCTTTATTGACTTCTCTTGGTTTATCATTAAACAATTTAAAAACCAAAAAAGGAAGAACGATTCTTACCTCATTCGCGGGTTCAATTGGTATTATTGGTATCGCTTTGATACTTAGCCTTTCGTTTGGTTTTAGTAACTATATTAATACCGTTCAACAAGATGCATTGACTTCTTATCCTATTTCAGTAAATAAAGATGCACTTGATGTCACCTCTTTAATGGCGCAATTTATGCAAAATAATAACGCCGATAAAGAGAAATATCCATCCGACCAAATGATTGGTGAAGATGACACTATTTCGAAAATGATTGCCCAATTAGCGTCTTCGAAAGCGACAAATGACACGAAAGCTTTTAAACAATTTTTAGAAAATAGTGAAGTAGTAGATAAATATAAAAAAGATATTTTATCAATTCAATATCGTTATAGTGCGAATATGAATATTTATCGAGAAGATGGATTACAAGTCTATCCACTTAATTTAACTAACGAAGCATATTACGAAGGAATGAATCCAATTGCGTTAAATGTCGTTTTAGAATACGCTTCTTTAGTTCAAACATATTTTTCAAGTGATAACTTTCCAGCGTATTGTGAATTAATACCTAATTATGACTATGCGAATAATCCAACCCAAGATTATTCATCAGTGTTAATGGATCAATACGATTTGTTATATGGTAATATGCCTAAAAACATAAATGAAGTTGTCGTTATCGTCGATCAATATAATAATATTGATGATTATTTATTGATTAGTCTTGGATTAAAATCACCTCGACCAATGATGGAACAAATGGTCCATTCATTCCAACCTTCCATTATTCCAAACCCAATGGAAGATGTTCCTTTTTCAATGTCGTTCGAAGAAATTGTTGGTTTAGAATATTACATTCCTGCGAGCTATGTGACATATAAAAAATCGACTGTTCAAAGTAGTGAAAATTATGATTATTTCATCAAAAAGACAGGCGATGAATTACTATCTTCAATCGAGAATTCATCCAATACTGTAAAAATCAAAATCAGCGGTATTATTCGTGCAAAAAAAGGCATTACATCCACCTCGCTTTCTGGCGCGATTGGATATTTACCATCGTTAACAGAATATTTAATTAACGAAGCAAATAATGAAAGTATTGAAGGATATACTACAAGTGACACGAATGTGGTGATGTATCAAAAAGAAAATCAAGAAATTGATGCCTTTACTGGAACTACTATACAATCTGGAAAAAATACTTATTCAAGTAATTTAAAAACTCTTGGTGTCAGTGATTTAAGTGATCCAACATCTATTTATATTTATCCAAAATCATTCTCAAGCAAAAATAATATTAATAAATTATTTGATGAATATAATTCATTAGTGGAACAAAGAATAAGGGAAGAAAACCCTAATGAATCAGAAGAAAACATTAAAGAAATGGTCAATAAAGAAAAGATTGTTCACACTGATACAGTTGGAACTTTAATGACTAGCGTACAAACAATTGTTGATTCTGTTTCGATAGTTCTTATTGCTTTCGTTTCTGTTTCATTAGTGGTTTCGAGCATAATGATTGGAATTATTACTTATGTTTCTGTCTTAGAAAGAACTAAAGAAATTGGTGTATTAAGAGCGATGGGAGCAAGGAAAGTCGATGTCGCTAATGTGTTTAATGCTGAAACATTTATCATCGGTTTAGCGGCTGGAGTTTTCGGTGTTGTCTTCGCTTTATTGTTTGATATTCCAATAACCTTCATTATTTCTGCACTTGCGGAAATATCTTTAACTGTCGTTGTTCCATGGTATGGAATAATTATCTTGCCATGCATTTCATTTGTTTTAACACTTATATCTGGTTTAATTCCTGCATATTTTGCCTCGAAGAAAGACCCAGTTATTGCTTTACGAAGTGAATAATTATGAAAAGAAAAAAAGTTGGAATCGTTTCTTTAGGCTGCAATAAAAATCAAGTTGATAGCGAAAATATTTTAGGATTATTAGAACATGATAATTATGAAATTACAAATAATCCTTTAAACGCTGATATTATAATCATTAACACATGTGGTTTTATTGAATCGAGCAAGAAAGAGTCTATCGAGACGATTTTTGAAATGGCTAAATATCATAAAAAATTAGTGGTATGTGGTTGTTTAGCAGAGCGATATTTTAATGAATTAAAACAATCGATGCCGGAAGTTGATTTATTTATTCCTATCAAAGAATATTATCGATTTAATGAACTATTAAAAACTATTGATGATAATTTACAATATGATATCAAAGGTGTCAGCGATAAATACCGTGTTTTAACTAGCGGTCCTGTAACTTCTTATCTAAGAATTGGTGATGGATGTGATAATTGCTGCACTTATTGTGCAATTCCTCTAATAAGAGGGAGATTTCATTCTCGTCTTTTAAAAGATATAGTAAGTGAGGCTCATGTTCTCGCTAATAAAGGAATCAAAGAAATCGTTGTATTAGAACAAGATACATCAAAATATGGTATCGATTTAGATGGACAAATTAGCATTGTTGATGTTTTAAAAGAATTATTAAAAATAGAATCATTTGAATATATTCGATTACTTTATTTATATCCTGATGAAATTAGCGATGAATTAATCGATTTAATTGCAAAAGAGAAAAGATTAACTCCATATTTCGATATACCAATTCAACATTCGGAAGACAAAATTCTTAAAGCGATGAATAGAAGAGGAAATAAGAAATTCTTATTAAATTTATTTAATAAAATTAAAGAAAAAGTCCCTAACGCTGTACTTAGAACTACTGTCATGGTTGGTTTTCCTAACGAAAGTGAAGAAGATGTTGACCAACTAATTAAATTTATTGAAGAAATTAAATTTGATCATCTTGGTGCTTTTACTTTTTCAAAAGAAGAAGGAACAAAAGCTTATAGAATGAGAAATCAAATACAAGAAGATGTTAAACAAAATCGTTTAGATAGAGTGCTTAAAGCACAGCAAAAAATATCTTATCAAAAAGCAAAAACTCATCTAAATGAAGTAATGGAAGGTTTAGTTGTTGGATTTGATAATGAATGTGTTTTAGCGAGGAGTTATTGGAACGCTCCTGATGATGTTGATGGTCAAATATACGTTAAAGCAAAAAAATCTCATAAATTAGGGGATAAAATTATTTTTCGAATTAGTCAAGCTTTTGTCTACGATTTATTCGCTGAAGAACAATAATTCGCGATATATAATTTGACTTTATATATAAGATAAATTATAGTTAATTTATCGGTACTATACGTTTAATTAAATAAGGAGAGGTTATGAAAAAAAGTATTTTTTTAACGGTCATTCTTTTTTCGTTATCGTTAGTGGCTTGTAATGGAGAGGATGTTGATTCTTCTAGTCAAACTTCTTCAGAAAGTACATCCCAATACGTTAGTGAAACTGAAAGTTCCGAAAGTGAAAGCGAAAGCTATTCATATTCAGATGTTGATGATTATGAAGCATGGATTAATTCATGGTCAAAACCTGGACATTTGTACATTCATTACAATCGTCCTGGGGCTTCGATTGAAGAGCACAAGCAATACGCAGTATGGATTTGGCAAAATGCACCAATCGATCATGAAGGTTCGTTATGGGGGGCAACAGACCCAAAATTAAAGAACACTTTCCATGTAATGACTGATTCCATCATGACTAATAAACTTGATGGAAAAGATATTGAAATTGATCAATATGGAATTATTTACGATATTGATTTGTATCGTGATGATATTATTGGAGGCAAAAGTGGGGAACCAGTCTCATTTGTTAATGCATCAAGAGTGGGATTCTTGATTGTAAAACAATCATCGATGGGCGGTGGATCACATTGGACCAGCGATGGAAGTGGAGACACATTTATTTCTGATTTTTCCTCACATTTTAGAACAAATGGTTCTATGCACCTATTCTTAACGAAAGGTTCTGTTTACGATTATTCCTTTGAAAGTGGACAAGAAGTCGCAGTCAACCCAACCATTGAAGACACAACTGGACAATATCGAAGCATTAGTGATATTAATTCTTCTAATGATCGTTATCCAGCTTCACCTACAAGTGATAAATTCTCAACTTTAGGTGTTGGATATCAAATATTTGTTCCATCATTTAGAGATAGCAATGGTGATGGTGTTGGTGATATTAGAGGAATCATCGATGCTTTAGACTATTTGAAAAATGATTTAGGTGTTCAAGTATTATGGCTTACACCAATTCAAGAAAGTGGTTCATATCATGGATATGATGTCACTGATTTTTATAGTGTTGATTCCAAATTTGGCACGATTGATGATTATCGAGAATTGATGTATAAAGCCCATAAAAATGGAATGTATGTTTTAATGGATTTAGTTTTAAATCATACTTCTAAAAATAATTTATGGTTTAGAAATTCACAAAAAGCTTTAGTGGGTTTAGATGAAAACGGTAATGAAGTGAGTTATCGTGATATGTATCATTGGAAATTTAAAGGTGATACTGTCAAATATTATTCCACTGAACAAAGAAAATATATTGATATCAATGTAGAAGATCATCCAGATTGGTATCGTGATGGAGAGAGTAATTACTATTATTATGGTAAATTTGGTTCTTCAATGGCGGAACTTAACTATGATTGCCAATTAACAAGAACAATGGTTTGTAATCTTGCTAAATATTGGTTAAGTTTTGGCTTGGATGGTTTTAGATTAGACGCAGTCAAACATATTTATATGAAAGATGAAGTCGATGATACTGGAAGCGATATCGTCATCGAAGATATTGGTGAAAAATCATATTACGATGAAGAAAAGATGGAAGATGTGACAGTCGCCTTTGATTATTCTAGCGATTTAACAAAGAATGTTAATTTCTGGAAAGAGTTCGCAAATGAGGTTAAAGCTGTCTATCCATCATGCTTCTTAGTTGGTGAAAATTTTGATGGCTATGGTGCGCGTATCGCTCCATATTATCAAGCCCTTGATTCACAATTTGATTTCTCTCTTTTCTATCATAATTCTGAATGGTTATATCAAAATGCGAATGGAATGAATGCTTCCTATATGTCAGTTACTCAACCTAACGAAACATATAACAAATACAATACGAGTGGAACGACTCAAATTACCAACACCACTAGTGGAGGTTCTGTCACTGTTCCATATGGAAATAGAAGTGATTTTATTAATTCGCCATTTACATCTAACCACGATACCGCTAGAGCAATTAATCATGTTAATGTTATTGATAATGTTGTTGGTACATCTACTGAATATAATCGCGCGAAAGTTTTGGCGGCAAGTACGATTTTATCACCTGGTATTTCTTGGATTTATTATGGTGATGAACTTGGTATGAGTGGTAATACAAATAGCCATGTTGAAAAATATGGAAACGAAAATAATAAGGATTTATGGTATCGTCAACCATTCAAATGGGGTGATGAAACAATTACTCCTTCTTACAAATTTAATTCATACACTATTGAGATGGATTCACATAATAAAAATGTCTTAAAATCAGTCGCTGAACAAAAATTAAGTTCGACTGATAATGATGTCTTTGATGTCTATCAAAAATTAATAGAAATCAAAAAGACATTTGGTAAGTTCGTTTCTTATGAAGGAGTTCAAACACCAAGCAATACAGATATGTTAATTTATACACTTACATATGATAGTGGCGCTTACACAATTATGATTAATTGTGGTTTAAATGGAAATTCATATTCCTATAGCACAACTTCATCCACAGTGTATACATTAAATGGTGCGACAAATACCTCAATTCCTGCTTATGGAATTGTTGTAATTAAGAAATAAGGAGGAAAAAATCATGAAGAAAATAATTGCGTTATTTACATCCTTGATGGTTCTTTTTTCCGGTTTGCTTGTCAAAGAAAACAAAACTGAAATTGAAACTAATAAGTATGCTGAAAATACCATTACCACTTATTTAGTTTTAGGTGAAAATGGTCTTTATAATGGTGAAAAAGGCCAAGATTACCCTGAATTATTTTTAGAGAACGCAGTAGCGTTTGAAGCCACTGTCGGGGCGACTTTACCTGATAAAACAGTGGTGACATCCACTTTAGATGATGTTGAATTTTCTAACTGGATGGTTTATGAAGGTCTAGGCTTCCCAACTAAAAAAGATGTTGTTGGAGTAGTTAATGGACAAATTTTATATGCCTCTTATGTCTTTACTGGCGAATTGGGTGGTGATATTGAACCACCAACCCCAGCAAGTGGTTGGTATATCGTTGGTGAAGGTAGCTTCATTAGTGGAACAAAAACTTGGGATGTTTCAACTGGTATCGCATTGACCGTTAATGAAAATTATACGGGTGACGGTACTGAATACATGGGCTTAGGAATCTCCTTTGAAGCTGGTGACATCTTTAAATTAACCAATGGAACAGATTGGATTAGTGGTGGATGGGAATCTTCTTATGGCGCTTTCGCTAGTGGAAATATTTCTCTTGTCAGTGATGGCTTTGGGGGAAATAATGTTGGCGTTAATAACAACTGCAAATTAGATATATACTTTAAAGTATATACAAATGGTGGTTATAGTTGTTATATTGGTGATTCATCGAATTAAAAGGTAAAAGACTATGAAAAAGAAAAAACTATTTATAGGACTTTCCTTTATATTGTTATCTTTATTAGTTCTCCCTACTTCTAATTCAAAAAATAATTATGAGGAAATTCTTCCTGATCCTGTTCATTATGAAGATGTTCAACCAATTAATTATGAACTTGGAACTGATGTTTATAATGAAGGAGAAACTGATTCAATAACTTATCCTCATCGAGTTATTATCCATTATCACAATGATGATGGTAAAAATATTTCACGAAGAATTTATACTTGGGTCACTAATATTGATGGTGTGGAAACTGCAGCAGTGGAAATATCTACGAACGGTCAAGATTCCAAATTTGTCATCGATTTAGATAATGATTTTCCTGAATATAAAACTACTTCTGAATTAATGTTTATTATCAAATATGGAGGAACTTGGTCAGGTCAAAGTTTAGATACTTCTTTACCTTATGATATGTTTCCACTTGATGGAAATGGAGATTTAGAAGTTTGGACAATTCCTGGCGAAAGTAATTCTATTGAAATTTATCAAACGGAAGCAGAAACGAAATTTGATAAAGCTTTAACCGCGGAATTTACTGATTGGAAAACAATTTCAGTCACCGCGACAAGTGTCCCTTCAGTGTATCGTTTATATGCTTTTGATCAACTATATCTTTCTTACGATCCAAATATTCAAAAGCGTGAAAAAGAAAATAGATTATTTAAAGTAGGTTATCCAACAAGTGAAACTTTCACAATTTCATTAAATTATTCATCTCATATTAATATTAAATATGTTTTGGAAACTGAATATGAATCTTCACCTGGAAGAATATCCACTAAATCTGTCGCATTTTATCCAATGTATGACACGCCAATGTTTGAAGAATATTACACATATACTGGCGATGATTTAGGAGTAACATACACGAAAGAAAAATCTACATTCGCTTTATGGGCTCCAACTGGGGCAAATGTTAAACTCAGGATTTATTCTACTGGTACACCAACTAGTATTTCTGATAAAGGTTCTAATTATTTCAAAGAATATAAGATGTATTTCCAAAAAGGCGGAGTATTTAAAGCTGAAATCCTTGGAGATTTAAATGGTAAATATTACACCTATTATATTGAAAACTTTGCTGGAGCGTTTGAAGTCATTGATCCATACGCTCACGGAGCAGGTATCAACGGTCTTAGAGGATTAATTTATGATTCTTCTTTAACTAATCCAGATGGATGGGATGAAATTCCTGAAGTTTGGGATGGAGATTCAACATTTGATATTGCTTCTGCGAACGATTTAACAGTATACGAAGTCCATATTAGAGATTTGACAATGGATGAAACTTGGGGTGGAAAAGAAAAACCCGGAACATATAATGCCTTTGTTGAAAAAGGAACGACATATACTGATAATATTACGACCGTAACTACTGGTTTTGATCATATTGAAGAATTAGGAGTCACCGCGGTTCAATTACTTCCAGTTTTTGATCATGATGATGATGAAACAAATATGAAATTTAACTGGGGTTATAACCCACTTAATTACAATGTAATTGAAGGTGGTTATTCTTCTGATCCATATAACGGATTCACTCGTATTGAAGAATTTAAAAATCTCGTCATGCAATTCGCTAATAACGAAAATCATACGAGAGTGATTATGGATGTGGTTTATAATCACGTCAGTAGCGTGAGCAATTGTAATTTTAATAAAATTATGCCTCGTTACTACTTCAGAATGGATGAATCTGGTAATTTCGCTGACGGAAGCGGATGCGCTAACGAAGTTAGAACTGAATCAACTATGATGTCAAAATTCATCGTTGATAGCGTTTGTTGGTGGGCAAAAGAATATAAAATTAAAGGTTTCAGATTTGACCTTATGGGTTTAATTGATACCGAAACAATGAGGAAAGTCAAAGACTCATTATATGAAATCGATAAAGATATTGTCGTCTATGGAGAAGGTTGGACCGCAGCTGGATATCATGGTAAAACTGGGACAGTTGGAACGACAACTGCAGAAGTTTATTCATCTCTTTATCCTTCAAAGACTTCACCTGGTATTTTAGGAGCATTTAATGATTTTGGTCGTAATAATACCAAAGGTGGAAATGATGGTGGATATGGTTCAAATAATGCTTATCCAGGATATGGATATATTTCTCAAGGTTCTGAACATGTTGGTGATAAAGCCAATTGTGTTTCCAGAATGATGATGGGTATTAATGATTATGCGAATGGGGCAGCCAATAATAAACAAACTGTTAATTATGTCAGCTGTCACGATAATTTCACATTATTTGATCAATTGAATTATACCCTCAGCGAAAATCCAGGTAATAAACCCGCAGCGAGTAAAGAACCTGATCCTTCTGTTATCGCTAAAGCATCCCTTGCCTGTCATAGTGCGATATTTGCCTCGCAATCTATAGCCTTTATGCAGGGTGGCGAAGAATTATTTAGAACTAAAATTCAAGATAATCCAGATGCTAGACCATATCCAGATTATCCAGTCTATACTGGTGATCCAGAAGATATCTTATGCACTGGTGATGTAGAAATGTTTGGAAAAATAATTTCTCATAACTCATATAAATCAAGTGATAATTGTAATTCCTTTAAATGGGATAGAAAAATATCTATCGAATATCAAGGAAATAAAGTTGATGTGTCTTCATATTCCAATCGTTTTAAAGAAGCGATAAAAATTAGAAATGATAAGACCATTCCTCAATATTTGTATCCTAATAATTTGGATAGCCAAAATATATCGACTTGGGGTGTTGATAGCGGTTCAAGTATTTTCGGTATTAGAATGGGTTTTTACTGTATGTTCTTCTCTGGAAGAAGTTCAGGCACGATCAGTTATGACGCTATATCAACATGTACAATCATCTATAATTCATTAGGTGGCACTAATGGAATCACAAAAGGTAGTGGTACCATTAAGTTAGAACCATATCAATTCATTATTACAAAATTCTAGGAGGAAAAGAAAATGAACAAAATTATTAAATTTACTTTTTTAACAGCGTTGATGATTTCTCTTTCTTCTTGTAATAGGGAAACGCATGATACATCTTCTTCATCATCTATAGAAGTATCATCAAGCGAAGAATATTCTTGGCCAGATGATGAAAAAATTAATGTTTTCTACTACAAAGATTATTTGACGATTGATACGATGTATTATTCTGGATTAGTGATTCCTGGAACAGCAATTACTGATATCCCACCAGATCCAGAAGAACCTACTGACCCGTATTTTGATACGTTTGTTGGTTGGTCCAAAAGAGCGGTCATTGATGATTTGAGTGATTTATATGATTTCTCTACTATAATTCCATTATCTCAATCATCATCGATTGTTTTATATGGTATATGGCTAAATCAAAATGATTTAGTGTAACGTAAATTCATTAATAAAAATTAAAATACATCCTACCAATTTTCTTCGGTAGGATGTATTATTTTTATATGCTCACTAAATTGATTCATTCTATTGTTTTTTCATCGAGATGTGATAAAGATCCAGGATTATATTATTTTCCTTATTCTCATTTTCCTCATTTGAATCATGAATTATCTTATTTTAAAGATCGACATGATATCGATATTGCTTCGCATCTTTATTATTATGATTCAAAAGAAAATAAAGATATTGTCATCTTTGTTCACGGATATGGTGGAGGACACGATTGTTATATTAAAGAAATAGAATATTTAGCTAGTAAAGGTTTTGTTATTTATGCTTTGGACGCTTTAGCGACTTTTGCGTCCAAAGGAAAGAAACAATATGGATTATTAGAATTATCTTTTACATTAGATTATTTTATTAATTATGTTAAGAAAATGAATGTTAATAATAAAAAAATAAACATTATCGGTCATTCTCTTGGTGGTTTCTCTTCAGCGTTAAATCTAAAAACTCACTCATTTAATAAAGTTGTTTTATTATCACCTTTAAGAAATGTTAAATTCGCATTATCTAATTTTGTAAAAAAAGAAAAAATATTAAATTCCTTAATTAATATCGAAACAAAGAAATTTCATAAAAGTATTGATGAAATCGATATATCTTACTATTTGAAAGATTATCAAAATGAAGTTTTATTTATCTATTCCAAAGATGATAAAATTCTTAATGTTGAAGATAATTTTTTATCTTTAAAAAATGAATTAAAAGATAAAGATAATATCCATTTTATTGAATTAGATAAAAAGAGTCATTATCCAACTTATAGTGTTGATTCAGTAACAAAATTAGAAAAATATTTTTTAATAAAAAATAAAACTAAAGGAAAAAAGAAATTAATCAAATTAAAAGAAGAACAAAATTGGGATGAGTTATATTCCTTAGATATTGAAATTATGAATAAGATATCTGATTTTTTACTTTCGTAGAGTAAAATAATAAAAATGTTATTGTTTTAGATAAATCGTTTATATATAATAAATAAGCACATACGCCCCCTTAGTTAAGTGGTATAACAGATCCATGGTAAGGATCCATTGCTAGTTCGATTCTGGCAGGGGGCACCACAACGATAGAATGCACGTTTTGTATCCATTACGTGCTTTTTTCTTGCTTTTATTGGTAAGCGTTCGATAGTTCGAGTCAAAAATCTTTTACGCTTACAATCATCAAAAGTGCTTTTTCTCGTTGCTATCATGATTGTTATGATGGTCTTTTAGACAAAAATGAGATATGAAAGAAGATTTAATTGTTTTCATGCTTAAGATTTTCGTCAAGTTTTAGCTTCCTAAAAAAAGCATTTCTTGAATGAAAAAAAGAGCCATTGATAGCGGCCCTATAAAAGAAAGAATCGAACTATAATTTTTTAAGTTCACCTTTAATAAAACTAATAATGTCTTCTTTCGGAATTCTTTCGAGTTCTTTGCAAATGGCATCAATGATTTTATCATCTGTTTTTCTTTCAATAAGGTAATCCACAGTTACATCAAATAAGTCTGCTAATTGAATTAGTTGATTAATTTTTGGTTCATATATTCCGTTTTCCCAATTCAAAATAGTTTGACCTGAAACGCCAAGCTTATTAGCGATTTCGTTTTGCGTTAAATTACTTTTATTTCTTAGTTCTCTAAGTCTCATTTTTCTATTCCTCTAGTGAAATAATCAAAGAAACCTTGATTTATTTAGTAGTAAAATCAAGGGAAACTTTGTAGAATAGTAGATAAATCAAGGAAACCTTTGATATTTGTCTACTTATAAAAGGTTTTCTTGCCCATGTGACGATGAGTAAGGAAGAATCTAAAGATTATTTAACAAAACAAATTATTACTTATATCGGTAATAAGAGAGAACTTCTTAATGAAATTGAAAAAGAAGTTATCTTTGTGTGTAAAGAATTGGGTAAAGAAAGCCTAGTTTGTTTGGATTTGTTTTCTGGAAGTGGTGTCGTATCTAGATTCTTAAAACAATATAGTTCAAAAATTATTGCTAATGATTTAGAAGCGTATTCAAAAATTATTAACGAATGTTTCTTATCAAACAAGAATGAATTTAACGTTGAGCAGTTCAATGAATATTTGCTTGAAATAAATAAACGAATAAGTGCAAAACCTATTAAAGGAATAATAAGAAAAAATTATTCTCCAAAGAATGATAAAAAAATAACTGTCGATGATAGAGCGTTTTATACAAACGAAAACGCGACATATATTGATAGTTTTCGATATTACATTGATGAAGTAGTTCCTGAAAGATACCAAAAATATTTTTTAGCGTTGCTTCTTACCGAAGCATCAATACATGTCAATACTTGTGGAGTGTTTAAAGGATTTTATAAAGATCATGACACGGGAATTGGAAAATTTGGTGGCAAAGCAGAAAATGCTCTAACAAGAATTAAAGGAAAAATTAAAATCGAAGCGCCTGTATTAAGTAATTTTGAAACCGAATACGAAGTTTATCAAAAAGACGCTAATGAGTTAGCGAGTGAACTTCATGGATTAGATCTTGTTTATCTTGATCCCCCTTACAATCAACACCCATATGGGTCTAACTATTTTATGTTAAACATTATTTTAAAAAATAAAATCGATGGAAATATGAGCAAAGTATCAGGCATTCCTGATGATTGGAACCACTCTATTTATAACAAAAAGCAAACAGCATTAAATGGTATGAGAGATATCATCTCAAAGTTAGACACAAAATATGTGCTGATTTCGTATAACAATGAAGGTTTTATTTCGATTAATGAAATGAAAGACATGCTTATTGAATTCGGAACAGTTAAGGAAAGAAGAATTCAGTATAACGCATTTAGAGGTTCTAGAAATTTAAGAGAACGTAGTATCTATACAAACGAGTTTTTGTTTTTGCTTAAAAAGGAGAAATAGGTTATGGGATTTGGAGACGTTTTAAAAAGAAATATTTATCAATTTAGAAGTGCGTCCGAAAATAAAAATGATGTGGATGCATTTTGGATTATTTTGAGAGATATTGCTGTACAAGAGATACTCGCTATATATCCATCTAAGGTTGATAGTGATATTGCAGTTGAGGTTTACTACAACATTTTATGTGATAATTCTGCTTTAATACCTTCTTATTTTAAAGAGAAACTTAAATCAAATAAGCAAGAAAGATTCCGTGTTATAAACAGAAATATGTGGACAAGCAACGCATTCCATCCAGATGGATTAGCTAATCAGCCACAAATAAATGCATATAAAGAAATTAATCCAGATAGAAAGGGCGAGAAAATTGTTTATCAAGGGGTAAAATAATATGTTAATTAAAGCTAGTTCAATTGATCCAAAATATATTAATTTATATTCATTGCACCATAAGACTATTGTCATACCTATTTTTCAAAGATTTTATGATTGGAAAGAAAAACAAGTCGATGCATTATTAGAAGATTTACTTAATTGCAAAGATGATTTTTCAAAAGAAATATATTTGATGGATTTAGCATATTACAAGGAAAACGATCAAATAATTCTTGCTGATGGTCAGCAAAGAATAGTAACAATCAATTTACTTATAAAAGCAATTAACGATTATGTTAAGGATAATAATTTAGATATTGAAAGGGTTGATGGTTTTAATATTATTTACGATATAGTTCAATATCAAAATAAATACAACACATGCTTTACTAATTATCCGATTGCTCCTTTTAAGAAAAACTATTTATATTTTCTTGAGTGGATTAAGGAACATAAGGATAATATAGTGGACATTATAAAGGCTATAAAGGAGAACATTTTTGTATTTACAAAAGAAACTGAATCACTTGAAGATGCTTTTCTTCTTTTTCAACAAATCAATACAGGTGGAAAAACATTAACGAAAGAAGAAGTAATTAAATCAACAATTGATCAATTCGCAGAAATATATCACGTTCCTGTTAATGCCTCAGTGAAAGAATTAAAGAAAATGATTCTTTCCTATTACAAATATTTATATTCATCTAACGCGAATGATTTTGACACAATCTCGGTTATGGCTTTTTTAAGAAATGATGTTGTTTCAACTAAAAAGAATTTTCAAACTTTTGCAAATACATTGAATGCAATTAATAATCTTACAAATAATCCAATGACATCAGTTATAAATTACATTAACCGTCCTCAATTATTTGATATCTTATATATCATGGGGATGGAGGGAATTGATATTTTCACAAGAAGACATTATCTAAATTATGTTATGTTTCCGCTTTGTTTGTTAAGCATAGCGATGACGATAAAAAAATCCAATCCAGGAGGAATAATTAGAACGCTTTATTCTGGTATTATTGATAGGGTTAAGCAAGGAAAAAAAGCCATAGAAATTGGAGAGTTTATTTCTGCATTTATTAACGAAAATCCTGAATTCAAAATAGATTATGAAACGTTTGAAAATGGACTAGGCGATAGAAATGTTAAACAAGGAATTAAAAAGACAATCCTGCTTATTGATGTAATTATGAAAAATTCATCATCCGTGGTTAATGTCGATTCTATAAATCTTGAACATATTTATCCTCAAAAACCTGATCCTCAGTGGGCAACTGAGAACTGGCCAACCAATTCAGATGATCAAAAAGATATTATAAATAACATAGGTAACTACCTCCTTTTGAATGAGGAAGTAAATAAAAAAATAAAGAACAAATATATTGACGCTAAAGAAGTTGAATATAACAGAATTATTCCTCAGGATTTATCTCTTGGAACAGAAATGAATACTGTTGATTTCGAAAGATTCAAAAATGAAAGAAAATGTTATGTTATTGAACGCCAAAAAGCCATTGCAAAAAGTGTGTATGATAATTTCAAACTAGCTCAAGTTATTATCCAAAAAAACAATTAATGATATACCAATAAAGGTGGACTGTTCGGCTGTATTAAATTGTACATTTAAGATATTTATAGAAAATATAAGTGAAACTAAAATATCACTTTTACATATCTTTTTGCATTTATGGCTCCATTGGAGTAGAAATCTCTATAGGTAAAATCCTAGTCAGTCTATAAGTTTTACGTAATTTTTTGTTTTTAAGAGATAAATATTTATAAGTTTATATAATTTTATTTATTAATTTAATTAATTCAATGTTTTTGCTTTTTCTTTTAAAAACCACTATATTAAAAATATGAAAAGATTAGAATCTCAGGAAGATTATTTAGAAAAAATTTTACAATTATCGCAAGAAAAAGAAGTTGTTCACGCAATAGATATTGCTAAGGCGATGTCTTTTTCTAAACCTTCAGTGTCTGTTGCGATGAATAAATTAAAAGAAAATGGTTATATTACCATTAATGAAAAAGGAGATATCTTTTTAACTGATATCGGTTTATCTATAGCCCAGAAAACATTAGAAAAACACATGACTTTAACTAATATGCTCATAATGTTAGGGGTTAGTGAAGAAGTTGCTAAAGTTGATGCTTGTCGAATGGAACATGATATTTCTGATGAAACATGGATAGCTATTAAGAAACATTTTGATTCTAAAAAATAGTTAATTTGCAAATTAATCAATTAAAAATACAAATAAGTTAGTTATTGCTAACTTTTTTTTGTTGACTTTGATTTTTAGAGTCATATAATAATTTTAGTTAGTTATATCTAACCAACATAATTTCGCATAGAAAGGAAGGAATTTATGCTTAAGAAATTATCAGAATTTAAAGTAGGCGAGACTGGCCTAGTAAAGAAAGTTGAAGGAGAAGGTCGATTTAGAAGACGCTTATTAGATATGGGCGTTACACCTGGCACTTCAATTTATTTAAGAAAGAAAGCTCCATTGGGTGATCCGTTAGAAATAACCTTACGAGGATATGAATTGACACTTCGCAAAGATGAAGCAAGTTTAGTGGTTTTGGAAGTAGAGGGTAAGTAAATATATGAAACGATTTGCTTTAGCGGGTAATCCAAACTCTGGTAAAACCACATTATTTAATAGTTTAACAGGTAGTACCGCGCATGTGGGAAACTGGCCTGGAGTCACTGTCGAAAAGAAAGATGGGGTTTATAAAAAATTAGAAGAGCCTATCTTTGTTATCGATTTACCAGGTATTTATTCTTTATCTCCATATACTAGCGAAGAAGTTATTGCTAGAAATTACATTATTGATGAAAAACCAGATTGTATCATCAATATTGTTGACGCTACAAATTTGGAGAGAAATTTATATTTAACCACTCAATTACTAGAAATAGATGTTCCAGTAGTGGTGGCTATCAATATGATAGACATCTTAAATAAAAATGGTGATGTTTTAGATGTTCATTTACTTCAACAAAAATTAGGGGTTCCATGTATTGAAGTCAGTGCATTAAAAGAAGATAACCTCGATGAATTAATGAAGCAAGCGTATGAAGCCTCAAAGACACCTCGCATTGGTAAGAGTGTATTTAAAAATAAAGATTTACAACATTTAATAGGCGATATTAGAATCGCATTCGAAAGTAAAAATGTTGAAAATCCATTATTCCACGCTATTAAGCTTGTTGAAAATGATGAAGTCGAAGTTAAAATGCATGGCGATTTAATCAAATTAGTGGATGATTTTAAAAAGACATTTAACGATGATGTTTTTGGTGATGATATTGAAGCTGTTATCGCTGATAGTCGATATAAATATATCACCCAAGAATTTGCACAAGCATTGACTAGACATCGTAATAAAGATGATGAAAGTCCAGTTATATCAACCCAATCCGATAAAATCGATAAAATTTTAACACATAAAGTGTTTGGATTAATATTTTTTGCGATTGTCTTATTTTTGTTATTCCATCTTACATTCTCAGAAAATTTCTTATTCTTAGGTGGAATATTCTCTATGAATAATGTCGCACCATCTTTCGAAGGAAGTATTTACGAAGGATTGCTTTGGACTGAATCAGGAATAAATTCTCCTGGTGTTATACTATTTAATTTCTTCGATATGTCTTTTAGTGCGATTATCGATTTAGTTAATGGTGGTCTATCCGCGGCTTTAGGTGATGGACATTGGTTAACTGGTTTTATTTGTGATGGTGTTTTAACTGGCTTATTTGCCATTTTAGGATTTTTACCACAAATACTATTATTATTCTTATTCTTCTCAATTATGGAAGATACTGGATATATGGCTCGTGTAGCCTTTATCTTTGATAAAATATTTAGAAAATTTGGTTTATCTGGTCGAGCCTTAATTCCAATGATTATGGGTTTTGGTTGTTCGGTTCCAGCGATGATTAATACTCGTACTTTATCAGATGATAACGAAAAAATTGCTACGATAAGAGTCATTCCATTTTTCTCTTGTGGCGCAAAACTACCAATTTTATTAGGTATTGCTGGTGGTATCGCTCAAGTATTTAATTTTGGGTATGTCGATTTAATTACATATTCGATGTATATTCTTGGAATTATTGTCGCGGTTATCTCTGTTTTGATCATGCGTAATACAACATTAAAAGGACAATCTAATCCATTTATTATGGAATTACCAGCATATCATTTACCACAATTCAAAGCATTGATGATTCACTTATGGGATAAAGCCAAACACTTTGTAAAAAAAGCTTTCACCATTATTTTAGCGTCGACAATTATTGTTTGGTTCTTAACTAATTTTGGTTGGAATTGGCATATGGTCGATAATATCGAAGAATCAATTCTTGGTAGTATTGGTCAACTAATTCAACCTTTATTTACTCCTCTTGGATTCGGTTCTCAATTAACTTCAATTGGATGGGTGTTCGCTGTTGCGGCGATCACTGGATTAATTGCCAAAGAAAATGTTATAGCGACATTTATCGCTCTTGGTGCAGTGGCTTCTGCTTATTTAAGTAGTGGAATTATTGACCCTTCTATAATAGAAGCAATCGAAGCAGATGAAGCAGGAATTGAAGCTACTGTAGCAATGATTCATGCAACTGGAATTACTTGGCAAGGTTGTATTTCCTTCATTGCCTTTAATATGTTTACTATTCCTTGTTTTGCTGCTTGTGCGACTGCAAAAGCAGAATTACCAAAAGGAAGATTTAAATGGACATTATTATTCTGGATTGTTGCGTCATTTATTGGCGCTGGATTTGTCTATAGCTTCTTAAGTATGTTTTCAATTGATTCTTTAGCGTGGGCAATACCTGTCACTGTCGGTTTGATTATCCTTTTTGTTGTCGCAATTATCGGCATTAGAGTATATAACAAAAGAAAGTTCAGTAGGGCATAATTATGTTTCAAAATCCTAAAACTTTATGGATTGAAATATTAATTTTAGTGATTGCAACAATATTTGTTGTATATATATTTGGTTCGTTGATTTATAAAAAAACCAAACATCTTCCAACTGGAGAATGTGAAATGTGCCATAAAAGTACGAAGAAACTATTAAAAAAATATCGTGCTTATTATGGAAAACGTAAATAATTACAACATTAAATATGTTTAATATAAAATGGATGCTTTGAAATAATCGGCATCCATTTTAATTTTATTTAATAAATATTAATGATTTTATCAAAAATATTTTTTATCTAATTATTGAAAATATTAGATATCTCATTTAGAATTTATTTGGAAAATACGATTATGAAAAAAGAAAATAAAATACTTAATTTCTTCATTACAACATTAAACGGAATGGCATATGGATTATTTGCAACATTAATTGTTGGAACAATAATTGGAAGTCTCGCTAAATTGTTCTTTTTTGACAATTCATTTTGCAAATTTTTTAATTCAATACTGTCTAGTACCGCGACATGTTTACAATTCTTGACTGGGGCAGGAATTGGCGTTGGAATTGCTATTTCAATGAAATTATCCCCTTTAAAAACGATTGTGGTGGCGGCGATTGGAGAGTTAGCAGCGTACTTTTCTCTTTCCACAACATTCGTTGGTTCATGGACGATTAGTGATCCGAAATTTCAAATTGGTGATCCATTAACAATATATTTGGTGTGTATTGCTTCAATATTATTAATGGAACTCGTTTTGAAAAAGAAAACTCCTGTCGATATATTAATTGTTCCTTTATTTGGTATATTGGTTGGTTTAACTTTGTCATTATTGATTAGATTCCCTGCTATATTTGTCACTTATGGAATTCAATTCATTGTTGACAAAGGTACGACTGCAGCACCATTTATAATGGGAATTGTCGTCAGTGTTGTTATGGGTATGGCTTTGACCGCGCCAATATCAAGTGCTGCTATTGCTGCGATGATTTTTGTTTCTACTGAAGGTGCGACACCTACTGGTTTAGCTATTGCTTCAGGAGCAGCAATTATTGGATGTTGTACACAAATGGTTGGGTTTGCTATACAGTCAAGAAAAGATAATCCGATAGGAGTGGTGATTTCTATTGGAATAGGCACTTCGATGCTTCAATTTAAAAATATTTTAAAAAAGCCAATTATTTGGCTTCCAACAATTATCGCTAGTGCGATATTAGGACCTATTTCAACTTGCTTAGTAAAAGTGGTTTGTATGGGTTCTTCTGCTGGAATGGGCACTGCTGGATTAGTGGGCCAAATCGGAACATTTATGAGTATGAGTATATCTGATTGGCGATTATATGTCGGTGTGTTTGTTTTAGAGATTATCGCGCCAGCAATATTAGTTTATTTAATAGATTTGTTATTTAGAAAATTTAATTTAATAAAAGAAGGAGATCTTAAAGTCTAATCTAAGGAGGTTAATTTTATGAAATTTTGTTCTAAATGTGGTAAAGAATTAGCAGATGACGATATTTATTGCACTGCGTGCGGAAATAAAGTCGGTCATAATCAAACAAATGATTCTTCAAGTAGTGATGTCGTTTATCAAGATGTTCTAACTATTTCAAATAGCGATAATAAAAAAGAAAAACCAGAATTCGCTATTGTGGTTAAAGTTTTTATGATTATTTCTACTGTTTTTTGTGGATTTTTTATCATCCCTTTAGCCTGGATGATTCCAATGACTGTCCATGCTTTTAGATGCATGGATAATAATGAAAAGATGACCACTGGATTCAAAGTTTGTTCTTTGCTTTTCGTTTCAGTGATTGCTGGTATATTCATGCTCATTGATGAAAATATGTAATCTTTTGTATTATTTTGTATTCTCTTGTATTTTTGTGAATTCCATGTCATAATTTTTTTAGGAGGTTTTGACTATGGAAATAAAGTGGTTTAACAAAACTGAAAAAGAAGGAATTGTTACAATATTTAAAACAACCATTACATTAAATGTTTCAGCAGCGAAATTTTTTGATAAAGCCTATAAAGTTCGCGTAGGAATTAATGAATATAATGAAATCGTTATTTTACCAATTGATAAAAATACTTATTTGAGAGGTGAAATAGATGAAAATCAACTTTATAACATTGAATCTCATTCGAGTTTTTCAAGAATTTCAAATAAAAATCTCACAAATTTTATAAGTAGTAGTTTATCAATAGATTTTTACAAAGAACCGATAAAGTTTAAGACTTTGTGGGATGAAAAAAATAATGTATTAATTTTCAAGGAAAGGATGAATTAATTATGGAACAATATATGTGGATAATTTGGCTTAGCATATTTGTTATTGCCCTCATCATTGAAACATTATCATCAGAATTAGTTTCTGTTTGGTTTGCTTTTGGTTCACTAATTGCGATAATTTTATCGTTTATTCCAAACGTTGATTGGTGGATTGAATTAATCGTCTTTATGGTCCTTTCTCTTGTTTCATTATTATGTTTAAGACCACTAGCGAACAAATTTATGAAAAAAAATGACATTCATTCTAACATTGATGAAATCATTGGTGCGAAAGGTGTTGTTATTAAAAGTGCAAATCAATTAAATTATGGCGAAGTTAAAATTAAAGGCATAATTTGGACGATGGTTCCTTCGATGGACACAAAGAATTTAGAAAAAGATGATATCGTCAGTGTTGTCGCTGTTGAAGGAAATAAATTAATTGTCAAGAAAGTAGAGGAATAATTATGACAGTTTTAGCAGGAATACAAGGTTGGCAAGTAGCAATTATTGTTTTATCAATCCTAGTATTTATTATTTTAATCGTATTCATCTCACGATTTAGAGTCGTTAAACAAACAGAAAAAATTGTCGTTGAACGTATTGGAAAATACTACGCGACATGGAATAGTGGTATCCATTTCTTATGGCCTTTTGTCGATCGTATTGCGTATCGAATTTCAATGAAAGAACAAGTAAAAGATTTCGATCCACAACCAGTTATTACTAAAGATAACGTCACGATGCAAATTGATACAGTTGTCTTTTTCCAAGTCACTGACCCAAAATTATATGCTTATGGCGTTGATGGACCAATTTCTGCGATTGAAAATTTAAGCGCGACGACACTCCGTAATATTATTGGTGAATTAGACTTAGATGAAACCTTGACAAGTAGAGATATTATCAATTCGAAAATGCGTTCCATTCTCGATGAAGCCACTGACCCATGGGGCATTAAAGTCAATCGTGTCGAACTTAAAAATATTCTTCCACCAAAAGATATTCGTGATGCGATGGAAAGACAAATGCGCGCCGAAAGAGAAAAACGTGAAAAAATTCTTTTAGCGGAAGGTCAAAAACAATCTGCGATTCTCATCGCTGAAGGTAATAAAGAATCTGCGATTTTAAACGCTGAAGCTCAAAAACAATCGATGATTAAATTAGCGGAAGGTCAAGCTGAACAAATCATTAAAACAAAACAAGCCGAAGCGGAAGGTATTAAATTATTAAGAGAAGCAGAAGCCGAAGGCTTAAAAATGTTAAAATCTGCAAATGTCGATGATTCAGTTTTAACTTTAAAATCATATGAAGCCATCGCAAAAGTTGCAGATGGAAAATCGACAAAACTTATTATTCCAAATGATTTAAGTAAAATTACTTCACTTGCTAAAGTGGTATCTGAAGTAGTTAATGAACCAAAAGATAAAGAATAATAATTTATAATTAACTAATGATAATTAAAATCGAGATTTATAGAGAAGACTACTTCTCAAATCTCGATTTTCTTTTACAATCATTAATTAAATTAATAAAATATTAATAACGGTTATGAAACAAAAAATAAAAATCATTTTTTTCGATATTGATTGGACTCTTTACGATCATAAAAATCAATGTTTTAATATGCCGAGCATTGAAAAAATCAATGAATTAAAAGCGCAAGGAATTAAAATATTTTTATGTACCGCTAGACCATACCATTCAGCCCTACATTTAGGCACTTTTGATTTTCTTCAACCTGATGGATATATCGTTTCAAATGGTGGCGCGGTTATCGTAGATAATAATAAAGTAATTAAATCTTCATTTTTTAAAAAGGAAGATATGGATAAAATATATGAATTAGTAAATAACAAAAATTTAGCGATTGAAGTAGTCGATGTATTTGATCGTTATTTAATAACTGAAAAAACCAAAGAAATTGATATATTATTTTCTTCTTTTAAAGAAATTATTCCTCCATTTAGGAAATATGATGGATTTCCTTGTTTAGCGGCCCTTCTTTTCGCCGGAGAAGAATATGACCAATATTTTCTTACTAATTTGCCAAAATCAGTTCATTACAAACGATTTGCAGATTATGGAGTCGATATTGTTCCAGATGAAAGAGAAAAAGGTGGAGCGATAAAAAGTGTCCTTGAATATTATAATATTCCAAAGGAATGCGCGATGGCGTTTGGAGATGATTATCAAGATATTTCTATGTTTGAAAATGTCGGTGTTTCTATTTGCTTAGGTAATGGGAAAGAAGAAGTAAAAAAACACGCGACATTTGTCACCGAAGAAATATGGAATGATGGAGTTAAAATCGCGTTAGAAAAATATAAAGATTTATTCTAATTATTTTTAATAAAGTGAACTTCTTAGTTTTAAAAAATAAATCAATAAAAAATCATATAAAGCACAATTTAAAAAAGTAAATAATCCGATGTCAAACATTGTATTTCCGATATAACGGAATTCAATATTATTATAATTAATCAAATATACACATAAGCCAAATACTAAAAAGAATAAACCGATGAAAAGAAAAATATTAGCGACTACGACCGCTAAACGGTTAATTGTGTCATTTTGATTGAAGAGAATATTAATAATCGCTAATTCTTTTTTAATATTTTTTAAGACAACAATTAATTCAAAAAGAGCAAATACACTAACAAAAATTACCGCTGCAAAATTTACCATTGATGTCATATCTTTAATGGCGTTATGAACAATATAATCAACTGCACACAACATTGAAATGACAAAAGATAAGAATATAACGATAGAAATTACAACTCTTGCAATTATTTGCTTTTTTTCTCCAATTAAGATATTAGTCTTCATGGCTTTACCTCCGCTTAATGATTATAAATCATTGTCAGTATTTTTTTATTGACACTAGATATTTATATTGTAAAATTAATTTGTTGAAAGAAAAATAATTTAATTAGAAAAATATTTTTGAAAGTTTTATATAATCAAAAAATTCAAAAAACGGTATTATCTTTTATAAAGTTTTTAACTGCTATAAAAGTAATAATAAATCTTTATTTCAAGGAGGTTTTTTAATGAAAAAAGATTTAAAAAAATTCTCTAGTTTTGCAATAGGTGCCCTATGCATGACGATGGGAGTAGTTGCATTGACAGGGTGTAATAAAAGCCCCGCTACATCCGATAGTACAGAAGATACTTCAACCGGGAAAAGTAGTTATTCTGGAACTTTAAAAGTTGCTGGGCCAAGTTTACAATTATCTTGGATTGCTGCAAGATTAGCAGAATTTAATGCCCAACGTGTGGAAGAAGGCTATCCTTCAATTACATTCGAAACATTAGCACTCGAAGAAAGCGAAGCTGACTCTGCAGTGAGCGACTGGTCAGCTGGTCCTGATGTTTATCAATTTGCATCTGATAAGATTCAAAATCTTTATGGACAAGGTGCTTTAGCTCAAATTCGTGGAAGTTACAGAACTTTCTTAAACGAAACAGTTGATCCAGAAGCCGTTAGTATTGGCTATTTTGCTAATAAACAATTAGGATATCCATTTGATGGTGGTAATGGATATTTCTTATATTATGATAAGACTGTTGATGGCATCGAAAAAGCAATTGGATCAATGGAATCCTTATTAGCACTCGCTACTACAACAAATAAGACCATTGGATACGATTTAAGGACAGCATATTATTCTGCTGGTGCATTCTTTACATTTGGTGCTCGTTATAATTTAACAATTAATGCTCAAGGTGAAACTGAAAGTATTGAAGCTGATTTCGATTCTGAAAAAGGCTTAAAAGCTGGTAAAGCAATTTATAACATTGTTAAACATGATAAATTTGTTTCCAGTACTACAAAAGGCCCAGGCGGAAATGTTTTAGCTACTGTCAGTGGACCATGGAGTTATTCTGATTACAGTACTGATGTCGGCGGTGTGGATAATTTAGGTTGTGCTAAACTTCCAACAGTTACTGTTGATGGTGATACAAAGAATTTAGGTTCTTTCTTAGGATATAAAGTCTTAGGTGTCAACCCACAAGCTTCTTCAGGTAATGATGATAGATTAGCCGCTGCTCATGAAGTTGCTATGTATTTATGCAGTGAAGAAGTTCAAGAAAAGAGATTTGATGATTTCTCAACTGTTCCAACAAACATCAATGTTAAACAATTACAAAAAGTTAAAGATTCAAAAGTTGTCAGTGCGATTTTCGATCAATCTGAATTCGCTGTTGCGCAAACCGCGGTTCCACCACAAATTTGGACTGCTCCACAAACCTTCGTTGCTGGTATTATTAATGGCACTATTACATTAGATAATATGCAAGAAGCCTTAATTACGATGAACGAAGCTATCGAAGCATCTTCAAATAGTTAATTAAATCATTTAATTTATATCTCTAGGGGCAGTTGCCCCTAGAGATTTTTCGCATTTAAAGAAAGGAGAAATAAAAATATATGACAAAGGTTGAATATTTATCAATGTCTAAACCTCTTCGTATATTATATAAAATCGGTTCTTTTTTTAAGAGCATCCCATTGGCTATTTGGAAATTTCTAAAGAAAATTCCATTTGTGATTTTAAAGCTTTTAAGAAAAGCTACCATTCCTTTTATAACATTGAAAGATGCGTTAGTTTACGGAGACTGGAAAGTTAGATTATCTTTCTTAGTCTGTGGATTTGGTGAATTTACTAGAAAACAAGTTGTGCGTGGCGTATTAGTATTGCTACTTCAAATTTGTTTTACAGTTTATTTTTCTGTTTTCGGTTGGAAAATGTTAGCTAATTTAGCAGATTTGGGATATATCGCAAGCGCGGAAGTCCCAATTAATACTCCACCTTATACAAGAAACTTTTATTTAGATAATTCATTATTAATTTTGCTCTATTCAATCGTGACGATTATATTCGCACTTATAATGATTTATCTATGGTATAACAGTATTAGAAATTCCTATGTCCTTTATAAAAATGAGCAAATTGGAAAAGAAGCGAGCGATAAAGAATATTTAGCTAGCTATGTTGGTAAGAAATATCAAAATATCCTACTTTCTGTTCCAATGGTTGGATTAGTGTTATTTACTATTATCCCTATGATTTTTATGATTTTAATTGGTTTTACCAATTATACATCAGATAGATTAACCCCAATTAAATTATTTGACTGGGTGGGATTACAAACTTATGCGAATTTATTTGCATCTAAAGTATCTAACTCTAATTTGATTATTCAATCTTTCTTACATGTTATAACATGGACTCTTATTTGGGCATTTTTTGCAACATTTACTAACTATTTCTTAGGAATGGTTGTTGCAATGCTCATCAATAAAAAGACAATTAAATTAAAGAAATTATGGAGAACGATTTTAGTAACTACGATTGCTGTTCCGCAGTTCGTTTCGCTTCTTTTAATTTCTCGAATGTTTGACGAATCATATGGTGTCGTCAACGAAATACTCAAATCATTAGGTTTGATTAAAAAATCCATTGCTTTCTTAAGTACTTTCCCAATTACCAACATTGTTATTATTGTTGTTAATATTTGGATAGGTATTCCATATACCATGCTCATTTGTACCGGAATTCTTATGAATATCCCTGAAGATTTGTATGAATCAGCAAAAATTGATGGAGCGTCTCCATTTAAGATGTATATGAAGATTACTCTTCCTTACATGTTATTTATTACTGGTCCTTATTTGATTTCTCAATTCGTTGGAAATATCAATAACTTCAATGTTATTTACTTATTATCCAAAGGTGGACCTAACTTTACATTTAAACCAGGTGTTACTGTTCCAACTCAGTTGACTGGTTTAGGAAGAAGTGACTTATTAATTACTTGGATTTATAAAATGACAATTACCAATAACCCAAAAGATTACGCAAGTGGATCTGTTATGGGCATTTGTATATTTGTTATCGTTGCGTTCTTGTCATTAATTTTATATAACCGCAGTAGTTCAGTGAAAAACGAGGAGGATTTCCAATAATGAAATACAAAGATAGTATTTATAATCCTGATTTCATTCGTAACTCTTCACATAAGAAAAAGCATACTCGCTCAATGAAGGCGGTTTCTAAAATTGGAACAGGTGCAACCTACATTATTTTAGTAGTTATCTCATTCATATGGCTTATTCCATTCGTTTATTTGTTACTTCAATCTTTTGCAGTAAAATTTGAACCAGAATATTTTATACCTCGTGAATTCACATTTAATAACTACGTACAATTATTTACTGATACCACATATCCTTTTTGGAAATGGTATTTAAATTCATTTATAATCGCTGTGGTTACAACGGTATTTCAAACGATTTTAGTGTTACTTACAGCTTATTCCTTATCTAGACTTAGATTCAAAGGCCGTCAAGCCATCATGAATTTAATTTTAATTCTTGGTATGTTCCCAGGATTTTTAGGAATGATTTGTATTTATAACATTTTGAAATTATTCTGTGGTGGTAATGAACCATCTATTTTCTCAATTATTATCATTTATTGTGCGAATAGTGCGATGAGTTATTACATCGCGAAAGGATTTTTTGACACTATTCCAAAGTCTTTAGATGAAGCAGTGAGAATTGATGGTGGTAATAATAATACAGTTTTCTGGAAAGTTATTGTTCCAATGAGTAAACCTATTATTATTTATACAATTTTAATCTCATTTACCACACCTTGGGGTGACTTTATGCTTGCTTCAATGTTAGCGGGTTTAAAAACCTCTAACTGGACAGTCGCTGTTGGTTTACAAACGATTATTAATACAATAGGAAATGAAACTAAAATGTTCCCATTCTTCTGCGCGGGTGGTGTCGTAGTTTCTATTCCGATTATGGCATTATTCTTCTGGCTACAAAAATATTATGTCGAAGGTATTGCTGGTGGCGCAGTTAAAGGATAAAAATGAAAAAGACATTTCTTCTTTTGCTCTTATCATTTCTTCCATTAAGTAGTTGTTCTAATTCTAATATTATTACGACTACTGAAATAGACATTTCTTCTAAAGAAGAAATTGATGATAAATATCGCAACTATTATGAGATATTTGTCGCTTCATTTTATGATTCAAATAATGATGGAATTGGTGATTTAAAGGGCGTTGAAGAAAAGCTCGATTACATTAAAGATTTATCTTATTCTGGAATTTGGCTGATGCCAATTTTCACATCTAGTTCTTATCACAAATATAATGTGACTAATTATTATGAAATAGATCCTTCGTATGGATCGCTCGATGATTTAAAATCACTCGTCAGTAGCGCTCATAGCAAAGGAATTAACATCATATTAGATTTGACCGTTAATCATTCATCTAGAAGTTGTGAATATTTCACAAAATTTCTAAATGCTTACTATAAAAAAGTTAAGGGACAATCTCTTAGTGAAGAAGAGGAACTCTATTCAACATTTTATAGTTATTCAAGTGATAGTTGCCCAGAAGGATATTCAAAAGCAACAATCAATGATGTAAGTTTATATGTCGAATCTAATTTCGATAGCGATATGGTGGAATTTAATCTTGATAATACTTTAGCAAGACAAACGATATTCGATATCGCTAAATACTATTTAGAGTTAGGCATTGATGGATTTCGATTAGACGCTGTTAAGTATTGTTATTTAAATAGCAAAGCAAAAAATATTGAGTTTTTATCGGAATTTCAAAATAAATGTTTAGATGTTAATCCTAATGCTTATGTTGTTGGCGAGTGCTGGGATAGTGAGACAATAATAGAAAGTTATTACGAATCGGATTTAGATAGCTATTTCTATTTCCCTGGTAGTGGTAATAATGGAATAATTAGTTCTACATTAATGGAAGGTTCTTCTTGCGGTAAATATTTAAATATCGCCAAGAAAGTTATATCGACCTCAAAAGGGAAAATTCCCGCGCCATTTCTTGATAATCACGATATGAGCCGTTATTCAAGAATCAATATATCATTTACAAAATTTGTTTATGGTTTATTAACGATGTTAAATGGCACAACATTTACCTATTATGGTGATGAAATAGGCCTCAATGGAATGGTTACTCCTGACCAAAATGTTAGAAAACATATGAAATGGTCAAATGAAACGACATATGAAGGTTTGTGTCTTGATCCAATCGGTGCGGATGAATTTGAATATAATCACGATGGTGTGAATGAACAATTAGCGGATAAAAACAGCATATTAAATTATTATAAAACCGCGAATTTCATCAGAAAAAAATATCCAGTTATTCCTCGAGGAGAAATATTAGATACTTCCTTAAAAAGTTCAGAAGGCAAATATGTGGTTATGAACAAAAAGTATAACGAGGAAGAAATTAGCATTATAATTAACTTTTCATCTTTAGATGAATTAGTATATAATTTAGATGATAATGAATGCAAGAAATTCGCTAAAAGTTTATTAATTGATAACGAAATTCGATGCAAAATTAACAAATCAAATAATTCAATTATTATTCCACCTTATGGAATTGCAATACTTACAAAATAAAGGAGAGAAATATGGCATCATTAAGATTAGAACATATTTACAAAGTTTATCCAAATGGCACAAAAGCCGTTAATGATTTCTGCTTAGATATCAAAGATAAAGAATTCATTGTTTTCGTCGGTCCTTCTGGATGTGGTAAATCCACAACTTTAAGAATGATTGCAGGTCTAGAAGAAATAAGTGCTGGCGAATTATATATCGGCGATACTATGGTCAATGATATGGAGCCAAAAGATCGTGATATTGCGATGGTTTTCCAAAACTATGCGCTTTATCCACATATGACAGTTTATGAAAATATGGCTTTTGGTTTAACATTACGTCATGTTCCAAGAGAACAAATTCATGAAAAAGTTATGTGGGCAGCAGATGTTCTTGGTTTAAAAGAATATCTCGATAGAAAGCCAAAAGCGATGAGTGGTGGTCAACGTCAACGTGTTTCTTTAGGAAGAGCAATTTTAAGAAATCCTAAAGTTATGCTTTTGGATGAACCATTATCCAACCTCGATGCAAAATTAAGAAGTCAAATGAGAACTGAAATTTCTAAATTGCATCATAATTTAGGAACGACATTTATTTATGTTACTCACGATCAAGTAGAAGCGATGACTTTAGGTACTCGAGTCGTGGTTATGAAACTTGGAAGAATTCAACAAGTTGATACTCCAAAAAATTTGTATGATTATCCAGAAAATAAATTCGTCGCGGGATTTATCGGCACTCCACAAATGAACTTCTTTAATATCAGATTGAATCAAAAAGGCGATGAAGTTACTTTATCCTTTACTGATATTAATGAACAATTCGTGATGCCTGCTAATAAATTTATTAAAGTTGATAAAACTTTCTTACATGGTAATAAAGATGTTTCTTTAGGTATTCGTTGTGAAAATTTAAAAATTAAGAAAAATCCAACCGATAAAACTAAATGTTTGCCAATTTATATTTCTCACTTTGAAGAACTTGGTAATGAGACATTAATTTACGCTGAATTAAAAGAAGAAGGTTTAGGTAAAATTGATTCGACAACCAAGATTATTATTAAAGCCGAAAATAAGATGGGATTAGAGACAGGAACAAAGGCTTATGTTGAATTTGATTTAGATAAAGCCCATTTCTTCGACGCAGTAAGTGAAAAGACTATTGCTCCAAGAATTCCTACACATAACATCTTCGATGTTGTTATTAAAGATAATACTTTATATGGCAAATTTAAATTACCTCCAGTTTTTGATATTAAATCATTTGAAGGTAGTATTGATTTCCCATTAGATGCAATTTTATTTGGAAAAACCGGTTTAAAAGCAACTGTCAATAAGATTGAAAATATTAATGGTAAAAACCTTGTCCATTTATTAATTAATGGAACAATACTTTTCGCTCTTGGAGATGACAAAATCAAAGAGGGTGATGAAGTCTTATTTACTATTGACTACTCAAAAGTAAGTTTTGTTAATAAAGATGGAAAAGTTGAATACCCAACTTTAAAAGAATACGATGATGTTTATGCTTCGTTCGTCAATTTAAAAACTGCTTCAAGTAAAGATCCCGTTTTAGCGGAAAAAATGAAAAAGATTCAAGAAGAAAAAATCGCTGAAGTTAACGCTAAATTTGATACTTTAAAAGAAGAAATTTTAACTAAATCGACAAAAGATAAAGAAGCTGACCGTTTAGAGATTGAAAAAGTTGGTAGCGATGCAATTTTAGCGGAATACAATGAATCTGTTTCGAATTTGAAAAAGATTCAAAGTGAAGCAAAAGCCGTTTACGATGAAAAAATGGCTAATGCCAAAAAGTTTAAACACGATGGTTTAGCAAAAATTAAAGCTGATGTCAAAGAAGAATTCGAAGCTCGTTTACATAATGAAAACAATGATTTTAAGATGACATTAGCCACTAATAAAGATCGTGATTTTATTAGACTTAGAAAAGAAGAACACACTAAGTTCTTAGAAATGAATAAGATTGATAAAAAGAACGAATACGAACATCGTGAAAGTGCTTTCTGTATTGAAGCTGATGCTTTATTCAATTCAGCAAAAAATGAATACAAATTAGCAATCAGTACTGCGAAAGAGAAGATGAATTTAGCGAAGACTAAATATAATAGATTAACAAATCTTGATAATTACTATGATAAGCAAGTGAAAACCGCTCTTTCGAATCTTGAAAAAGAACGTGCGAAAGCGATTCACCTTGCCTCGCTATTATTCTTCTTTAATATCAATGAACATTATTTCTTGATTCCAACAAACATTTCTAACAAAATCATTCAAGGTTTAGGAAGCAAAGTTTTCAATAAAACATATCGCATTTCTATTCCTCATGATGGATATACATTAACTGACGCTAATGAAGGAGTTCATGCTAAATTAATGGCACTTCTTGATTACACAAATACTAAATTCGTTAGAGCGGAATCAGAATTTGTTTCTTATGATGGAGCACCAATCAATATTATTCTTGATGTCCATAAATACAATTTTGTTGATCGTGACATTACATTCACAATCGATTTCGAAAAATGTCAAATTTCAGAAACAGGAATGAACATCAGACTCTATTAAAGAAAGGACATTTCTAAATATGAAAATTAAAAAAATAATTCCATTATTTATATTTCCTTTTCTTTTAACAAGTTGTGGTTCTTCTTCCATGACACTTTTAGAAGCGAAAGAATATTGTTCTAATTTTTCTCATCCTCAAACCGTGGAAAGTAGATATAACAATGTCTTGATAACTTATAATTCTGAAATTGTTCTCAGCAAAACAAATGTTAATGGATCATATTACACAGAAGGTAGCGATAGAAATACTAATATTTGGGGGCTTACTTCTGAAGAAGATTTTTTAAATGATACCAGTTTAAAATATCGTCCTCTTAGAACAAGATTTTTACGTTTCGTTCCACTCTTTATTAATTCGACATTCTTCGATGAAGGTGGATCATATTATTCCTTATCAGAGAGCATTTTTAATGCAAAGCAAAGTTATGGCAGTATCACTATAAAAGAGAACGATTTAAATGGTGTTACTTTAAGTGTATCGAAAGTGTCTGGTTATTATACTTTCTATCAAACTGCATATGATGATTATGAAGGAACTTTTGAAGATATCAATGTTTTTGGTAGATTTAATATGGAATTCGTTTATAATAGTGAAGGATTTTTAGTCCTAGAAAAGGTTATTTCTAGTAATTATAGTACTAATAACGATGCATACATCAAATTAGAAAGTGAATATGAATATTCCAATTAAAAAACTTTTATATATCGTCAGCGTTCCAATTTTGGCATTATCATTATCTTCATGTGATGTGCCTCAATTTGATGATGAATTTTATGATTTCATCGAAGCTTTCTCGGTATCAAAAGCAATGAAAAATTGTCCTAAAGGACAACTAGAATATTCATTAACTTATTATCGCGATGAATCAAGTATTGGAAATGAATATTCAAGATTTGAATATGATATTTCTAACAGTAATAATTATTATTCAAATCGAATAAATATTTATTCTGGTGAACTGATTAAAGATGGTATTTTAAAAGTTCAAAGAACAATTGAAAAAGTTGATGACACCAATTATAAAGATTCATTAATTCAAGAAATTGAAGTCGATGGACAAATTGATATTTCTATAAAAGAAGAATTAATTATTGGTGTTGAAGCTTTTAGTTTGATTGCAACCTTCTTTTCTCAAACAAGCGAAGATGATTCAAGTTATAGCGAAGGTGGCTTATATTATGGCGACCAAATTAAATTAATGGCCCAATACCAAAAATACATGGTTTTAAATCAAGAAGAAGAAATTTTAACAATCAAATATCCAAAAATGAACCTTGGTGAAGGTGAATTTTTAGAATATGGTTATTCCGTTAATAAATATGGTATGGTCATTAGTTGGTGGCAAGAGATGGAAAAAGATAATTTATCATCGAATGCTTCCATGACAATCAATTACGGGGAGAAAAATTAAAATGAAGAAAGAATATGGAGTATTGCTTCCAATCAGCGCATTGCCTTCAAATCATGGAATAGGTGATTTTGGAAAAAGCGCTTATAAATTTATCGATTGGCTTAAAGAAAACGATTATAAAATTTGGCAAATATTACCATTAAATCCACTTGGACCAGGTGATTCGCCATATATGTCAAGTTGTAGCAATGCTTTAGATTATCGATATATCAATCTCGATTTATTAGTGGAAGAAGGATTAATATCTCGTGTTCCTTCTTTCAATAAAGATAGTGATAGAGTGGATTATTATAAAGTAGGTCAATTTAAAGATAAATACTTAAAAATTGCTTATAAAAACTTTATTAAAAGCGGTGGAGACGCGGCACTTAAAAAATTCAAAACAAGAAACCCATGGGTCTATAAATAC
>JBJEDU010000015.1:0-39134 GCA_051872395.1 Bacilli bacterium | reverse complement strand
AATTTTTCCTTTACATGGGCGATTGCAACATTGATTGGAGTGTCTTTATCAAAAGGAATATGACCAGTAATAAGTTCAAAGAAAGTACAACCTAAAGAATAAATATCTGAAAGGATTGAAGCTGGTTCCCCTTTAGAAATTTCTGGCGCTAAATAGTGAACAGAACCCACTATTTCATTTGGATTAGTGCCATCTTCCATCATCCCATCAATTTGAGCAATTCCAAAATCACCCAATTTAACTGTTCCATCACTTAAAAAATAAATGTTTTGAGGTTTAATATCTCGGTGAATAATACCTTTTCCATGAGCGTAGACTAAAACGCTTGATAATTGAAGCATAATATCAATCGTTTCTTCGATTGATATAGGCGAACGAAAATCTAAAACTTCTTTTAAAGTTTGGCCTTTAATAAATTCATTTGCAATATATGGTCGCCCCATCACTGTCCCATGAGAATAAACTTTTACCACATTGACATGATTTAAACTCGCAGCGATCGCAGCTTCATTTTCAAAACGTCGCAAATTGATAGGATTTTTCATAACGTCTGAACGGATTATTTTTAAAGCGACGATTTTACGATTAATAATATCGTTAGCTTCATATACTTCCGCCATCCCGCCATGACCAATTCGAGCATTTATCCGATAGCGTTCATCTATTAACATTCCGATTTTAATTTCGCTCATGAATTAGCCTCCCATATCACCACAGCAATATTATCGCTTCCACCGTTATCGTTAGCGATTTTGATTAATTCATTAACCTTTTGTTCGCAACTATCATCATTTTTCAATATTGACTCAATAACTGAAGTTTGAACATTGTTATAAAGTCCATCACTACAAAGAAGTATTTTTTCATTATCGTATGGTTTAATTTTTGAATCAATTTCAACGCTTGGAAGAATTCCTAAAGCGTTCATTAAAACATGGCGTTGAGGATGAGTAAATTTTTCATCATATTTAATTTTCCCAGTCTTATACAAATATTCAACATAAGTTTGATCTTCGGTCATTTGCTCTAAATGGTTATCAATTAGTCGATAAGCGCGAGAATCACCAACTTGAGAAATAATGATGAAATTAGGGACGATTAAAACTGCAGTCAAAGTCGTTCCCATCCCATTATAAAATTTATTTTTTATTCCTTCGGAATAAATTAAAGAATTGGCTTTACGAATAACTTTATTGAGCCAAACATACGCTCCAAAAGCGGTTTGAAACTTTTTGTTATTATTGAATCGTTCTTTAATGTAATCAATTGCTAAAGTACTAGCTAAATCTCCCTTATTTTCTCCACCCATACCATCACAAACAACAAGCAAAACATTGCCATAAGCATTCATGATGGCTAAAGCGCGGTCTTCATTAGATAAGCGTACTTTGCCATTGTCAATTTTATATGAAAAATTTCCTGCAATATATTTTTTAGCCATTTATGTTCTCAACTTTCGCTTTTAACTGCCCACAAGCAGCGTCGATATCGCTTCCAAATTCTTTTCTAATGGTCGCATTAACTCCAAGTTTAATTAAATAATCAAGAAAAGCATGGACACGATTAGAACTACTTCTTTCATAATTATTCAAATTTGTTTCATTGTAAGGAATCAAATTGACATAACCTTTGCTTCCTTCGATAAGATTAGCTAATAAAGAAGCACATTTATATGAATCATTAACATCTTTAATGAGAAGGTATTCATATGTCACTCTTCTTTTAGCAATTTCTTCATATTCTTTAATGGCAGGGATAAGCACTTCTAAAGGATAAGCTTTATTTATTTTCATTAATTTTGAGCGTAATTCATTCGTTGGAGCGTGTAATGAAATTGCTAAATTTGTTTGTAGTCCTTCATAGGCATATTTTTTAATACCTTCAACAATTCCACAGGTTGAAACAGTTATGTGTCTAGCGCCAATCGATAAACCTTTTTGATGATTTATTATTCTAATAAAATCCATGACATTATCGTAATTATCAAAAGGTTCACCAGTGCCCATGACAACGACATGAGTCACTTTTTCACCTAATTTTCTTTCACTTAAAATGTTATTTAAAACTAATATTTGTCCTACCATTTCATGAGGCAAGAGATTTCTTTTTCTTCCAAGAAGTCCACTTGAACAAAATGAACATCCCATATTACAGCCAACTTGAGATGAAACACACGCTGAATAGCCATAGTTATAATTCATTAAAACTGTTTCGACTTTCATTCCATCTTCCATTTCTAAAAGAAGTTTAATTGTTCCATCATTAGATATTTGTTTGGTATGTATTTTAGGTAAAGTTAAACAATATTTTTGTTTTAAAACTTCGCGAAATTTAATCGATATATCACTCATCTCATCAAATGAGGTTGCTTTCTTTTCATAAATCCACGTAAAAAGTTGTATCGCACGATACTTCTTTTGTCCTTCTTGGACCATGAGTTGTTCTAATTTATGAATTTCTAAACCGTAAAGATTAATCATCAGATGAAGAACTCACTTTCTTGATGACCGCGTAATAAAGCATTGAATTCGAAGCATCAAGAGGAAGATATTGTTTTTCATCAATAAGGCTATAGTTTTTATGTTCGTTTAAGAAAGTATGGATAAGACCTCTCCCTTCTTTTGAAGAAACGGTTGGAATCATATAAACAATTTGACCATCTACTTCAACAAAAGGATCACATTCTTTTAAAGTGTCCATTTGAGTTTTAATTAAATTATCCAAACTTGATTGCTTGAAATGTAAAGAATAATCTGGAGTTGTTCTTAAAAATTCAAAACGAGAATTTTCAGGGAAAACAAACAATGTATTTACTGGTTTTGACAAACAAGTAATTAAAGAAGAGGTGTTCGCTTTGTAAAATCTCACATTCTTTAAACCTAATGAACGGTAAACATTGGTCATGGAATAATAATCTTTACCAGAAGAAGTAACAACTTCAAGTTTTAGTTGTTCTTTATATTTAATTGCTAGATAAGCATGAATGTTATTTTGCCAATTAGATAAAACCGCGACACCTTTAAGTGGGTCGATATCTAATTTGTCAACGACCGCTTTTTCTTCCCGAGATAAAGGTAAAATTATTTTGTTTTTATAAACATCGAGTCCTTTATATGAACCTTTGGAAGTAAAGACGACCATATCATCAGATTCTAAAGGTGCGAAATTGTGATTTTCATTTAAGAAAACTTCTCGACTCTTGATTAATGTATTAACATAAAATGTTTTGGCAGGATTAATGTTGTTCGCACGTAATAATTTGAAAGTTAATGAACGTCCTAATTGCTTTTGCCACATCTTAACAAGGAAGGTAGGAACATTATAACGAAGTGAAAGGAATTCTATAGAACCCGCTTCGATATCTTCTGGGATAATGTTTTGGACTTTCTTGAAATTTTCATAAAATTCTTCGAAAGTTTTTTCATCGAAAGAAGCCCCATTTTCCACCATTACTTTTTTAGCAAATTCTTTCAATTGGTCTTCATTAAATCGTTTAATAAAACGAGCGTTAGCCATTAAAAGATATAAGCCACCTGCTGATTTAATAGAAAGATCACCGAACGCTCTTTTAACTAATTCTTTAAAAACTAGGTGATGGCGAAGTTCACATCCCACTAAAGCAGTAACGTCATTTTTTTGATTTGCATCAAGTTTTGTTTTAGCAAAAGCATTTAAAAGACCAATATTAAATGACAAATCTTGGTCAATTACATAAATTAATACTTTATAAGCTGTTTCAAATATTTCCATAATCTTAATATAAATCAATAGTCTCCTAAATTAAAGTATTTTATAAAAAAGGGATAATTAATTATCCCCATTCATTTTTTTATTAAAGTCCGCGAAAATATCTCCAGTATATAATTCTTCTTCGCTTGGAATTTCGTCATGATGACAAGAGCAATTATGATGTTTACCATGTTCATGATGACATTCACATTCTTCTCCATCTTCATGGCAACAGCAATCATCATCATCGCAAGAATAATCGTCATCATCATATAAATCATCTTCTGAATCATATCCATCAACATTGACTAAATTTGATTCAGTAATGAAACGTGGATAATCTTTCGAAATTCTTTCATATCGGTCATCCGTGGAATAATAATAAAATTCTATCGCAAGATTAATGGCCATTTCTCCAATTCCAACAGAGATCACATTAGCGACATCATCTTGAACAACTCTCACTTTGTGAGGGGCGTGAACTCTTACTAATACATTCCAGCTAGTTTGTTCCACTCCATTATGGAATACCATATTGTTTGGAGCGACAAAGTTAATATCGTCTTCACTCACTTCATAAATTTTCGCAAGATTTTTTAACATTTCTCGGCTCAAACGACCGACAATATATTGATCTAATCCTAAAATTGTTAGTGTAATCATTATTTATTTCTTCTTTCTATTTTCATTATACAAAATAATTTAAAATTATTGCATTAAAAATCATAAGGATCGAAATTAATCGATAAGTTCACATTTGATTTTGATTTGAATAAATTAATTAAAATTTTTAATTTTTCATGAATCAATTTTTGATTGACATATTTTATTAAAATACTTCTAACATATTTACCATTTTCATATGAAATATATGGACAGATAGGGCCTAAAATAATTGATGAATCTTTTAATTCTTGATTTAAAAAATCAATAATTTGATAAGAACAATCAATCGATAAATCCTCGCTTTTTGAAGAAACATTAACGCTGACTAAAAAACGATATGGAGGATATAATTGCAATTTTCGATTGTATAATTCATTAACAAAAAATTGGTCGTAATTTTGACTAGCGGCTAACCGGATTGATTGGTTAGTCGGGGAATAAGTTTGAATAATAGCGATGCCTTCTTTGTCATTTCTGCCACTTCTTCCAACTGCTTGAGTAATTAATTGGAAAGTTCTTTCATTGCTTCGAAAAGATGGTAAAGAAAGGCCAATATCTGCTAAAACGACACCAACTAAAGTAACATCTTGAAAATCATGACCTTTCGCAATCATTTGAGTGCCAATTAATATATCTGCATTTTTAAGTCTAAAGTCTTCAATCGTTTTAGAAATTTTTGTTCTAATCTTCGCACTATCAGAATCTAGTCGTAATGTTCGCGCTTTTGGAAATAATTTATTAACCTCTTGTTCAATTTTTTCAGTTCCAAATCCCGATTTTAAGAAATATTTGCCACCACACTTAGGACATGTATCACTAACTTTTTCCATATAATCACAATGATGACATTTAAGTAAATTATCAGAATGATGATAAGTCAAAGGAATATGACAATTTGGACATTTAAAAATATGACCACATGTACGACAAGTGACGCTTGTGGAATGTCCTCTTCGATTGATTAAAAGAATTGCTTGTTCTTTTCTATCGAGGACATTTTGTATTTCTTTTCGTAATTGAATTGAAAAAATTGAAGATTCTTTATCGATGTTATTGAAATTCGACATATTCACTATTTGAGTAGCAGGTAATGATTTTTCATTAACTCTTTTGTTTAATTTCAATAAATGATAGACATTATTTTTCGCTCTCGCTCGACTTTCTAAAGAAGGGGTCGCTGACGCTAATAAGACTTTTCCTTTATTAATTTTCATCCTCATAATCGCGACTTCTCTTGCGTGATAGTATGGAGCGTTATCTTGTTTATAAGATTCGACATGTTCTTCATCAATAATTATTAATCCAAGATTTTTAATAGGAGCGAATATCGCACTTCTTACACCGACGACAATAGAGATATCACCACTAGCAATTTTTCTGTATTCATCATATCTTTCAGCAGGTGTCAATTCACTGTGAAGAATAGCGACTTTATCTTTAAATCTATGTAAAAATAAAGATGACATCATCGGTGTTAAAGAAATCTCAGGAACGAGGACGATGACACTTTTTCCTTTAGAAAGGTATTCTTTACAAATATTCAAATATACTTCAGTTTTCCCGCTTCCAGTCACTCCTTGGAGAAGATACGTTTCATCATCAGTGGTTAAAAATTCATTTATGACATTTTTTTGATCTTCGTTCAATTCGATAATTTTATCAATTTGATTAGAAGAAAATTTTAATCTTCGTTTTTCTTTTTTAATTAATAAAACAGCGTCTTGTTTTAACAAATTAGAAAGGACAGCAACAGATTTTATTTCTCTTTTATTTACTTCGCCTTCCTCTTTTATTAGTAAATATAATTCCTTTTGTTTTGGGGTTAATTGTTCAATATCAATGTTAGCTTTTTCGTTATTTTTTACAAAAGTATCATATGAAATTTTTGGTCCACGAAAAGAAGATTTTTTGATATTGAGAGAAGTTGGAAGCATCGTTTGTAAAACGCTTATATAACTGCTCAAATAATATTCTTTAATATTGTCCGCTAATAAGAGAAGCTCTTCATTTAATAATGGTTGAGTGTCGATGACATCAATAATCTCATTAATTTTAAAACCCATCTCTTCTTCTACTTGTTCGATGGTTTTATTTACTTCTTTAACGTTAGTGACATAACCCACTAATTCACGATTCGCGAATTCTAAAAGAACACGATATCCTTTATCGATCTTTTTATCTTTCGAATAAGAATAAATAAAAGGACGATCGAGATTTAATGATGCATATTCTATAAAAACATCTAATAATTTCATATCGCCACTACTATTTTCTTTTGTAATTGTCAGCAATTTCTTCTCTTATAATTCGACATATTTCATTGCTTGCTTTTGTCACTTGGTCGTTTAATACGATGTATTTATAATTGCCAACTTTATTCATTTCGCTCTTTCCTTTTTCTAATCGAGCTTGAATAATTTCTTCACTTTCTGTTTTTCTTTTTCTAATTCGATTTTCTAAGGCTTTAATGGATGGAGGTAAGAGGAATATTGATACCACTCCTTCATCACCTTGCAGTTTATCAAGAACTTGTGAGGCACCATTAACTTCAATTTCTAAAAAAACATTTTCGCCTTTATTTCTTAATTCTTCCACCTTATCTTTTGGAGTGCCGTATCGATTACCAACAAATTCGCACCATTCTAAGAAATTACCATTATCAATTGAATTTTGAAATTGTTCAGGAGTGACGAAATAGTATTCCACACCATCCGTTTCATGAATTCTTTTTTCTCTAGTAGTCATTGAAATAGAATAATGAAGACGTAAAGTTTTATCTTTCATTATATGTTTTCTAACAGTGCCCTTACCGACTCCAGAAGGCCCACTTAAAATAATTAATAATCCTTTTTTCATTATTATAAATTATACAAATTTATAACTTATATAACAATAGATAACTACTTCGAAATTGAATTTGTTAAGTAATATAAATTGCTTTATAAAGAATATTAATTAATGGTTTAACTATGTCATTTCGCATTTTATTTTGAATATATTTATAGGTAAATATAAAATAGAATACATGAGATTAACTAACGGAATATTAATTAACATATCTAACGAATTAAATGAATTATATAATTTTTCATTTATTTCCAATATTTATATGATTAATTCCACTGATATAATCATCACTTTTTCAAAAAATAGAAAAGATGTTCTTTTAGTTTCTCTCGATGAAAAAGAACCTTACATTTATCATTCAAATAACATAACAAAAGTTGACACTATCATAAATAAGACACTCGAACATTTAAGAAAAGAACTGAATGATTCATTTTTAACAAAGATCGAAGTAATAAATAATGATAGGGTTATTTGTTTCACCTTTAAAAAGAGAGATGATTATTATAATGAGGTCATTAGAAAACTTATAATTGAACTCATTCCAACAAAAACTAATCTTATAATCACTGATGAAAAAGATGTTGTTATATTCGCTAATAAAACAAGAGATATTTCTTTTAAAAGGCCAATATTAAAAGGGATCAAATATGAAAGCGAATCAAATGTTAATAATTTAATATTTGAAGGCGATTTAAAAGAATATAAATCATATATTAATGAAAAATATTTATACTGTTTAGAAAAAAGAAAAGAAGAAAAATTTCGACCATTTCTAATAAAAATTAAGGGAAGAATCAAAAAGAATAATAGAAGAGAAGAACTATTATTACTAGATTATAATGAATCAAAAAATAATCTTCAGTATTTAGAAATTGGCAATATGATTTTGACTTTACAAAATGATATTGATGAATTGAAAAAATACCTATCAAGTGTTTCTTATGATTTATATGATGATGACACTAATCCGATAAATAACGCGAATAAAGCATTCTTACTATATAAAAAAGCAAAATCAAAAATATATCACGATGAAATAGAGTTAGAAAAAATCAAAGAAGAAAATGAAAATTTAAATAGTATAATAAATAATTTTTATTATTTAAATGAAGATGATTTATTCGATATTAACGAACAATATCATCTTGTCAGTGTCAAAAATAATAATAAGAAAGAAAAACATAAAAATAAACTATATTTCATCGAATATCAAAACTATAAAATCTTTTTTGGAAAAAGCGATAAACAAAATGATAATTTGACTTTTTCATACGCTAAAAAAGAAGATACCTTTCTACATGTAAGTGGATATAAAGGAGCGCACGTAGTAATTAAAGGTGAAAATTTTAGTGATGAAGTTTTAATATTTGCCGCGTCAATCGCCTTAACTTTATCAAATAAAAATGATGGGGATGTCGATTATACATTAATAAAAAATGTGAAAAGAGGAAATAAAAAAGGTCTCGCTTTATTAAAAGAAAGAAAGACCATCCATCTAAATAAAATTAATCAAAATGTTAAAGATATTTTGATTAAAAATCAAAAATCTATATAATTTCGATATTTTTTAAATAAAAATCAACAAAATTTTCACTGACCGTGTAAACCACTGTTTGTTCTAAAAAGAAATAAGCGATAGGAAGTTCAAGTGAAGAACCGTATTCTTTAAAAGCATATAAATCATCGATATATGTGGTCGCTTCCACTATTTTGTTATATTGTTCTTCAGTTGTGGTTCCAATATTTATTGTATACATTACACAATAATTCTTTTTACAAAATTGTTCAGTTTGTTCAAAAGCATAACTACAAGAAGAACAATTATCGATTTTAAATAAGCAAACGACATTTTCACTATTGGTAATCGCTAAATCAAAAAGAGTGCTTCCATCAATTTCAATTAATTGACCTTCATCAACTTTTGGTAATTGATATTTGATTTTATTATTTTTTGAACAACTCGCAATTGATAAAATCGCCACAAACAAAAAGAGACTATTTCTTAATTTCTTCATCTAAAAAATTTTCTCCTTTTATCATTTCTTGAGTGGACAAAGAATAAAATGATTGTTGACGACTAATTTCATAACAAATAATTGCTACACTATTACTTAAATTCAAACTTCTCGCATCACTGACCATTGGAATTCTCATCGTTTTAGAAATATTTTCTCTTAATATATCATGCGGAATTCCAGTAGATTCTCTTCCGAACATTACATAATAATCATGATTTATTTTGCTAAAATCAAAAGAAGAATAAACATTTGAAGAATATCTTGTAACATAATACAAATCAGCGCCCTTATTCTTTTCAAAAAATTCTTCTAAAGAAGAATAAGTAAATAATTTTAATTCGTTTATATAATCCATTCCCGCCCGTTTTAAATCTTTATCCGCTAAAGAAAAAGATATTGGACCAATAATGTGAAGCGTGGCTTTTAACGCCATCGCGGTTCTCATTATATTACCAGTATTTAAAGGTTTTTCCGGACGATATAAAACAATATGAATCATTAATAGCCTCGCATTTTTCTTTCGGCTTTAATCATTGGTTCAACTTTAGAATTGTATAATTTTAAAGCTTTAGAAATAATTTCTTTAGCTTCCTTATTTCCTTTAACTTCTTCAATATCAGTAGACTTATTTTCAAGCATTTTATAAACCATGAAAAAGTGTTTAATTTCTTCCATAACATGGTCTGGAACTTGTGAAATATCTTCATATCCACAATAAAATGGATCATTAATTGCAACTGCAATAATTTTATCATCAGGCAATCCATTATCGATCATTGTTAAAACTCCAATTGGTCGGCAACGGACAAACGCCATTGGTAAAATTGATTCAGAACATAATACTAAAACATCAAGTGGGTCATAATCTTCCGCGTATGTTCGAGGAATAAAACCATAATTTTGTGGATAATGTGTCGATGTATATAAAACTCTATCTAATATTAAGTGTCCTGTTTCTTTATCTAATTCGTATTTATTTTTACTTCCTTTAGATATTTCTATCAAAGAAATAAAATCATCTTCTTTAATTCTTGTTGGATTAACATCGTGCCAAACATGCATAATAAATACCTCTCTTTTCTAATATTAACATAAATTTAATTCTTTTATTCAACAAAGCAACTTTTAAATGTTATGATTTTTTATATGAAAAGAATAACATTTTTATTACTTCCATTACTACTATTAACTTCTTGTTCTACAAGAAGCGATGAAAAGATTAGAATGATTTCTAATTATAATTTATCTTTAAGTAATGATTCGTTTATCAAAATAAGCGCAGAAAACATCATAAATAAAATTGATAATAAAGAATCTTTCTTTTTATATCTGTTTTCATCTTCTTGTGCGTATTGTGAATTGACTAGTAATAGCATAAAAGAAATTCAACAAAATACCCCTTATACAATATATCAATACGAAGCATCAATAAATTCATATAAATTATTATATGAATATAATCATAAAATTTTTCCAGAACAATTAGTAACTCCAAGATTAATCACAATAAAAAACGGCGAGTTAAAAATAGATATCAATTCCAATCGATTAATAAAAACAAATCTATTAAAAAATAGTTTAGAATCATTTTCATATAAAACTAATATATTTACATTAACCAAAAAAGAATCATTTTTAGATTTTATAAATCAAAAACAATCATTCTTATTATTTAATTATTCTTCAACTTCCTTAATAGAACAAAATTTAAAAAATGACATTTTAAATCAATTGGATAATTCTAAAAAACCAATATTGATACTTGATAATATCGATATTGATGACGAATTAAACGAATATTTAATGACGAATATAAATAAAATAAGTTACGATAATTATATCGTAACTTATTCTAATAATACTTATAGTAATTATTTAGAAACCAATCTAAATAATGAAACAGAAATATTTAATATCATCAATTGTTATTATAACGATTAAAAATATCGAGACGATTGACCGCTCTTAAGTAAGATAGGTTAGCTCTTTTTGTATCGATAAAATCATTATTTAATAATCTTTCTTCTGCTCTCTTTTTGCTTTCTAACGCTCTTTGATAGTCAATTTCATCACTTCTTTCAATTGAATCGACAATGACAATAATTTTTCCATCTTTTAAAGAAAGCATTCCACCACTCGTCGCATAATGAAAGACCTCATCATCAAACATTCTAATTTCTAATTCAGAAATTTTAATCGAAGAGATGATAGGTGAATGATTAGGAGTCAAACCTAAACGATAATTATCACTTTGAACACCTAAAAAAGAGATATCTCCAGAGAAATATTTTTTACTAGGTGTATATATTTCTAATCCAATCGTTTCTCTCATTTAATTTAGTTATCCTTTAAAGCGTTCATTTTCTTTCTAGCATCTTCAATAGTGCCGACATATAAGAAGCAAGTTTCAGGAATATCATCCGCTTCACCATCTAAAATGGCTTTGAAACTACGAACTGTATCTTCACGTTTGATATATAAACCTTCGATACCATTAAATCTACTTGCGACATGGAATGGTTGAGAAAGGAAATTACGAATTTTTCTCGCTCTATCGACAGTTTTCTTATCTTCTTCTGATAATTCATCCATACCTAAAATAGCAATGATATCACTCAATTCTTTATATTTTTGTAATATTTGAATAACTCTTCTAGCAACATCATAGTGTTCACGACCAACAATTGAAGGTTCAAGAGCGTTACTTGAACTTGAAAGTGGATCGACAGCAGGATAAATACCTAAACTAGAAATACCACGATCGAGAACTGTTTTAGCGTCCAAGTGTGAGAATGTCGTACTTGGAGCGGGGTCAGTTAAATCATCAGCAGGAACATAAATTGCTTGCACTGAAGTAATTGAACCATCGACTGTCGAAGTAATTCTTTCTTGAAGTTGACCCATTTCAGTCGCTAAAGTTGGTTGATAACCAACCGCGGAAGGCATACGACCTAAAAGAGCGCTGACTTCACTACCAGCTTGAGTAAATCTAAAAATGTTATCAATGAAAAGCAAGACATCACTATGTTTGTAATCTCTAAAATATTCCGCCATAGTAAGTCCACTTAACGCTACTCTCATTCTTGCTCCTGGTGGTTCATTCATTTGTCCAAATACTAATGCGGTATTTTTTAATACCCCACTTTCTTTCATTTCATAATATAAATCATTACCTTCACGGCTTCTTTCTCCAACACCCGCAAAGACTGAAATACCATGTTTTTCACTCGCGATATTATGCATTAATTCTTGAATTAAAACAGTTTTGCCAACACCTGCGCCACCAAATAATCCAATTTTGCCACCTTTAACATATGGACATAATAAATCGATAACTTTGATTCCAGTTTCAAAAATTTCAGTTTTCACTGATTGATCTTTAAAGGCTGGCGGATTTCGATGAATTGACATCTTTTTCGCATCTTTTAAGTCATCATCAGAAAGGTTATCAATGCTTTGACCGAGAACATTAAACATTCTTCCAAGCGTTTTTTCTCCAACAGGAACTTCAATTGGATGTTCTAAAGAAACGACTTCCATTCCTCTAACTAAACCTTCAGTTGGACCCATTGATACAGCGCGCACCACATCATCACCGATATGTTGAGCGACTTCTAAAACTAATTTGTTTCCATCTTTTAGTTTAACCTCTAAAGCGGTTAATAATTCTGGAAGAGTATCGTTTTTAAAACTAACATCGACGATTGGTCCAACAGCTTGAACAATAACTCCAGTTTTTTCTTTGGTCTTCATATCTTTATAACCTCCTACATTCCTTTGCTCGCGGCGACAATTTCAACAATTTCTTGTGTAATCGCTCCTTGTCGAGCTTTATTAAATTCAATTTGTAATTCATCTAGCAATTCTTCAGCGTTACTTGTCGCATTATCCATCGCGTTACAACGACTACCTTGTTCTGAAACTTCACTTTCTAATAATTTAGAAAATAATTGATTTTCAATCACCAACGGGATAATCTTTTCGACCAATTCCTTTTTTGAAGGTTCAAATATTGGATCAAATCCAATATTAGAATTGCTTTCTTCCTTTATTAAAGGAAGCAGTCGAAAGTCTTTCACTTCAAAGGTAATCGAATTTTTATAGTGAGTATAAATAATTCTGACGCTACGATATTTTTTATTTTCGTATCCAGAGATGGAATAACGTAATAAATTTTTAATAACTTTTTCATCTTTAATAGATGTGTATTCTTTAAAATCGCTATTGAGATTTTTTAATATTGGTTCATAATGTGCTAAACCTTTAGTGCCTAAAACGATGATTTCATCATCATCTTTTTTTACACTATCAAGATAATGGAAAATATTAACATTATATGAACCACATAATCCTAATGATGAAGTGATTACAATAAATAAATCTTTATTAACATCGTCGTTTGTTTTAACAAGTGGGGAATCGATATTATCGACACAGCGTAAAACATCATCGCTAATCTCTTTTAATTTCGCGGTGTAAATTGAAGATTCATTCATCTTCCCTTTCCATTTTTGAAGCTTGACAGTCGAGACAAGTTTCATTGCCTTAGTGACTTTATACGCTCCATCAATAGATTTGATACGACTTTTTATTTTTGTTAATGCTAAAGACATATTTATTTACTCTTATTGTTTATAAATTTTTAAATATTCTTCGATTTGTTTTCTTAAGATTGATTCATTTTCATTAGAAATCATCTTATCTTCTTTAATTTTAGAAATAACATTATCTTCTTTAGAAGTAATGTAATCAAACATATCTTTTAAAATCGTTTTAACTTCTTTTAGTGGATATTTATCCAAATATGAGTTTTTGCCGACAAATAATTCAAATACTTCTTTTTCAAATGAACACGGTTCATATTGATCTTGTTTTAATATTTCAAGAAGGGTTTCGCCATGTCTAATAACTTTTTGGGTAGTGTCATCTAAATCACTACCAAATTGTGAAAATGATTTCATTTCGTTAAATGAGGCTAAATCAATTTTTAAAGAAGACGCGACTTGTTTCATTCCTTTAAATTGAGCGGCACCACCAACACGAGATACCGATAAGCCAGAATCAATAGCAGGTCTTTGGCCAGCATTGAATAAATCGGTTTGCAAAAATATTTGTCCATCAGTAATAGAAATGACATTTGTTGGAATATAAGCAGAAATATCACCACTTTGAGTTTCAACAATTGGTAAAGCGGTAATCGAACCACCACCATATTCATCATCTAATTTGCACGCTCTTTCTAATAAACGAGAATGTAAATAGAAAACATCGCCAGGATAAGCTTCTCTTCCAGGAGAACGTTTCAAAAGTAATGAGAGTGCACGATAACTAACAGCGTGTTTACTCAAATCATCATAAATGATTAAAACATCTTTTCCTTGGTGCATCCATTCTTCACCCATCGCACATCCACTATAAGGAGCAATGTAAAGTAAAGGAGCAGCTTCAGAAGCAGTAGCAGCTAAAACGACAGTGTATTCTAAAGCATTGTATGCTTTTAATTTATCAACTAATTGAGCAACTGTCGAATTTTTTTGCCCGATAGCGACATAGATACAAATAACATTTTTACCTTTTTGGTTAATGATTGTATCGATAGCAATCGCTGTTTTACCAGTTTGTCTATCACCAATAATAAGTTCTCTTTGTCCTCTACCAATAGGTGTAATCGCATCGATGGCTTTAATGCCAGTTTCTAAAGGAGTATCAACACTTTTTCTAGTAATAACTCCTGGAGCGATAACTTCAATTGGTCTTGTATGTTCATAACTAATTGGTCCAAAACCATCGATTGGTTGACCAAGAGGATTGACGACACGTCCTAATAAACCATCACCAACAGGAACTTCAACGACGCGATTTGTTCTTTTTACGACATCGCCTTCTTTAATTTCTTCACCATTTTGTAAAATCACCGCGCCAACATGATCTGGTTCAAGATTCATTACCATACCATAAACATCATTAGGGAATAATAATAATTCACCTAACATCGCATTATCTAATCCATAAATTAAAGCTATACCATCACCAACAGTCACGACCGTTCCGACATCACTGCTATCAACTTTATGGTGATAATTTTTTATTTGTTCTTTGATTAATTCGGATATTTCATTTGTTTTAATTTCCATAATCAATTTCCTCCTTTTAGTAATGAATTTTTAAGAATAAACAATTTGTTTTTTAAACTTCCATCATAGACGTGATTATCCAAAACAACTTTTATTCCTCCAATTAAAGAAGTATCAATAAGATTTTTAAGTTCAACCTTAATTGATAATTTGTTTGAAAAAGCATTTTCCAGTTTTGCCTTTTCATCATTATTTAATGGTTTAGTGGAATAAACTAAACCTTCTAATATGTTGAGATGTTTATTGCATAAAGAAATAAAATTCTCGAATATATCAATCAAATACATCGATCGATTATTACTAACAATAATTTTAATGAATGATAATATATTATCATCAATAGATATAAAAGCTTTGTTAATCAAATCAATTCTTTCATCCATACTTAAAAATTGTGAAGAAAGAATCAATAAATATTCTTCATTTTCTTTAAATATTTTTAAAATTGATTTGGCTTGTGATTTATATTCTTCGACTTTTGATAAGTCTAAAGCGAGAGAAAATAAACCAGAAGCATATCTCGATGATAATTCGTTCATATTATCCGTTTATCTCCTCAATAAAATCTTCAACAATCTTTTTATTATCGGAAGAAGAAATATTTCTCGATAATAATTCACTAGAAGCTAAAAGTGCAACATCAATAATTTCTTTTCTGACATTTTCTTGAGCTTCTAATTGTTTTTGCGCAATTTCTTTTTCAGCGTCAGCTTTCATTTTGTCTAATTCTTCCGCTGAACGTTCTTTAATTTTTTCACTCTCTTTGATAGCTTGAGTTTTCGCATCAGTGATAATTTGAGAAGCCTCTTTTTTCACGTCTTGAAGCGCTAATTCGGTCTTTCTTAAATTTTCAATGCTTTGCGCTTTTGCCTTTTCACTTTCTAAGATGTTTTCTTCAATGTAATCTTGACGAGTTTTTAACATCTTTTTCAAAGGCTTATACGCTAAAACAATCGCGAGAACAATAAGCACAATGAGGGCTAAAAGTTGAACGAGAAAAGAAGGAAGATTTGGTATTAATTTTGAATATAAATCTTCAATAAATGATACATCTAAAAGTGTAACCATAATTTTTTCTCCTCTCTAACCAACGAATAAAATTAAAATAGACATCAATAATGAATAAATCGCGGTGGTTTCAACTAACGCTGCACCCATAATCATTGAGCTACGTAAAGTTTTGGCCATATCTGGATTTCTAGACATTCCATTAATTGCGCTAGAAATAACCCACGCTTCACCAATCGCACTTGGGAAAGCACCTAAAATAGCAATTGCCGCACCGATAAATGGTTCCATGTTATCTTCCTCCTTCCTTTTCTAATTTTTGAGCGTAATCTTCTGGTACTTCTTGAGCGATAAAAATCATCGACAAGAAAATAAACACAGTGGTTTGTATAAAGCCAGAAAATAAATCGAAATAAGCATGCAAAATTGGGGTAATAAATGGAGCGATGAATATCGAATTTAATGAAGAATCAATAAACGAGAATATCATCGAACTAAGTCCCCCTAACGCACTATAAACAATGGACATTAAAACCCAACCTGCAACCGCGTTACCAAATAAACGCAAAGTCATCGAAAGTAAGGGTGCCCACATTGAAATTAAATTGATAGGAAGAAAAACAGGGAATGGATCAACATATCTTTTGAAATATCCCCATTTTGTATATTTCATGCTCGTAAAGTGAATTAAACAGAAAGTAATAAACGCTAAAGATAAAGGAACCGCTAAATTAGTAATTGGAGAAGGTAAACCAGTTAGTCCAAAAATAAAAGCAATAAAAAGATAGATGGCAACAATAAAAATGAAACCACCAAAATTTTTAAATTGAGGCCCCATCATTTCATCGACCAAATTATCAAAATATTTAACACCAGTCTCCGCTAAAAAGAGAATACCTTTTGTCTTTTTTAATGGGTCTTGTCTTCGTGCTTTAATTCCAACAATGATGCATAAAATCAAAATGATTACCATGACAATCAAAGAAGAAATAACTTCTGGAGCAAGGTCAAATTTTAAAAAGGCGTCGAATCTTTCTACAATTTTTGAATTAATTAGAATCATTTTTTCTCTTGCTCCTTTCTAGTGTTAGTGTGGTAATCACTAAAATTATTATAGGAAGAAAATATCCCAAAACAAGAGAAATCGGTTCTAACAATACAAAATTGTTAAATTTGTATATTAATGCAATTATTAAAAATATAATTATTAAAATAATTAATCTTGATGCTGTAATAATAATTGAAATAGTGAATTTGGTTTTACTTATTTCCTTTTTCTCCACTAAACCATAAAGAAAATAAAAGAAAGAACCAAAAAATCCCCCAATAGCAAAACTAAGGGGGATTAATAAATTATGACAAAAAATGCAAATTAAGATTAATGAAATAATAAAGACATTAATTACTGAAAGAAACGAAACTTTATAATATAAATTAATCTTATTAAACCATTTTTTCATCTAATTTACTTTAATCTTTTTAAGTTTGGTATTCAAGGCAATTCCGTTTTCGAATTTAACTTCAACTTCACCTTGAATTAAAGGACGTAAATATTCTCTAAATGAATCACTCATACGAGTATCATCATACATCATTTCTGGTGGAATGACTGATTCATGGTTGGCGATTAAACCAACATCCTCTAAAAGGAAGTCAACAACATAAGGAGAAGAAGATATTCTCTTAACAACAATCATCTTGCCACTTTCACCCTTTAAAGCAGCTTGAACCGCTAAAGAACCAATCTTAATAGCTTCTTCTCTATCAACTTTTGAAGTTAATAATGGGAACGCTCTTTGAGTTAAAGAAAATTCAATTGAACGAGTTGGAACATTTAATTCTTCTTCGATGATATGGCATAATTCATCCGCGATACCACCAAGTTGAGCGTGTCCAAATGAATCTAATCTAACGTTAGTGCCAGATTTTGTAAAATGGATACCTTCACTAACAGCAGCCATCGCAAAACCACGTTTTTCATATATTTCACCAATCTTTTTAATAAAAGATTCGAGATTAAATGGATTTTCAGGAAGATAAATTAAATCAGGGCGAACATCATCTGGTAACAAATCTAATGAGGCAGTAAGCCAGCCAGCATTTCTTCCCATAATTTCAACAACATACACTTTTCCATTTCGATAGCATTGAGCATCGCTCGCAATCGCGTTAACAGCGTTAATAACATATTTCGCTGCACTTGGGAAGCCTAAAGAATGGTCAGTGCACGCTAAATCGTTATCGATGGTTTTTGGAACACCAATTACTCTTAAGTCTAAGCCCATCTCATTACTGAGTTCGGAAATTTTATGGCAAGTATCCATCGAATCATTGCCACCATTAATAAAAACGTATTTGATATTATGTTTTTCGATATTATCGATAATTTTTTGATATGTTGGGTCATGAATATTTCTTGGTAATTTTCTTCTTGTTGTTCCAAGAATTGCACCTGCTGTTTGAACTAATAATTCAATTTGTTCATCATCTTCTAAACTAATATCAATTAAATTATCATCAATAAGTCCTTCAATACCATATAAAGAACCATAAATATGATCAATCTCATCTGAATGCAATTTTGCTTCTTTAATTGCACCATATAAAGATGAATTGATTACCGAAGTTGGTCCTCCGGATTGAATGTAAACCATATTAAATTTCATGTTTGTCCTCCGAAAAATTATAATTATATGTGTTTAAAACATATATATTTTATCATTTATTTCACTACGAAAGAAATACCAAACTCAATAAATGTCGTTTTTCTATACTTAATTAATAAGATATATATAATAAATAATAATTTATTGAAGGTTCGTTTTCTTTAGATTAAAATATATATGCGTCGAAATTTATAGTAAAAGGAGAATTATTATATGTCTTTTAAAGTTGTTTTTAATGAGGAAACAAAAGAGTACGAAAAACCAGTAACCGTATTAGACATTGTCGGCGATAACAAAGATTATGTATGTGCTTATGTTAACAATCGTGTTAGAGAACTCACATACACTATCGACAAAGACAGCGTGGTTCAAGTACTTACAATTAAAGATACAGATGCTAAATGGCCATATGAAGCATCTTTAAGATTTTTAGTAGCGATGGCGATGAAAAATATTCATCCAGAATTAACAATTAGATTTTCATACAATGTTTCAAGATCAATATTCATGCAAATTTTAACTCCAAACGCCACAAGTAATGGACAAATGGTGTTAGATTTAGAAAAAGAAATGAAACGTTTAGTGGATTTAGATTTACCATTAACAAGAAAAATTGTATCGAAAGATGAAGCGGCGAAAATATTCACCTCAGAAGGTTTCTTAGACAAAGTTGATATTATGCAATATCGACCAGAAAAAACCGCTCATATATATGAATGTGATGGATATAAAAACTATATGTATTCAAGAATGGTTCCTTCAACTGGATACATCAAAACTTGGAAATTAAGATTTTATTCCCCTGGAATTATCATTCAATATCCAAGAAGTGAAGCAGGAGGAAAAATTCCACCATTTGAAGATGCCCCTACCTTTGGTAAAACTTTAAAACAAGCACATCAATGGGCTATAGCAACTGGTGCAAATACTGTCGTTGGAATTAATCAACACATCGAAAATGACGGAATTATCGATTTTATTAATTTATGCGAATCTCGTCATAATCGTCAACTTTGTGAATTAGGACAAATGATTGAAAATGATCGTGATAATATCAGAATTATTTGTATTGCTGGTCCTTCTTCAAGTGGAAAGACAACATTCGCAAATAGATTAAGAATTGAACTATTATCTAGAGGTATTAAACCAATTCGTATTTCAATGGATGATTATTATTTACCTCGCCATTTAGCGCCTAAAGATGAAAACGGTGAACCAGATTTAGAAGCAGTTGATGCTTTAGATATCGAATTATTCAACCAAAATATTGCAGATTTAATTTCTGGTATGAGTGTTGATTTACCAAAATTTGACTTTATCGAAGGAAAAAGAGTCAAAGGAAGAACATTACAAGTTCCACAAAATCAACCAATCATCATTGAAGGAATTCATGCATTAAATGAAAAGATGACTGCTTCAATTCCAAATCACCAAAAATTCAAAATCTTTATCGCTCCACAAGCGCAAATAAATATCGACAATGATAATCCAATTTCATTGACCGATTTAAGATTGCTTAGAAGAATGGTAAGAGATTCACAATTTAGAAACGCTTCTGCAAGTGAAACAATTTCTATGTGGCCAAGTGTGAGAAAAGGTGAATTCAAATGGATTTATAACACCCAAGAAGGTGCGAACTTCGTCTTTAATTCATTGCTTCCATACGAATTATGTGTCATGAAAAAATACGCGATGCCTTTATTAAAGGAAATCGATGTTGAAAGTGTCTATTACCCAATCGCTGAAAGATTAATAAGAATGCTAAAATTCTTTGTTGATATGCCAGATGATTGGATTCCATGCAATTCTCTTATTAGAGAATTTATTGGTGGATCTTGTTACGAAGACGCTTAATATTAATATTTATCAATTATAAAAAAATGGTTCTGAGGTTATCTTCAGAACTATTTTTTCATTTTGTTATTTTGAAACACTTTAAAAAGTTCAACTTCTTTTCGATATATACTAAGTAAAGAAGAATAATAAACTTTTCTTAGCTCTTTATATTTATCGATGCTTTCTTGATTTACTTTCTTTAAAAAGATATCAATAAATACTTTTTCTAAACGGAAAAATGATTCATATAAACTAAGTAAAGTAAGATGATAAAAATATTCTTTATTTGAATAAATTAATATCGGTGTACTATGAATAATTTCAGAAGATAATTCATATCTTTTGTTATAGGAAGATAAACCCGCTAAAGACTCGATAGTGTCACGGAAATTTAATTTATAATTAGTGAAATTATCTTCAACTTCCTTTATCGCATATATCCAGCCATATTCGATATATTTTTTCATATCTTTACTTTTGAGATTATGCGCTTTTAAATTTTCTTTTATTTCAACAAATATTTGATCAGTTTCTTCTTCGCTTGATAAACCATTTTTAAAAGCATAACCATATTTCATATGGAGTAAATATCTATCTAAAATATTTTCATTTTTATATTTGTTTAAAATTATTAAGGTACATTCACACTCATGAAGAGTTCTCCAACAAGAAAACGCTTCAGTTTCATGCCCATTAGTTAATAAATCTAAAATACAATTAGCGATACTCGTCGATTTTAAAAGCAAATCATTTAATAAAGTATATTTTGGATCATTTCTATCATAATGGTTTAAAACATTTAAAAGAAAATTTAAATATACTTTCATTGTTGATATCGGTGGAAGATATTTATTTGTTAATTTTGTTTCAACATTGCCAAATATCGATAATGAAAGATATTTATCCACCACTGTCGTGGCAATTGATGAAATCATCTCCTCATCTTCTACAAACTGTTGTTGCTTAGACAAAGGAACTCGATAAATATATTCCCCTAAAGAATATAAAATTAATTCAATCGGGGAAAATGATTCGATTTTAGTTACGATATTAGTTGTTTGAACTTCTTTGACAATGTCTAAAGTTTTATTAAAAATAGCGAAAACATTCTCGCTTTTGATTCTAGAATCAACATGTAGAGAAGATAATACTTTATTAAATTGTTCTAATGTAATAGTGTTATTATCCATAATTTATTTAAACATTTTTGTGGCTTTAATAGCAAGTTTCCATCCACGATATCTTTTATTTATTTCTTCTCTTTTCATCATCGGTTCAAAAGAAGCTTGGTAAGAATGAATTGATTTAATTTCTTCTAAATCTTTGAAAAATCCACTATTGAGACCAGCAAGATAACAAACCCCTAACGCTGTTAGTTCTAAACATGAAGGAATCATAATTTTTGTTGGTAAAATATCAGCTTGGAATTGCATTAAATATTTGTTCGCAGTCGCTCCACCATCAACTTTAAGAGTTTTTAAAGATAATGTTGCTTCCTTTTTCATCACTTCAAAGACATCTTTACATTGATACGCAATAGCCTCTAAACACGCTCTAACAAAATGATGTTTATTAGTACTTCTAGTCAAACCAAAAACACTTCCTCTAGCGTCATCGTCCCAATAAGGAGTTCCTAAACCAGTAAAAGCCGGAACGATATAAACTCCATGGGAATCATGACATAAATATGCTTCGTTTTCACTATCGCTTGAAGTGGCAATCATCTTCATTTCGTCTCTTAACCATTGAACTATCGCTCCACCGATAAATACCGAACCTTCTAAAGCATATGTAACTTGTCCATTAATTATCCATCCAACCGTAGTGAGTAAACCTTTCTTTGAAAAAATTGGCTTATCACCTGTATTCATCAGCATGAAACAACCGGTTCCATAAGTACTTTTGCATTCGCCTTTTTCAAAACAAGTTTGTCCAAATAAAGCAGCTTGTTGATCACCACAAACACCTTGAATATGAACAGAATCTAAAAAGAAAGAAGCACTTCCAAAGTCATAACTTGATGGCTTAATTTCTGGAAGCATAACTTTTGGTATATTAAATAATTTTAATAATTCATCATCCCAAGATAATGAAGAAATATTGAATAACATTGTTCTTGAAGCATTAGAAACATCTGTCGCATGAATATTTCCTTTGCTCAGTTTATACATTATCCAACTATCGATTGTGCCAAATAATAATTCACCATTTTCCGCGCGTTTTTGACCATTTTCAATTTTGTCTAAAATAAATCTAATTTTAGAAGCTGAAAAATAAGGATTTATCAATAAACCGGTCTTTTGATGAATCAATTCTTTTTGGTTAATATATTTATCACAAATTTCGCTCGACTGACGGGATTGCCACACAATCGCATTATAAACAGGAAGACCAGTCTTTTTATCCCAAATAACCGTGGTTTCTCTTTGATTGGTAATACCGATACTATCTATTTCTTGAAAAGAAATATTCGCTTTAACCAATACTTCATTAATAACATCGATGACTGACACCCATAAAGATAAGGCGTCTTGTTCAACCCAACCACTTCGAGGAAACAAACAAAATACTTCTCGTTGAGCTTTATAACAATCTCTACCGAATTTATCAAATAATATTGCTCGTGTTGAAGTTGTGCCCTGGTCGATGGCGAGAATGTATTTGTTCATCTTTATTAGCCTCTTATTTTCGTTTTAAATAATTTTTCGATATCATCAATTTCTTTGAAAATATCTTTTGATAAAACTTCCGCTTTACCTTTAGTAACTAAAACATCATCTTCAATTCTGACACCGATACCAAGTTCTTTAAAATATAAACCTGGCTCAACTGTAATGACATTACCACTTTCAAGTGGTTTATCACGGTCAGAAACATCATGCGTATCAATACCTAAATGATGAGAAACACCATGATAATAATATTTTCTAATATCATCACCTTCATCCATTAAACCAAGGCGAATACATTCTTGATTTAAAATTTTTGAAGCAAAATCTTGTAAGTCTTTTAATGTTAATCCTTCATGAATATATTCAATAACCGCTTTATTGCAATTTAAAACCGCAGTATATACTTTTCTTTGATTTTCAGTGAAAACTCCATTTACTGGATAAGTTCGAGATATATCCGCGCAATAATTTTCGTAGCGATAACCTAAATCTAAAAGAACCAAAGAGTTATCTTTAATACGACTATTTTGGGTTGGATAATGTAAAATTACTCCATTATCCCCACTAGCGATTATTGAAGGAAAAGCGAGACCATCACGAGATAATTCTCTTCCATAAAATTCGAAGCGATCCGCTAATTGATATTCATATAATCCTGGTTTCATATAGCAAATTAAATCTTTGATACCACGATTAGTACGTTCAATCGCCTTTTTTAAACATTCAATTTCATAATCACTTTTAATCATTCTTAATGAAGTAATTATTGGTTTAATATCATTAAAAACTAAATGAGGGTATTTTTTTTCGAGTCCTAACTTCACTTCTTTAGTGGAATGAAGTGGATAAACTTTGATTTCTGGTGATAAATCTAAATAGCATGTTGAAATATTGCCATATTGATTATTTTCACTAGTCAACGCTAAATCTAAAAATGAATCAAAATTTTTAGTCGCAATAATATTATCAATTGATGATATTTCTTTCGCTTCATCAAAAGTCAACCTTTTACCAGTCCACTTTTCTTTTAATTCGTTATATTCATCAACAAAAAGATAAGTTTTATTTTCTCCTAAACCTTTGATTAAAAGTAAAACACTATTTTCTTGTTTAATATTTGTTAAATAATAAAAACTTGTATTGGCAAAGAAACTATATTCAGCGTCTTCGCTCATAATTTTTGAAATACCAGAATAAATGATAGCGACAGAATTTTCTTCCATAGCGTCAAATAATTTTTGTCTTCTGGAATATAGTTCTATATTCATAATTTAACAATCCTTTCTACCACATCATTTAATTGTTCAATTTCAACTTCTTCCACCTTTCCTTGATCCACTAAGGAGACATTAGTAGAAACGATAGGAAGTCGAGCGATAATATTAATATCTAATTCTTTAGCGATAGTTTCTAAATTAGATTTTCCATATAATTCGATATGTTTTCCACAATCAGGGCATAAAACATAAGACATGTTTTCAATAACACCTAATGTATGAACGTTCATCATATTCGCCATCTTTATCGCTTTTGTAACAATTGTTGACACCAAATCTTGAGGAGAGGTGACAATCAATAGTCCATCGACAGGCAATAATTGGAAAGTTGATAAAGCAATATCTCCAGTTCCTGGGGGCATATCGATTAATAAATAATCGAGTTCTTCCCATAAAACATCTTCATAAAATTGTTTGATTAATCCACCTAAAAGAGGTCCTCTCCAAACAATTGGTTCAGTAGAATCATTTAAAAGCATATCGCTAGAAATGATTTTGATTTTATATTTTTCTGATTGTGCAGTAAAAATATATACTCCATCACCTTCTGCTTTAGAAGTAATATTAAATGCTTTTGGAATAGATGGACCAGTAATATCCGCGTCCATGATTCCAACTTTATATCCTTTTTTTGCTAAAGCAACCGCTAAAGTGGCAGTGACAAACGATTTACCAACACCACCTTTACCGCTCAAAACAGCAATAATTTTATTAATGTGTGAATCTTTATTTAATTCTGCTTTTTGAATTTGCCCACATTCACCTTTTGATGAGCAATTCTCGCAATCGTGATTACAATCAGCCATAAATTCCTCCCTATATTTCGATTAAATCTGCTTTTTCAATAACACTTGATGCACTAGCGACATAAGTTCTTAAAAGTCGACCAGCACCTAATTTTGTCCCTCCAAAATATCTGATGACGACAATTGCACAATCAATCAAATCTTTTTTGTATAATACTTCAAGAATTGGTCGACCAGCGGTTCCTTTCGGTTCGCCATCATCATTCGATTTGGAAGCATTTTTGGTTCGGTATGCATAAACATAATGCCGAGCCTTTTTGTATTCTTTTTTTATTATTTCTAGATATTCTTTGAATATCTTTTCATCCTCTAATGGAAATAAAATAGCGATAAATTTTGAACCATTAACTTCGATTAGAGAATTATAATAATTTTTAACACTAACCATAATTCATCAAGAGATATATGGTGAATTCACAACATAATCGGCAATGGAATTACCATAATCTTCAAATGAGAACGTTGAACTATAAATATCGTTCGTATATTCAGTAAATGGATAGGTTATCAAGGTTGATAAAGTTTTTAAATAAGAATCTACTCGAGATAAATGATAGATGGAAGCAATCTTTGAATTGCCATATCCATAATTTATTAATCCTGTTGTGGAATCATAATCACCCATCATCGAGTAATATAATCTAATGTTATCGGCTTGAGATTTAGCAATTGAACTTGTTGAAATAATATCGCACATACTAAGCGCGCCATTTAATCCATTAAGTTCGAAAACATTAAATAAGTAATAATCATAATTATTGATATTAGATAAATCTGTTGGTGTTAAATATACTGGCTCGTAATAATAAGATGAAGCTTCGATAGTTGAATATTCATCTTCGATAGCAGCCTCTAAGATGTTACCAATAATTTCTGAAGCAAAATAGCTTCTCATATAAGTGCCATCACCTAATGAATCGTAACAAATCTCAAAGGTTTCTAAAATTAATTCTTTATTGGCTTGAATCGATTCGATATTTGGATCAATTGCAGTTAAGGAAGATGATGTTTCAATCAACTTTTTAATTGCTGAACCTTCATATATGGAACTAAATCCATTGAAATAGACACTGTTATAAGTCATATCAGTAAATGAATAAATATTTTTAATTAAATTGATTTTTTCTAAATCAGTCGAACCACTGATATAATCAGTGAAGGAAACCGAATCGAAAATATTGAATGTGACAATATCTCTTCCAAGTTTATAATCGCTACTAGATTCAAATGGTGCGACATTTAAAATCAAACTATCAGTTAAGAAATCAAACACACTCGATAAAGAATAACCATCGTTAACAAAATCTAGAGGATTACTAATATCAGCGTATCCAATAAATACTCCGTTTGAATCTCTTTCCGCGATTGCGTCTAACATATTAATTAGTGTTGAAATCTCGCTGTCGCGATATTCACTTTGAGTTAAATAACGATTCAAATATGTTTTTGTTTCGAAAACCGCTAAAGATTCTAATCCGACATTATTTAATCCATCATTGACAAATTTACTTTCCGCGTCGCAAATGATATCGCAATCATTCAATTTCACTAAGAAAATTTCCATATTTTCTGGACTGATTTTGTCAAACGAAACAGAACTAATCGAAGAAGAACCTTGATTAGTTAAAATATCTCGTGACGCTTTAAAGAAATCGAATAAAGAAGTAAGTTCTTCATTCCATGAAGAATGATATCTAAATGTTAATAAATTATTTTCATCAACCGCAGTCATCGATTTAATAAGTTTAAATAATTTATCTTCTCCAGAAGTATAGGAAGCATCTAAAGAATTGTCATCTTTATAAATCATAGTGACGAGAGTGGATTGAGTAAGTAAGGTATTAACATATTGTTCATAAACCGTTAAATTCGTAGTGCTCAATAAATATTGATTATCTTGATGGAGCATATGCGAATTGTATAAATCAATACCTAAATTTTTCAAAGAATCGATTATCAAATCATTGAATTGACTAATATTAGAGAAATCAGAAGAAGAAAGACCGCTATTAGAAATTTGAGCGTTCAATTCATTATAATCATCTAACAAATTACCAATATTGATAATTTCTTCTGATGGGAATTTCGCATTGTAATCAGTTGGACTAGATAAATAATAATATACGGAAGCATCAGAGAAAGAAATGCCATTAATTATTGTAGAAGCCGTTGAATCAATATTTGTAAAAATATCATAAATGATATTTGGGACACAATCGTAAATGAGACTTGTGTCAACAAAAGAGTTGAAAATATCAACGACAACATCACCGCTTAATTCATTTAAGTCAATATTTGCGAAATCAAAGGAAGTATTACTTAATACTCTTAAAGATTCCACGACTTTCATAATCTTTCCAACTTCACCATAATCTCCGCTGGAAATTAAATTGTTGAGATCATCATATTCATCATAAGAATCTTCTACTCCAGCTTGTTCATCAAAACTTAATGAAGCTGATGAAGAAGATGGATTATAAGACAATATATTTTTGATTAAGAAATCAATTTTTTCAGTTGAATCAGTGTATAAACCAATCGAAGAATAGTAATTATCCACCATTGAATGAGAACTAAATAATGAATTGCTTATCAAATCTGTCGAGAAAAATTCTTTGATAATTGATTGGAAGAAAGTAATTTCTTTTCCTTGCTTTAATCCACCACGATGAGCGATGTTACTAATGTTCGCGTTTTTCATGAAGTCTTTAATTGGGGCTAAATCGGAAGAGAATAAATCTAAATCATTTAAAATACTGCTGTTATTGAGATAATCTTTTCCGATTTCGAGTAAGTTTTTAATAAATTTAAAGTCATTTGCAGTGTATCTAGCGTCGAAATTAGTAGGATCACCAGCTTCATCATAATATTGATAATAAGTATTAACTAATTCGAATCTGATGTAATGAATATTTCCAGTATCTATTTGTCCATCGATAGTCGACATAATTTCATCAATCATATTTGGAACGATATCGAAAAATACATCGCTTTCATTGATAATTTCTAAAGCTGGAATAAATCCATCAACATTGATGTTTTCAATACTAATCGAAGAGAAATCTAAGTTTCCAGAAGGAGTATTTGATAAACCTGGATAAGAAGTTCCATCTCCTTTTTCTAAACCTAAAACCGCTTTTAAAAATTCCACTAAATAACCGTTTTGATTGTTAACATAAACTTCTTCGTAATATTCATAATTGAATATATCTTTAATGTTATATACCGCTTTTGTTAAAGCGTTGTTATATAAAAGAGAAGTTGAATCTTTTATAGAAGAGGAAGAATAATAGTAATCTTTAAATCCGTCTAAAGTTAAAAATTCAATATATAATTGTTGGAAAACTGTGGTTTCATCAGTACTTTTAATAATCTTATCGCCAGTAAGAGAATCAAAACTATAAACTGGTCCCCCTCGATGGAAAATATAACTATTAGCGAACTCATCTAATAATCCATTAAAACCGATAACATCGAGATTATTTAAATCATTGAAATTTGGAATTGCGGATACTTCTAGATTCAAATATTTATTAACTTCATCTAATAATTCAATTAATAAGTCAATTTCTGAAGTATCAATTTTTCTAAAGAAATTGTAAGTTCCATCATGATTATCGTATTGATAATAGAAATTAACTTCAGAAATTTTTAAGTAATTAAATGATACTTCTGAATCTAATTCTTTAAATGTTGAAGCGGTAAAGTTGACCGCGCAATCCATCAAAAGTTTAGAATCGTTTAATTCACAAATGATATCTTTGATACCAATAATATTTTCAGAGTTTTTAAAATCAACTTGGTCTAAAGAATACACTCTTTCGCCAAGATTATTAACTAATCCGTAATAATTGCTTGATGAGTCTGGTTTTTCTCCACCAATAAAAGAATTGATAACATTAAAAACATTATCGATTTCTACAACTTGTTCATCAAAATTACTTTCAATATTTGAAGGGAAAACATTTTTGATTAAATATTTTGTCTTTTCATTCGATGAAGAATAGTTACCATCAATGTGACCTAATTTAATATCTTTTGGAGATTCATCATCATAAATCGAAGATGATAATACATCATTACTTAACACTAAATTAACGATGTTTTGGAAAATTGTTAAATCTTCACCTTCGACATCATAACGATGGAAAACATAAGATTTATTCAAAGATTTTAATGTATTTTTTGCTTCACTAATAAAAGATGCATCTAAATCAGAAACATCGATCGCTCCACCTTGGATACCGGTTTTAATTTCTTCATTTTCGTTAATTGTTTTATATAAAACTAATAAATCTCTCAAATAAGATAATTCAATTTGAACTTCATCCTCTTCATGATTTAATAAATAAGCGTGATTCATCGAATCAAGAGAGAAATACGCACTTGCTTCCACTTTAGCGATATCGTAAATGTTATAAATAGCGATATCTAAAGTATCGGTTTTATTAATCGCAGTTAGTAAGTTATAAACAGCGTCAGGGTCTAAAGAATCAATATTTGAAATATCGCTAATATCTTTGAAATAATAGACTACTCTGACAATTTTTCCTATTTCATCAAGAGATAAAATATCATCGTAATCATCGATGAATAATGGATTTTCATAATAATAAGCATATTCTAAATTAACATATTGATTTTTATCAAAATCATATACGTAATTATCGTTATTCCATTCACCTTTTTCACTCAATGCAGCAATTGCAGATTTTATAATGTCATGATCGACTTCATTCGGATCAACAACGATATCATAACTTCCAAGAGAAGATAAACTATCAATCAATTTCTTTTCAATAAATTTCGGGAATAAAAATTCATTTGTGTCCTTTTTAACAAATATTGAGGAATCGCTGAGAGAATGGAGCAAATTATTCAATTCAACAACATCTTTTACTGCAGTCAAATCAATATTTGATAAATCGATTTCTAAAATAGAAATAGAAGTTAATACTTGTTTTAAAACATCGCCTTCTCTGGACCAACTTGTGACATTATTAAATGTCATTCCTAAATCATTATCTATTAAACCAGTAGTTTCTAATGCAGAGTCTAAGAAATCCCCCATCGTCAATGAAAAAACTTTACTATCGTCGATAGAATAAAATAATTCGCTAATGTGATAAGTTGTTTCTAAAACACCAATATTAGAACTAATTGAGCTAAAATCTTGGAGAGGTTCTAAAATATTGTTTTTACCAATCACTCTAATAATATTTATAATCGCCCCAATTTCACCATCGTAAATTGGTTCGCCATTTTTATCATAATAATAATCACCATTTTTATTTTGTGTATTGTTCCATTTTAAATCTACCGGTAATTCATTTTGTTTAAATGATAAACCTGTCATATTAATCAAATCTTCAAAGAGATAATTAATAACTGCATAGAATGATTCATCATTATACATTGAAGGATTGAATATTTGAGAATTATAGATACCATCTAACAATCTCGCTAAATGGACATGAGAATCAGCGAATGAAGAAATCATTGCACTTAAATCAGATGTATCATTTGAAAGAATATCAAGAATAACTTTAATTGAATCAAATAATCCTAATATATGAGCGTATTCATGTCCTAAATTATCAGCGTCAAAATCAAATTTATTGACATCGAGGCCAATCTCTAAAAGCATGTTTTTAGTATCTTCACTACTGAACGCTGATTCGATAAGTGGGAAAACGAAATTCGATAAAATTTTCGAATTTTCCATAAGTGGTAACGCAGTAATTAAGGCAGAAATTAAACCATCATCAATATCCGCGATGGTTCCTCCGTCAGGAATTAATGCTTCTTCACCTGTAATTAATCCTAATAATGAATCGATATCATTAAATGAAGAAAGAATATTAATGACAGTGAGTAATTCAGTTTTAATATTTTTAATTGGGCGATCAGATAAAATTTCATCGACAGCGTTTTGCAATTTTGAAGTATCCATCTCTTCACTTGTTGAAAGAAGGCTAGGTAAAGATTGAATGACGCTTTTCATGAGACATTGAATGATTCTTAAATCAAATAAACGGTAATCTTTCATGGATTTTACTTTGCTATAACCGTTTTCATCAATGTTTGTCAAATTGCCATTTTTATCAGTTTCTCCGATTAAAATATCAATATATTTTTGAGGGTGTTCTAACAATTTCGAAATAATGACTTTAATGATGTTATCACCACTTTCTTCTTCTGATTCATTGACCAATCTTTTTGAAGAAGTAGAAGATGAAGAAGATGAGTTATTATTCATTAAAGAAACAATTGTAGACACTAAAGTGTCATCAATTTTATTGATTTTATATAGAGTATTATAAGTAGTCGCTAATTCAAATCCCCAATTGATTTCAGAGAGTTCATCATAACTATGAGGGAAATATGTTGCAAGTTGAGGATTAGAAGATAATAAAGAATAAACGAATATTGGTAATAAATTCTTTAATAATTTCGAATTATCAATAGAGGATAAAACACGATAGACATTACCATAAGATTCTTCACTTAAAAGAGTTTGAATTAATTCATTCATTTTTTCATCTGTCAAAGTGAAATCAAAAGTATTGTTTTCTCTATCGACAAATATATCGACAATACCAGAATTTATTAAATCGATAGTTACCGTTTCTAAATTTTCAAATTCATAATTCCAGTCAATTGATTCGTCTTCGATTAAATTTGTATCTAGAAAAGAAGATAACGCAGGAATATTCGTCGCGAATGAGAAAGCGATTGGAATCAAATAAATTACTAAATTAGAACCTTTTAAAGTCGAGAATATATTTTCTAAAACTCCTTGAGATAACAAATAGGAATAATTCAAACCTTCAGAAATGTTTCCATTTTCATCAACGACAATCGCGTTTCCAATCGTCGTAACAACATCCATTAAATTATTAATTTCGCTATAAATAGAAATACCGACATTATCAGTGACAGTGGAAGTTAAATAATCCATTAATTGACTGTCGATAGTCAGTCCTTGATCATCGACAGTCCAATTGAAAAATAAATTAGCGATAATCGAATTGTTATAAGCGTCAATATAAGTACCAATTTCCTTCACTAATTGAGTATCATTCTCACTTTTTGTTCTTTGATAACTTTGGTTAACAATATTAACGAGAGAAGATAATGGTGAAATAAATAACGCCATAGCGACAATATAATTAATTCCACCAATAATAAAGGAAGGAATTTTTAATTTTAATTTTCTTCGAGCAATTTTTGGAATGAGATGTTTGAAAAATAAATGATATGTTAAAACGATGAATAAATATCCAAGAGTATAAATTAATAACAAATCTATGATGAAAGTAACGAGTTTAATTATAGAATCCGCTAAAGAGATAGATAAAGCTGTCGCTTCACTAACTGAAGAGGAAATACCATATATTAAATATAATCCTTTAACCGATTCTTGAATGGTGTGATATAAAGATGAAATTGTTACATTATATGAAACACCAGCGTCTGTATTAGTATATATAATAGTTTTAAATGGTAAAATCGAAGATAAATTGATACTACCAATTAATTTTGAAATTGGTTCTAAGGTAAAAATAGCCACTAAAACCAATATAGCGAACATGATAAATTTATAACCGGTTTTAAAAATTCCTTTGTGCATCGAAATAAATCCACGAATAACAAAGAATAATAAAATGAGAATAAATAGACCAATAAAAGATAAATCTACAATGGTTGAAATCGATAAAGATAAAATCAGATGTGTATTCATAAATAAAATTGATTGAATATATATTCAATAATAGTGTATTATTTTAAAAGATTTATATCAATAAAAAAGAGAAAAAAGTATTAAATTATGTGCCAGAAGAAAAGTAATGTTTATTATCTATCATTCATCAAGCAAATAAGTTGCTTTGTTATTGGTCTAGTTGGGCTTCAATTAATTTCAGTAATTGTTACAAGTATCGTCACATTCATTCTTTTAAAACAAGGTCATACTGCAGAAGAAATAGAAATATTATTTGTTGGAAAAGAAGGAATGATTGTCACAACAATAACTTACATAGTAACACTTTTAGCGTTCGTATTAACTTTATTAAAAGATTTCAAAAATATTTTTAGTTCTTCTTTTAAGAAGATATCTAGTTATATGGCTGGAATAATTTGTTTATTAATTATGATTGCAATAACTAGATTTTATAGTTCAATTGTTAGTCCATTTATTAGCAAAAGTTCAAATAGTAACCAACAAGCGATTGTTACATATACAAGATCAATGCCCCTTTTAGCGGTAATTGTATTTGTTTTTATTGGACCAATTTGTGAAGAATTAACTTATCGATTAGGTTTATATTCCTTCATAAGAAGAAAAGGGAAATTATTAGCTATCATCTTATCTTCTTTAGTATTTGCTTTCATCCATTTTGATTTTAACGCTTTAATAAGTGGAAACATTCAAAACTTAGTGGATGAATTATTAATAATTCCAAGTTATGTTTTATCAGGTGTCTGTTTATCTATCGTTTATGAAAAATATGGTTTAGCAGCCTCTTTGACCGCGCATATTTTAAATAACTTAATAGCGATAATAGAATGTTTTTAAACTATGAAAAAGAATTTTACTTTTTTATCTTCTTTTATTATTAGAATTTTAGCGTTTCTATTTATGACTATCGATCATATCGGTTATTTAATGGAAATGTATTATAGTTCATCTCAAATTTTAGAAATCGCAAATGTATTTAGAATTATTGGAAGATTCGCTCTTCCTTTATTTATCTTTTTAATTGTTGAAGGTTTCTTTCATACTAAAAATGTCAAAAAATACTTTTATAGACTACTTGGTATGGCTTTAATAATTTCTATTGGAGAAATGTTTGCCCTCTATGTCATGGAAATGAATTTATCTGAAGGAAACATATTTATTGATTTAACCTTATGTTTATTAATGATTTGGGCCTTAGATAATAAAAAAATATATATCAAATTATTAGCGATATTACCTATCGCCTATTCCATTTTATGTGGTGTTTCTTATTGTTTAGAATTTGGCAATAATATCAACGTTATCTTTTTACCTGATTACATCAGAATGCAATATTATTGGTACAGCATCTTATTGTGTTTAGGCTTCTATTTTGCAAAAAAATTGACGAGATTTATGTTCTCGACATTTTATCCTTCAACCAAAGATGAAAAAGATTTATCTAAATATGATAAAAATTATCAAATATATGAAAATCTTATTTCTATAACTTTTTTAGTCGCAGTTAATTTAATCCATTATTTCATTTACAAAAATATTCCACAAAGATTTGTATTTGTTGATTATGAAGTGCAATTATACGCAATGATGTCAGGAATATTTATTTTGTTGTATAATGGAAAAGGAGGATATAGTTCAAAAGTTACTAAGATAATAAATTATTTATATTATCCAGTACATTTACTAGTTCTCTATGGAATATTTATGCTAATAAACTTATAGGAGGCAAAACAAAATGATCATACATGTTAAAACAGAGAATGAATATAAAAATTTAATTAAAGAAGGAAAAGTTCTCGTTGACTTTTATGCTTCTTGGTGTGGACCATGTCGCATGCTTGGTGAAGTAATTGAGGAAATTGAAAACGAAGTTGATGTGACGATTGTTAAAGTCGACACTGATGAAATGGAATTCATCAATATTTGCAAAGAAAACAATATTCAATCAATTCCCACACTACTACTTTATGAGAATGGAACATCAAAAAATAAATCTGTGGGTTTTTTACCAAAAGATAGATTGTTGAATTTTATAAAATAATAGTTGAAAAAGAAAAGTCAACCGCTATATAATCTATAACGCAGCGCAGATGTAGTTCAATGGCAGAACATCAGCCTTCCAAGCTGATTATGCGAGTTCGATTCTCGTCATCTGCTCCAAACTGATATTTTATTCTTGAAATAGCAAAATGCTATTTCAAGTTTTTTTTACTTTTTCATTGCATATTTAAGGTGGATTTATTGCTTTTTAAAGTAAAAAAACAAGTTCCACGATGAAACTTGTTATATTGTTACTTTTTACTTTATTAATCAACAAATTATTTATGAAGTTCTTCTTTCCACCAATGGGTTACCATATCAGTAAGTGAAATGGTTTGAACTGGTTCTAAAGAAATAATTATTTTTATATCTTTCGTTAAGTAATCTAATTGCTTCATAAACTCAATGCACGCTCCACAAGGAGTAATAATCTGTCCAGATTTATGAACACAAATTAAATGAGTGATGGGAACAACTTCTTCACTCAACGCTGTCGATATAGCGTTTCTTTCAGCGCACATTCCAAGTGAACAATACATATCGAGATTCTTTCCTGAATAGACATGTCCATTTTCGTTGATTAATGCACATCCAACACTACCGATTTCCACATTTTTAGAGATTTTAAATTCCTTAGCCTTTGTAAGCGCTAAGTCATACAAGCTTTTATATTCCATATGTTTTTCCTTTGTACATATATTTTAACGAGATAAAAGAAATATTTAAAGCATTTAAAAATATTGTAAAATATAAATACAAGGACAAACATAGTTATGAATTTTGAAATAATATTTGCTTCGAGTAACGAGCATAAACTCAAAGAAGTAAGAAAAATACTTTCTCCACACGGAATTACAGTTTATGGATTAAATGATTTAAATCTTGATTTTCAAGAGGCTAATGAAAATGGGACAACATATGTTGAAAACGCTCTTATTAAAGCAGAAGCTGTCGCTAAAGCGACCTCCATGCCAATCATCGCTGATGATTCAGGTTTAGAAATTAAATCACTCGATAACGCTCCCGGAATATATACATCACGTTATGCTAAAGAATTAGGTGGCTACACTAACGCGATGAATCATATTAATGAACTATTAAAAAACAAAGATAAAAGCGCAAAATTTGTCTGTGCAATTGTCTTATTAAATGTTGATAAAGAATATAAAAAATTTATTGGTGAAGCCGAAGGAGAAATTGTTGAAATTCATGAAAATCAAAATGGATTTGGTTACGATCCTTGTTTTTATAGTCATGACCTCCACAAAGTATTTTCTTTGGCCACAGAAGATGAAAAAAACGCTTATTCTCATCGAGGAAAAGCGTTAAAAAAATTAATTACATATTTGAAAATTAATAAATTAATTAAGTAATTTATTCTTTTTAAATTTTTTACTGACTAATAAACGAGTAACTAATAATAAAATAGTGACGAATAATGTCAGTCCACTGACGGTTGGGAATATTAACCAATAAGATAATTTTTGACTATATAAAACAAACGATAATATTAGAAATATTATTGATGTGATAAAGCACGATAAAATGACAGGTAAAACATTTTTGACCATACGATTTAAATAGGTACGATCTTTAAAAAGCGTATCTTTAATGACGACTTTATCTTCGTCTGGATTTGGATCTAATGTTGAGAAACGATAACGGAATATTTTTGTATTAATTTTTTCGGAAGATTTAGCTAGTAACGCAACACCATTTTTATCAAAACTAACAAGACGATATTTATATCCTTCCGTAGAAATGTATTGATTTTTAATTCTTCCATAAAGATTTTCTAACTCTTTATTGATTTTGATAATTAATAAAGAATATTCTGGCTTTTCAAATTTTTCTAATAGTAATGTTATTTCTTTTAATATTGTATTTTTAAACTGAATAACTTCTTTGATTCTAATAATATAAAGTTGAATACATTCAGCGTCAAAAAAATGTTTTCTAATTGTTAATCGATGGAATAAACGATTGATATATTCATTAGAAATTTTATTTATTTGAGTTAAAAATATAAAATATTCATCATGCAAATCCGCTTTATGGAAATTAATCGCTTCATTAGTTAATAAAATATTAGTGTTTAATATTTGAGAAGATCTAACTGTCGACATCAAAAGAAGCGAATACATACGACCAAAAAGTGGTTTGTAATAATTTGGGATAATTTCTAAAATTTCAGCGTAAGCTTGATATGCGTTCGCGAACTCATTTAATTTGAATAAATAATAATCCGCTGAATCGAGTTTCTTAGTAATGAATTTTTTATAAGCATCCATCGCCTCAACTGGTTTTTGTTCATGTAAACAGTTAGGGCAATAACACACTGTCGCTTCACTATTCAATGAAAAAATACGACTTTTATCATCGTCCGTATCACAATAAATACAATAACCCTGTTTAATTGCCATATCGAAAATATTATAATATTTTAGAAAGAAAATAAAAGATGAAAATAAAATTAACACCCGAAGACAAAAACAAATTAGAAGAATTAATCGACATCAAAGAAATAAATATGTCGATGTCATTTTTGATGAATGATATCTTCTCTTCTTATTCCACTATTGAAATAAATAAAGGAAATATTGAGCAAGAAAAAGATGAAATCATCGAAAAAATAGTCAGCGAATATGAAATAGATTATACAAATGAAGAAAATAGAAATTGTCTCGATTTGTATTTAAAAAATAATCTCCACCGATTAAATAAAGAAGATTATTTAACTAATCCTTATTATCAAAATATAAAAATTACTCCTTTTAAAAAAGGAAATCTCAAACTTGAATATTTAAGTTATGAACCATATGAATTATTTCCATTAAATGATTTATATGTTGATGAAAAATATCATGAATTAACTCCATATGGATATTTTGTAGAACAATTTAAATTTATTTCTTTAATAGAAAACGAAAAGATTTGGATGCTCATAACTCCAAATGAAATCGAAACGATGAAACCTCATATTTCAAAGATGAAAGGAAATGTTATATTGTTTGGTTTAGGGCTTGGTTATATCGCCTATATGCTCAGCGAAAAAGAAGACATCAAACATATTACTATTATTGAAAATAATAAAAACATTATTGAAATATTTAATAGTCAAATCATGCCTCAAATTAAACACAAAGAAAAAATCAAAATAATTTATAAAGATGCTTTCGTCTATTTAAAAGAAGAATTTAATAATAACGCTGATTATTGCTTCTTTGATTTATGGCATAATCCAAACGATGCATTACCTTTGTATTTAAAAATAATTAAATACGAGAAAAAATATCCAAATAGTAAATTTCTTTATTGGATAGAAGATTCAATTATCGCTTTAATAAGAAGATGTTATATCTCACTTTTTTATGAAACAATCAATAATTTTGAAGAAAGTAATTATTTAAAAAGCAAAGACATATGCGATGAAGTCATCAATAAATTATATTTCTATCATAAAAATGATGAGATTAATTCATTTGAAGAAATCTCATCATTATTAAAAACCGATAAAATAAAAGAAACAATAAGGAAGATTTATTAGTCTTCCTCTTCTTTTTTAATTGGAGTCACTAAAATCTTTTTAACGATATGGTGTTTTCCAATAGCGATTACTTTAATATTTAAATTTTCAAAAATTACTTCATCGTTAACATTAGCGAATGCATCATCAAGTAATTCAATAATA
>JBJEDU010000014.1:0-9074 GCA_051872395.1 Bacilli bacterium | reverse complement strand
CTTGCAGATATAAATGCGCGCGCTATAACATTATCTAATATTAATATTAAAGCGCTAGATTTAAGCCAAAGAGTCGCGTGCCTTCAAAGCGACATATATTCAAACATTGAAGGACTTTATGATTCAATCGTTGTTAACCCTCCAATTAGAGCAGGTAAAGTTGTTACTTATCGTATCTATAGTGAGGCAAGACAACATTTACATGATGGCGGGTCACTTTATATCGTCATTAGAAAGAACCAAGGAGCAATTTCTGCTTCTAACTACATTAGAGAATTATTCAATAATTGTACTCTATTAAAAAAAGATAAAGGTTACTACATCTATCAGGCGATTAAAATGACTGAAAAATTAAAATAAAGGAGCCGTTATAATGATAAGAAAAATTACAGATTTAAAGAAATTGAACAATGATCGTTATAATTACAGCAAGATTTCTGGTGATTTACCATTACCTAACCTTGTTGAAATTCAAACAACATCATATGAAGAATTTAAAAATAAAGGTCTCGATGAAGTATTTAGAGAATCTTTCCCTATTAATTCTTATTCTGATGATTTATCGATCGAATATGTTTCTGTTAAATTTAATGAACCAAAACATAATTTCTTGGAATGTAAAAGTCGTGAATTAACATATTGTGTTCCACTTTTCGTGACTTTACGTTTAATCCACAAAGAAAGTGGTGAAATCCAAGAAGCGGAAGTCTATATGGGTGATTTCCCAATTATGACAAATTCCGGAACATTTATCGTTAATGGTGTTGAAAAAGTAATCGTTAGCCAATTAGTGCGTTCCCCAGGTGCTTATTTAAGCAAAGAACAAAGAAATGGTAAGTATTTCTATGAAGCTGATTTAATTCCTGGTAGAGGTACATGGCTTCAATTCGAGTCTGATGCGAAAGATTTATTAAATGTTCGTATCGATAGACAAAGAAAGATGAGTGCGCTTACTTTCTTAAAAGCCTTAGGATTAGAAAATAATGATGATGTCATCTCATTATTTGGTCACAATGCTTACTTAGAAGAAACAATTAAGAAAGCCGATACTGATATCAAAACCACTCGTGACGCTTTAGTGGACATCTTTAGAAAGATGAAACCAGGTGAACCAGTGACAAGTGATGGTATCAATTCTTTCTTAGTGCAAAAATTCTTCGACGCTAAAAGATATGATTTAGGTCGAGCAGGAAGATTCAAATATATTAAGAAATTAAATATTTATGATCGTTTAGTCGATCGCGTTTTAGCCGAAAATTTAATTTCTGTAGATGGCGAACTTAAATATAAAAAAGGACACAAACTCACTTTAGAAGAAGTTGAACAATTAAAAAATGAAGAATTCTTTGAAAAAGGCGCTCACTTATTAGTGGTCCCTGTCAACAAAGATTTAGATGACCATAGCACAGTTAACTCAGTTAAAGTCTATAATAATGACAAAAAAGAAGTAGTTTCCCATGTTATTGGTACTGACTTACATTCCACTGTTAATTATGTGACTATGAGTGATATCTTTGCTCTATTCTCATATTTCCTCAATATTATCGATGGATTTGGCGATACCGATGATATTGACCATTTAGGTAATAGACGTATTCGTTGTGTTGGTGAACTCATTCAAAATCAATTCCGTCTCGGTCTTGCTAAGATGGTTAAAACCGTCCAACAAAAGATGTCAACTTCTGATATTGGAAACGTTAAGTTGAAACAACTTATTAATCCACGTCCACTCACAGCTTCAATTCGTGAATTCTTTGCATCCAGCCAATTATCACAATTCATGGATCAAACTAACCCATTAGCGGAACTTACTAACAAGAGAAGATTATCCGCTTTAGGTCCTGGTGGTATTTCTCGTGATCGTGCTTCAAACGAAGTTCGTGACGTTCACGTTTCTCACTATGGAAGAATTTGTCCAATTGAAACACCTGAAGGACAAAATATTGGATTAATCAACAACTTAGCGAGCTATGCCAAAATTAATAAATATGGATTTATTGAAACTCCATATCGTAATGTTAAAAAGATTACAGATGATGAAGGTAAAACCCATGTCTACATCTTAAATGCTGCAGAAGATTCTGAATATTTAAGTGCTGACCAAGAATGGGATTTTGTCATCGCTGAAGCGAACGTTAATTTGAGTGAAGATGGCGAAATTTTAGATGAATTCGTCGTTTGCCGTCATAAAGGTGAAAACGTTATGGCGAGTAAAGAAGATATCGACTTTGTCGATGTCAGCCCAAAACAAATTGTTTCAGTGGCGACTGCTTGTATTCCATTCCTTGAAAATGACGATACCACTCGTGCTCTTATGGGTGCGAACATGCAACGTCAAGCCTTGCCTTTATTAAAACCAACCGCTCCACTTGTTGGAACTGGTATTGAACATCAAATCGCTCGCGATTCTGGTTTAGCAGTAGTCGCCAGCGAAGATGGTGTCGTTTCATATTCTGATTCTCGTCGAATTGATGTTGTCAGCAGTGAAACACATGAAACTAAAACATATCGTTTACAAAAATTTGAAAGAAGCAACCAAGGTACTTGTATCAATCAAACATCCATTGTGAAAGTTGGCCAATTTGTTAAACGTGGTGATATCATCGCGGATGGTCCTGCTATGCAAAATGGTGACTTAGCGTTAGGACAAAATGTTACTATCGCTTTCATGACTTGGAATGGTTATAACTATGAAGACGCTGTCATCATGTCAGAAAGATTAGTTAAAGATGATGTATATACCACTATTCATATTGAAAAATATGAATTAGAATGTCGTTCTATTCCAAAATTAGGTGATGAAGAAATCACCGCGGATATCCCTAACGTTTCCCTAGAAGCGAAAGCACACCTCGATGAAAGAGGTATTATCGTTCCAGGAAGCGAAGTTAAAGAAGGAGATATCTTAGTTGGTAAAGTCACTCCTCGTGGTGCGACTGAACCAAGCGCTGAAGATAAATTATTAATGTCCATCTTCGGCGATAAAGCCAATGAAGGAAAAGATGCTTCACTTCGTGTCCCACATGGTGGTGCTGGTATTGTCTTAGATGTCAAGGTTGTCAAAAGAGAACCAAAATCTAAAGATAACGAATTAGCGCCAGGGGTCAACGAAGTTGTCAGAGTTTACATCGTTCAAAAACGTAAAATTTCTGAAGGTGATAAAATGTCTGGTCGACATGGTAATAAAGGTGTTATTTCCCGTATTTTACCAGAAGCTGATATGCCTTTCTTACCAGATGGCACTCCTGTTGATATCTTACTCAACCCATTAGGCGTTCCATCTCGTATGAATATTGGTCAAATTCTTGAAGTCCATCTCGGTATGGCTTTGAAAAAATTAGGTTATCGTTTAGCCACTCCAGTATTTGATGGTATCACTAATGAAGAAATATTCGATTTAATGAAACAAGCTGGAATGGATAGCGATGGTAAAACTATCTTATATGATGGTCGTACAGGTGAAAGATTCGACGAAAGAATCAATGTTGGTGTCATGTATATGATTAAACTTGTTCACATGGTCGATGATAAACTTCACGCTAGAGCGACTGGTCCATATTCACTCGTTACACAACAACCTTTAGGTGGTAAAGCACAAAATGGTGGTCAAAGATTTGGTGAAATGGAAGTTTGGGCTCTTGAAGCTTATGGCGCTGCCCACATTTTACAAGAAATCATCACTGTTAAATCTGATGATCGTGTCGGTAGAAGAAAAACTTACGAAGCCATCATTAAAGGTCATGAATTACCAAAACCAGGTATTCCAGAAGCCTTTAAAGTTCTTGTCAAAGAATTAAAATCTCTCGCTCTTGATGTCAAACTTTACGATGATGAAGGTAATCTCATCGATATGGATGCTTTAGCAAGAGAACAAGACAAAGAAGAAAGAAAGACTAATGAATCTATTCGTCATTTAACTGGCGAAGATGAAAGTCGAACAGTATCAGAAACGGATATCAATGTATTTTCCGGTTTCGATGATATTGATAAATAGGAGGTGAATCACGATGTTTGACATTAAAAAATTATCGGCGATTCAAGTTGGACTCGCCTCCCCTGAAACCATTAGAGAATGGTCTCATGGTGAAGTAACCAAATCTGAAACAATTAACTATCGTTCACAAAAACCAGAAAAAGATGGTTTGAACTGTGAAAAAATCTTCGGTCCTGCAAAAGATTATGAATGTAATTGTGGAAAATGTAAAAAAATTCGATATGCAGGAAAAATTTGTGATAAATGTGGAGTCGAAGTTACTTCTAAAGAAGTTAGAAGAGAACGTATGGGTCATATTGAACTCGCTTCTCCATGTACTCACATTTGGTATTTGAAAGGTATTCCTTCACGCATTGGTTTACTTCTTGATGCCTCCCCAAAACAATTAGAGGAAGTTGCTTATTATAACGCTCATATCGTTTTGAATGCTGGTAAATCTACGAAGTTGACATATGCCGAATTCATCAACGAAAAGAATGGTCGTGAAGTATTCATTCCAGCGATTGAAGAAATTTTATCTGACAGCGAGAAATTTGGAGTCTTATTAGGTTCTGAAGAATACGTCGAAGGTGAAGCTTTAATCACTCGTTTGAAAAATGTTGGTGAAGTCTTTGACTTCCAAACCAACGCGAATTACATTACTAAATTCGCTGGTGTTGAATTTTCTGCAGGGGCCGCTGCTATTAAGAAATTATTAGAAAATATCGGCTCTAGATTAGATGAAGAATCTAAAGAAATTACCAAGAAAATCAAAGAGAGTAGCGAACAAGTTCGTCAAAAACTCACTAAGAGACTAGAAGTTATTGAATCATTTAGAAATTCTAATAATAAACCTGAATGGATGGTTCTCGATGTAATTCCGGTCATTCCACCAGATTTAAGACCAATGCTTCAACTCGATGGTGGTCGATTTGCGACATCTGATTTAAACGATTTATATCGTCGAGTAATTTCTCGTAACAATCGTTTAAAAAGACTTATCGATGTCAATTCTCCAGAAGTTATTCTCAATAACGAAAAACGTATGCTCCAAGAAGCGGTTGATGCTTTGATTGATAATGGAAGAAGAAATAAACCAGTTCAAGGTCCAGGTGGACGTCCACTTAAGAGCTTAAGTAGTTCACTTAAAGGTAAACAAGGTCGTTTCAGACAAAACTTGTTAGGTAAACGTGTTGACTATTCTGGTCGTTCCGTTATCGCTGTTGGACCAACATTAAAAATGTATGAATGTGGTTTACCACGTGAAATGGCCATTCAATTATTAAGACCATTTATCGCCTGTGAATTATTAAAATCTGGTAAAGCCAACGCTCATAAACAAGCGGATAAAATCATCGATAGATACGATGAATGTGTCTTCGATATCGTCGAAGATATCATTGGCAAACACCCAGTATTATTAAACCGCGCTCCAACGCTTCACCGTTTAGGTATTCAAGCGTTCCAACCAAAATTAGTTGATGGTCGTGCTATTAGATTACACCCATTAGTTTGTACTGGATTTAACGCTGACTTCGATGGTGACCAAATGGCGGTTCACGTTCCACTTGGTAAAGAAGCGCAAGAAGAAGCTTTACACTTAATGCTTGCGAGCAATAACATCTTAGGTCCAAAAGATGGTGCACCTATTGCTACTCCATCACAAGACATGGTTTTAGGTAATTATTACTTAACAACCGAATCAACCAAAGAAGAATTCTTAGCTAAAGCTAGTAAATTACGCGCTGCAAACGATATCGAAGAAGCAGAAAGATATGAATTATATGCAGCAAGTGAAGGAAAAGTATTTAGAAGTGTTGATGATGTCTTATTAGCTTATCAAACCAAGCAAATTCATTTACAAAACAGAATTGCTATATTTGGTAAAGCTTTATTAAAGAAAACATTCACCAAGGAAATGAATGAATCTTACTTATTAACTACTGTTGGTAAAGTAATATTCAACCTCATTTTCCCAAGTGACTTCCCATATTTAAACGATACGAGCGAAGAAAATTTACAACATGACCTTCCACAATATTTCGTACCAAAAGGAACGAATATCAAAGAAGAGTTTGCTTCAAGAAAAACACTCAATCCATTTGGTAAGAAACCATTAGGAAAGATCATTAACGAAATTTTCCAAAGATATGATCGTTTAGGAAATCCTAAAACATCCGCGGTTCTCGATAAGATGAAAGACCAAGGATTTAAATATTCAACAGTTGCTGGATTTACCGTCTCTTTAGCGGATATCAAGATTGTTGAAGGTAAAGAAGAATTATTAAAACAAGGTGACAAAGAAGTCAACTTCATCAATGAATCTTATGACATGGGATTATTGACTGAAGAAGAAAGACATAAACAAGTTTGTGATGTCTGGACTGCAGTGACTGATAATGTTACCTCAAACTTACAAGAACAATTTGCTAGAGATAAACGCAACCCAATATTCATGATGAGTGATAGTGGTGCTCGTGGTAATATTTCTAACATTCGTCAATTAGCCGGTATGCGTGGTCTTATGGGTAACACTACTGGTGGAACCATTGAATTACCAATTAAATCATGTTTCCGTGAAGGTTTAACCGTTTCTGAATTCTTCATTGCTACCCATGGTGCTCGTAAGGGTGGTGCTGATACCGCGCTTAAAACCGCTGACTCAGGTTATTTAACTAGAAGATTAGTGGATGTTAGCCAAGATGTTATCGTCAGAGAAGTTGACTGTGGAACTCACCAAGGATTTGAAGTGAGCGATATTATCGATTCTTCTCGTAACACTGTCATCGTTAAACTTTATAACCGTTTAGTAGGTCGTTATGCTTTAAATGATATCGTCGATCCAAAGACTGGCGAAGTACTCGTTAAAGGCAATACGATGATTGAAGAAGAAGATGCGAAACGTATCGTTGATGCTGGTATTAAACGAGTCGTTATTAGATCGTTATTTGGTTGTGAAACCAAAGATGGTGTCTGTGTCCACTGCTACGGTCGTTGCTTAGCGACTGGTAGAGAAATTCACGTTGGTGAAGCAGTTGGTATTATGGCTGCTCAATCAATCGGTGAACCTGGTACACAATTAACGATGAGAACTTTCCATACTGGTGGTGTTGCTGGTAGCGATATTACTCAAGGTTTACCTCGTGTTCAAGAATTATTTGAAGCTCGTAATCCTAAAGGTAAAGCGGTCATTTCTTCCATCAGTGGTACTGTTAGCGATATTGAAGAAAAGAATGGTATTTATACCGTGACTGTCACTAACGATATTGAATCGCTTCAATTTGTTACTCCATATGGCGCAAGACTTAGAGTTAAAAAAGGTGATGTTGTCAAAAATGGTGGCAAGATTACTGAAGGTGCGATTTCTCCAAAAGAGTTATTAGCGGTCAGTGATGTCAATGCGGTTGAAAAATACATTTTGAAAGAAGTTCAAAAAGTTTATTCTTCTCAAGATATTTCTATTTCTGACAAGCATATTGAAGTTATCGTTAGACAAATGCTTAGAAAAGTTCAAGTTATTAATGCTGGTGACACTAACCTCATTCCAGGAACGAGAGTCAGCTTGAATAACTTCACTAACGAAAACGAAAAAGCCTTGTTAAATGGTCAACATCCTGCTGTCTTTGCCCCAATTATTTTAGGTATTACAAAGGCCGCTCTTGAAACTGATTCATTCCTCTCTGCCGCATCATTCCAAGAAACGACAAGAGTTTTAACAGATGCTGCTATTAAAGGAAAGACTGATTATTTACATGGCTTAAAAGAAAACGTCATTACTGGTCGATTAATTCCAGCTGGACGTGGATTATTAAGTGAAGCTGAAGAAGAAAAAATTATTGAAAACTTCTCAGTTACTGAAACGATGAAAGAAGTTAGTGATCGTTATGTTGAAGAACATGATCGTGTCATTAATGAAATTCACGAAAAGATTTTACAAAATTCTATCGAAAAAGATAATTAATCATTCAATAATATAGATATATACGAACTACAAATCGCTTTTAAGGGCGAAATGTAGTTCGTTAAATCTAAAAATCGGTTATCAGACTCATCCATAAAAGTTTGAAAAGTTAATATTGTTAACTTAGTTAGGAGATTGATATGAAAAAAAGATTTCTATTTGTAACCACATTATTATCAATTTTTGCCTTCTCATTAACATCATGTAACCAATCAAATTATGTTCCAACGAAAGTATATCGTAGTGAATATATTAATGATTTTTACACTCTCGGTATCAAAGGTGATGGAAGAAAAACTCTTTCCTACACTGTAGAAACTGAAGAAAATAGCGAAGGTGAAATTGACACATATCGTGCAGTCACTGATGTTAATGTTTTGGTTGTTCCAATTGATTTTACTGATTATCCTGCTTCTTCTTTACCAGGTGGCGCTGATAATGCAAAACATCAAATTGAAATTGCCCATTTCGGTGATCCTGAAGTCGATTCCTTATATTCAGATTCTTTAAAATCTTATTATTATGAAAGTAGCTTAGGAATGGCCAATATTACTGGTTCAGTCGCTGAGTGGTATCACACTGGTATGAGTGTTACTGAATTTTCTAAATATAGTGGTGGAAAATCAGGTGCGACACTTCAACTTACTGCTGATATTCAAGAATATATGCGTAACGAATATGAAGCATATAAAACCAATCCAACAGAATATATGACCACTCATGATACTGTTCCTCTCAATTTAAAAGATTTTGATGCGAATAATGATGGTTATGTTGATGCCTTAATTATGATTTATTCTTGCCCTCCACGTGTTACTGTTGGTGGCAAATATGTTGATAATGACTTATATTGGGCATATACATCTGTTAGACCAGGCGCTTTTGGTACAGTCGCTAATCCGGCTTTTTATGGATATTTCTGGACTTCCATCGAAACATTCTATGAAGCTGGCTATTATGATGAAAACGAAGTTCATCATGAATGGACTGAAGAAGAAAAAGCTAATGGCACAGTAGCGTTAGATTGTCATACATTAATCCATGAATTTGGTCATATTTTAGGTTTACCTGATTATTATTCATATGATGCGAATTCTGGCGGTGCTGATTATTACCCAATGGGTGGAGTGGATATGATGG
>JBJEDU010000013.1:0-2319 GCA_051872395.1 Bacilli bacterium | reverse complement strand
AAACCCTTATTCTTTTTCTTTTCCATAATTCATTTTCCTTCTTTCTTATTTTATATTTTTATTATAACATCTACCCCCCCCGAATCAAGAATTTTTCTCATTTTTTTTAATTCAAAAATCTACTTTACGTAAATTTTTTATTCCTGTTCGATTGCTAATAAAGTTTACTTATTCTATACTATTTTTGGATATATTTAATTAGCGTTAGATGCACTCCTTATATAAATGTATAAGGAGGTGAAGGTTGAAAATAAATAATTAAAATTAAGACACGCAAAAGGAGTTCAAAAATAGAAATTTTTTTTGAACTTAAGTTAGTCAATGAAGACTTTAAAATAAATGCTCTTTGAAATAATAATTAATTATCAGATAAAGTGATATTGTATCCAAGAGAACTTAAATAAGAAATCATTTCTTCTGTTTTAGAATACGTTTTCTTGTGAGATTTAAAATTACGCTCAATAAGTTTATTACAACGTTCAACGTCAAAAACTTCACCTGTTTTAAGAATATTATAAACACAAGTTAATAATAATTTAGCTATAGCAATAATTGCAACTTTATGGCCGCGACGTCTTTTAATAGAATCATAGCGAAGTTTAAAATAATTTGTTGAATTATCTTTAATTGCACATAAAGCACATTGCACAAGTAATGGTTTAATGTAAATTCCAGCTTTAGTGATTTTGACAGATTTTTTCTTGTTATTTGATTCATTACAACGAGGAACTAATCCAGCCCAAGAAACTAAATGTTTAGAATCTAAAAAAACATCCATATTTGTACCGATTTCTGCTATAATAAATATTGCTGAAATTTCTTTAATTCCTGGGATGGTTAATAAAAGGTTAATTTCAGTAGAATAATTGATGGCTAATTTTAAAATGTATTGTTCTAAATTATCAATACAGGTATTAATCGCATCATAATGACTTAGGCAAATAGACATTTTTGATGATTGATATTCTGAAAAATTACCATCAATAGCTTTGTAAATTTCTTCTGGTGTAGATTTGATATTCTTTCTAAGTAAAGGTTTAATATCATCCAAAGAAATATTTGGGTTTTCAAGAACAGAAGTCAATATAGATTGAGCAGTTTTACCAAAAGTATCGGTTAATACATTAGCAATTTGAATATTAGATACGGTTAAAGAATTTTGAAATCTATTTTTCTCGCCAGTTCTAATATTAACTAATTTATTACGATATCTCATTAAATCTCTAAGTTCACGAATTTCTTTAGGTGGCATAAAGGATGGTTCAACAAGACCGTGTTTAAACATATCAGCAATCCATTTTGCATCTTTTTTGTCAGTTTTCTTACCTAAAATAGTTCTAACATATTTAGGATGAGTAATGATACAACGAATTTTATCTTCTAGAATGTTATAAATAGGAATCCAATATTTACCAGTTGATTCCATACAAACATCATAAATATCTTTAGATATGAGCCAATCACGGCATTCTCTAAGATTTTCTGTGAATGTTGGAAAGATTCTTGTTTCATAAGAAGTAATATCATTTTCATCGGTAATAGCAATACAAACAGTGATTTGAGTTGAGTGAACGTCAATACCAGCACATTTTCTAAAAACGATTTTTAGCATATAGATCTCCTTTCAATAAAATTTATTAAAAGGCCTTAACTGAAAATCTTTAACCTAAAAACAGATTGCTTTAGCAAATATAAGGTTACGTGCTCTTTAGACACACTCATTTGTACTCAAAAGATAATCGGCACTTATATTTATGCGGGTTTAAGAAATAATATCTTTTCCCACTCCTCCTCACGTGTTCTGTAGTGTTTGCCTTTCAATAATTAATTATTATAGCAAAAATTTTAATTAATTTATTTTAATTTCGATTTGTGCCTTTCAAGGACTGAAAGGACGGGAAGGAATGTGATTTATTTATGAAAAAAACGTTTGAATATATTCCAGTAGGAGTATGCTCTAGAAAAATGATTGTTGAAGTTGAGAATGATACAATTACTAAAGTAGAAATCATAGGCGGATGTCCTGGAAATACAGTTGGACTTTCCAAATTATGTGAAGGAAGAAAAGTGGATGATGTTCTTTCTTTGTTAAAAGGAATTCCTTGTGGAATGAGAGGTACTTCTTGTCCTGATCAACTTGCAACAGCTTTAGAAAAAATGAAACAAGAGCAGAAGGTGAACGTGTGAAAAAAGAAATATTTAATAAGGTAGAAACAAATTTTTTAGCAAAAGAAGAATTTTTAAGTAAATATGCCACAAAAAGTAAAGAAGCAATTCGTTTAGAAGAAATAAAGGAAGAAGATATACGTCCTGCTTTTT
>JBJEDU010000012.1:0-43447 GCA_051872395.1 Bacilli bacterium | reverse complement strand
GACAGCAAATTCGTGTCAGCGGTAAAGGTGGGCGTGGAATTAATGGTGGTCCTAACGGTGACTTATATATTGAAGTACAAGTGCAAGAACATAACATCTTTAAAAGAAACGGAAATGATATCCATATCGAAATTCCTATCGATTTTGCAGATGCGGCCTTAGGAATTAAAATTGATGTTCCAACCGTTTATGATGATACAAATATTACTATTCCTTCAGGTACTCAACCTGGTGATGTGATTAAAATCAAAGGAAAAGGTATTAAAGATTTAAGAAGTGGTAAACCTGGCGATCAATATGTCCATATTGTCGTAAAGATTCCAACGAATTTATCAAAGGACCAAAAAGAAGCATTAAATCAATATAAAAAAGCTCAAGGTCCATCACAAAACTGGTTTGAAAAATTTAAATCTTCATTTAAAAGATAAAAATTTATAATCAAATTCAAAAAAATCTCCTATTTATAATGTAGGAGGTTTTTTATATGTTTTATATTAATCAACAAACAAATCATGATTGTGGTTTTACTTGCTTAAAAATAATGTTAGCTAATCTCAATCATCAAAAAGATTATTTATTTTTGATAAACAAAAAAGATAAATATTCATATTATGATTTGATTGAAATTGCAAAAGAGCATCAACTTATTTTAGAAGGTGTGGAATTTAAAAATCCAAAAGATTTATTAAACACTAATAAAATGATGATAATAACCATTAAAGAAGATGGTTTAAATCATGCAGTGATTATTAAAAAAGTTAGAAAAACAAAGTTTATTATCATTGATCCTAATAAAGGAAAATCGACAATAAGTTATGAAGATTTAATATTAAAGTGGGATAAAACCGCACTTATAATTAAAAGTTTTAAAAAGAACAAATTTAAAGCTAAAAAAGTGGTGGAAATTAAAAACTACCAAATGGCAATTTATCTTTCGCTTAAAATAATTTCTGGATTATCTTTAATTACCGGATTAAGTTTTGTTAAAGATGGTGAATTTGTCTTTCTTCCAATCTTACTTTCCGCGGTCGCGGTTATTTTAGAGATGTTATCAAGGAATTATTCATTTTATATGTTAAAAAATAACGATGAAAGAGTGTATGGATTAATTGAAAAAATTCCAAAAGATAAAGAAGATTTCATCAATAATTATGAAAATACAAAAATGTTATATTTTTCTAATTTAAATGGTTTATTAGTAAAAAGTCTAACTGCGTTATTTATAATTATTCTTATGATTTATAACGGGGCATACAATATTTTTTTAGCAGGTATTGCTCTCGTTATGTGTGTTATAAATCACTTTCTATTTAATCCACTTATTGAAAAGAAAATGTCTGATATTGAATCGATGAATAAAGATATATTAGATCAAAAAGATAAAACTGGTTTTGTTAATTCTTTAAGAATCGCTCATATTGAATCATATAAATATGGAAATTATTTATTGTTTCAAAAATTAATAACCTATTTCATCGTTTTATTAACGATTATCTTAATAATGATTTTATCTAATGTCGTATCAGTCAGTTATTTGATTTTATATTTCACTTTTACAATCTATCTAGTCGAAAATATTAATTATTTATTCGACTATAAAAATAACGAAAGAAAATTTGATTTGTACAAATTAAAAACGCTTTATTCAATTTCATAAAATACTATATAATTTATTTTTATCTATGATAAAATAACCATATGGAATTAGATTTTTATTCAATCAATGAACAATACGAACAATACGAATTAATATTCAACCAAATTCTTAAAGATATAATTTCTTATTTCAATTATAAAATTGATCCTATTGTTTCCGTGTCTATCATTGATAACGAAACAATTTATCAATTAAATAAAGATTATCGTCATATCGATAGACCTACAGATGTGTTATCATTTGCGTTTTTAGATAGTGAAGTTGATAAAGCAAAGATATTAACAAGCAATATTAATTATGACTTAGGAGAAATTTATATTTCTTTTGAAAAAGCTATTGAACAAGCAAAAGAATATAATCACTCTTTGAAAAGAGAAATATGCTTCTTATTCGTTCATGGAATATTACATTTACTAGGTTTTGACCACATGAACAAAGAAGATGAAGAAATCATGTTTAAACATCAAGATAAAATATTAGAAAAGGAAGGTATTACAAGATGACTGAAGAAAAATTAATTGAAAAAGCTATAGAAGCGAGAAATCTTTCATATTCACCATACTCCAAATTTAAAGTTGGTGCTGCTTTACTTACAAAAGATGGAAAAATTTATAAAGGGGCAAATATTGAAAACGCTTCCTATCCACTTTGTATGTGCGCGGAAAGAAACGCAATTTATAGTGCTTATCTCGATGGCGTTAAAAAAGAAGATATTGTTTCATTAGCGGTTGTGGCCGATACTGAAGATCCATGTTCACCTTGTGGAGCGTGTCGACAAGTAATATCTGAACTAATGCCAAGAAATTCAAAAATAGTATTAGCTAACTTAAAAGGGGATGTCAAATTGACATCAATCGATGAATTATTACCATTTTCATTTGACGCGAAGGATTTATAAAAATGAAAAGTGGATTCGTAGCTATTTTAGGACGTCCAAATTCTGGTAAATCGACTTTAATAAACGCAATTATTGGGCAAAAAATATCGATAGTGTCATCAAAAGCTCAAACAACTCGAAATAATATTCGAGGTATATATCACGATGATGATTATGAAATTGTATTTTTAGACACTCCCGGTATTCATAAATCAAAAATGATGTTAGGAAACGAAATGAATGAAATGGCGTATTCTGCTGCTGAAGGAGTAGAAGTCATTCTCTTAGTAGTAGATTCCAAGCAAAAATTTGGTCCAGGTGATGAATTTCTTATCGAAAAAATAAAGAATTTTCCTTCTACCCCAATAATCATCGATTTCAATAAAATCGATTTAGTAAATATTAATGAAATTAATATACTAAAAAATATTTACAAAGAAAAACTTCCTGATGCCATTCAAATAGAAACGGTTGCTCTTGATAAATTTAATATCGATGATTTACTCAAAACGATTAAAAAGTTTATTCAAGAAGGACCAATGTATTATGGAGAAAAAGAAATTACTGATAAAGATGTAATTTTCCAAATAAAAGAAATCATTAGAGAAAAAGCGTTGGAACTACTAAAACAAGAAGTCCCACACGCGATCGCGATTTATATGGAAGACATCGATTGGGAAAGTAGTCCTCTTTTAATTAAAAGTTCAATCATCGTTGAAAAAGATAGTCAAAAAGGTATCGTCATCGGTGAAAATGGCAAAATGATTAAAAGAATTGGAAAATCAGCGAGAAAAGATATTGAAAACTTACTTCATGAACATGTCTATTTAGAATTAAATGTCAAAGTTGATGAAGATTGGAGAAACAAAAAATCTTCAATAAAAAAATTTGGTTATAAAGCGGATAAACAATAAGAAAATAATGATAATTATTACAACAAAAATTAATCAATACAAAGAAAAAGATGGCATCATTCATGCGATTAGTAGTAATGGTGCTATCGATATTTTAGCAAAAGGCATTTTTGATACAAAAAATAAGAATTCATCATTAAATAATGTCTTTCTTTTCGCTGATGTTGAAATTGAAACTGGAAAATATAAATATCCAGTATTAAAAGAAGTTTACCAAATTAAAAATCCTCTTGATAAAAACTTTACTCTAGAGGGTTTATGTATTTTGAGTTCAATGAACCAAATGTTTAATTATTTTTTAAATAACGAAGAGCAACAAAAAATTTATAATTTTTTATTTGATACTTTGAAATATTTTAGAAGAAATAATAAAGATTTTAGAATTCCACTTTTTTATATGATTAAAATACTTCAAATTTCAGGATATAGTTTTGAAATTAAGCAATGTGTTAGATGTCATAAAAAGAATGATATTAAGGCATTTTTATTCACGATGGGTGGATTTGTTTGTTCTTCTTGTTTGAAAGAAGATGAGAAGAGTGATTTAACAATTGAAGAAATGATCGTTTTAAGAAATTACTCAATATTAAAAGATTACAAAGAGATATTTAATTTAAAAGTCGACGAGCAAGTTATTAAAAGTTTATTAAAAAAGCTTGATTTATATATTAAAAACAACATCGATTCTAGCGCGACAAACCTCTATTTGGTATTATAATAATATCACTTATAGTTGGTTGACAAAAAATATACACAAACCTATAATAACTTGACTGATAAAAGGGGAAATTTATGAATAAATTTGATTTTGATTATTTGACAACCCATTTCGTAACATCTGGATATTATTACCAAGGTTCTGAAATATATGGTGGTCTTTCAAATACATGGGATTATGGTCCACTTGGAAGCGAAATTAAAAATAACATTAAAAAGATGTGGTGGAAAAAGTTCGTTCAAGAATCACCAACAAATGTTGGCATTGATGCGGCGATATTAATGAATTCAAAAGTTTGGGAAGCAACTGGACACGTTTCAACATTTAACGATCCATTAATTGATTGTAAGTCATGTAAAATGAGATTCCGCGCGGATAAATTAGTTGGGGACGCTCACCCAGAAGTTAATGTTGAAGCCATGACTAATAGCGAATTAACTGATTTTATTAAAAACAATCATGTTACCTGTCCAAACTGCGGAAAGAGTGATTTTACTGATATTCGTCAATTCAATATGATGTTTAAAACCCATGTTGGAGTTACAGAAGATAGTAAATCAGTAGTTTATTTAAGACCAGAAACTGCACAAGGAATGTTTGTTAATTTTAAAAATATTATTCGAACAACACGAAGAAAATTACCTATGGGTATTTGTAATATTGGTAAAGCTTTTAGAAATGAAATCACTCCAGGTCAATTAACTTTTAGAACTAGAGAATTCGAACAAATGGAAATGGAATTCTTTTGTAAACCTGGTACAGACCTCGAATGGTTTGATTATTGGAAAAAGAAATGTTTAGACTTTATCGATTCTTTAAAAATTAATAAAGAAAAATTAAGATACCGAGACCACGAAAAGGAAGAATTAGCATTTTATTCTAAAGCAACAACAGATATTGAATATGAATTCCCATTTGGCTGGGGTGAAATATGGGGAATCGCTGATCGTACCGATTACGATTTAAAACGTCATATGGAATATTCCAAAGAACCATTAGATTATTTAGACCCAGAAACCAATGAAAAATATATCCCATATTGTGTTGAGCCATCAGTTGGTGTTGACCGATTAGTGTTAATGGTATTATGCGATGCTTATGATGAAGAACAAGTTAATGAAAATGATACTCGTATCGTCATGCATTTAGCGCCCGCACTCGCTCCTTATAAAGCTGCAGTTTTGCCTCTTTCTAAAAAATTAGAAGGCAAAGCCAAAGAAGTTTGGGGAATCTTATCAAAATATTTCAATGTTTCATACGATGAAACAGGAAGTATTGGAAAAAGATACAGAAGACAAGACGCTATTGGAACACCATACTGCATCACAGTTGATTTCGATACATTAGAAGATAATCAAGTGACAATCCGTGATAGAGATTCGATGCAACAAATTAGAATTCCTATCAATGAATTAATTAAATATTTAAATGTAAAAACATTCTACTAATTACTTTAGTAATTAAATAGTAAAAAATTAGCAGAAAGGAGAGGTGTCATGAAAGAAAATTCAGTCTTTGAAGATGTTATTAAACATAGTGACATTGTACAAGTAATTTCTTCATATTTAAGTCTTACGAAAAAGGGACGAAATTATTATGCTTTATGTCCATTTCATGATGATAAAAATCCATCAATGATCATTTCTCCTGAAAAGCAACTTTTCAAATGCTTTGTTTGTGGTACAGGAGGCAATGCGATTGTCTTTGTTCAGAAGTTTGAAAAAATATCTTATTTTGACGCTGCAAAAAAAGTGGCAGAAATTTGCGATTATCACGATCCTAGATTAGAAAAAAAGGAAAATATTAAACCAGTTGATAAAACTAAAGAAGAACTTTTTGCTTGTATTGAAGATTTATCTAATTATTACCAATTAGCGTTATCGAGCCAAGAAGGAAAAATTGGATTAGAATATTTTGAGAATCGTAAAATTGATTCACAAATTCAAGAAAAATTCTTATTGGGATACTCTTTTGAAAATGGATTTGATACTTGTTCATTTCTTTTAAAGAAAGGTCATTCATTAAAAACACTTGAAGACATCGGTATTTCAACAATAATTAATGGAAAACCATGTGATGTCAATAAAGGGAGAGTAGTCTTTTCAATTTGTGATAGTGATGGAAGAGTTGTTGGTTTTTCCGCTAGAAGACTTAACGACAATATAGATGAACCAAAATATGTTAACTCTCCAGAAACTAAATTATTTCATAAAGCAAATGTTTTATATAATTTCCATAACGCAAAAGATAAAGCAAGACAATTAAAATACATTTATGTATTAGAAGGTTTTATGGATGTTATAGCTTTAGAAAAAATTGGAATTCAAAACGCTGTTGCACTTATGGGAACAGCGTTAACAAATGAACACATTGCCTTATTAAGAAGTTTAAACTGCGAAATAAGACTTTGTCTTGATGGCGATATGGCAGGTCAAATGGCAACAATGAGAATATGTGATATGCTTTCAAAAGCCAATTTAGCGTATCGAATTGTTGAACCGATAGAAGAATATAAAGACGCTGATGAAATTTTGAATCATCAAGGAAAAAATGCATTAAAAAATTATTTAAATCGTTTGATTGATAAATTAGATTACGCTCTATCATATTATCAAAAATCAAATTCTTTAAATTCAATTGAAGATAAAAAGAAAGTGGTTGAAAAATTTGTTCCGATTATCACATCGATTAAAGATTCATTAATTTACGATAGTTACATAAGAAAATTATCAAAAGTTACCGGATTTGATATCGATGCGATAAGAGATTTTATGAAAAAAGCGAAATCAACCAAAAACGTTTCTGAACTTAGAGAAGTAAATAAGAAATTTAATCCTGAAAGAAAACAACTAGCTAGATTATTTTTAGCAGAAAAAGAAATTTTATATCAAATGTTAAAAAATCCAGAAGCTATCCAATTTTATGAAAAGAATGAGATTGGATTTTATGATGAAATCTATCGTTCAATAGCAAACTTTTTAGTGGATTATGTTAAAAATCATGAAGAATTGGATGTAAGTGGAGTAATTTCAGTTATTGAAGAAAGTGAAATCGAAAATAAAAATTCCTTAATCAATTCAATAACCGAAATATATTTTGAAAAATATCATCCTCAACTATGTAGTGAGGAATTATTAAACGACTACTTAAATACCATAAATGTCGAAAAGCAAAAAATATTTGAAAATGATACTTTAAATCAAGCCCTTAAAGGGAAGGATCCGTTAGATCAAGCAAGAATCATTTCAAATTTCAATAGAAGAAGAGCTAATAAATTAAAGGAGAACAAGTAATGGCAAAGAAAGAAAAATTACCTGAAGTGGAAGAAACCGCGACCGTTAAAAGAGGAAGAGGAAGGCCAAAGAAAACTGAAACTGATAAAGGTAGTCCAAAACTCAAAACGATAGTAACTGCAAAGAAAACTCCAGTTATCAGAAATGATAAAGGGGAAATACTCGAAATTGATAAAATCTTCGAAAAATTAGCTAATAGAGCAGAAGAGCAAGAAGAACCATTAGATCAAAGTGAAATATACGATATATTAGGTCAATACGATTTGGATGATGAATCCATTACTAGAATGATGGATTATTTCCAAGAAAAAGGTATTGAAATTAATAGTGGAGAAAATGATGACGATGAATTAGATTCTCTCGATGAAATCGATGATTCTAACATCAATCTCAACGAAGATCCTGATGATGATTTTTACGAAGGTGATGAAGATAGTTTAATTGAAGAAGATGTTGACATCGATAATTTAGACACTGTCGCTTTAGCGGGTGATGTTAAAACAAACGATTCAGTTAAAATGTATTTAAAAGAAATTGGAAAATACAATCTTTTAAAACCAGAAGAAGAACCAATTTTAGCTAAGAAAATTCTTGAAGGCGATGAAGAAGCTAAAAATAAATTAATTAACGCTAACCTTAGATTAGTTGTTAACATTGCTAAGCACTATGTTGGTAGAGGAATGCTTTTCTTAGATTTAATTCAAGAAGGAAATCTCGGCTTAATGAAAGCGGTCGATAAATTTGACTATACAAAAGGTTATAAATTTAGTACTTATGCGACATGGTGGATTAGACAAGCAATTACAAGAGCTATTGCCGACCAAGCAAGAACAATTAGAATTCCTGTTCACATGGTCGAAACCATCAATAAAATGACAAGAGTTCAACGTCAATTAACACAAGATTTAGGTCGTGAACCAACTGCTGAAGAAATATCCGAAGCATTAAATGGTTTATTGAGTCCAAAAAGAATTAGAGAAATTCAAAGAATAGCATTAGAACCAGTTTCTTTAGAATCTCCAATCGGCGAAGAAGATGATTCCCATCTTGGTGATTTTATCGAAGATAAAGATAGTGAATCTCCTGTCGATTACACCACAAAACAACTTTTAAAAGAAGAACTATATCAAGTATTAGATGAACTCACTGATAGAGAAGAAAGAGTTATAAGACTCCGATATGGTTTAGATGATAATAGACCAAGAACATTAGAGGAAGTCGGAAAAGAATTTAATGTTACACGGGAAAGAATTCGCCAAATTGAAGCGAAAGCCATCAAGAAATTAAGACATCCAAATCGTTCTAAAAGATTGGGTGATTATCGAGAGAAATTTTAATGAAACTTTCTAATAGACTTCAATCTATTTATGATATGGTACCATATGGCATCGCTGCAGATATTGGCGCTGACCATGGTAAATTGATAATAAATCTTGTTGAAAACGGCAAAATACTTAAAGGTTACGCTATCGAAAATAAAAAAGGACCATATTCTCGTTTATTAAATGCAATTAATGAGAGTCAGTCAAAAGAGAAAGTTGTAGCGTTATTTAGTGATGGATTAAATGATATTCCATTAGAAGTGAATATTCTCGTTTTTGCTGGTATGGGTGGAGATAATATTATCGATATCATCAAGAAAAATATTACTAAATTAAAAAATATTGAATATATTTTAACAGCAGCAAATTCTTCAAATGATAAAGTCAGAAAGTTTATTTGTGATAATGGCTTTAGTATTGCTGAAGAAAAAATAGTGCTTGATGATGGTATTTATTATCAAATAATCAAATTCATAAAATCTGATAAAGCAATTTATTCAAGTGAAGATTATGAATTTGGTCCACTTCTAAGACAAGAAAAAAGCATATTATTCAAAAAAATGTACGAGCAAAGAATAAAAAAGATTCGTCAAATCACAAATGATAATTCTATTCCTGAAAAAAGAATGCTCGAACTCAAAAAAGAAGAAGAAAGGATTAAATCTCAATTATGAAAACAAAATTATTATTGAGAAAGTTAGCTAACTATTTTCCAAAAAGATATGCAAAAGCAAATAATGATTTTGTTGGAATAATGGTTCCAAAATTAAAAGAAGAAACTAATTCAATTTTGCTTTGCCTTGATTTTGATAATGAAGTTCTATCTATGATAGAAAATAATCATTTAAATCCAGATTTAATCATTACTCATCATCCATTTTTATTCGGGAAAAAATCTCAAATTCTTAAACATGATGAAAACAAAAAGAGATTATATGATGCTTTAATCTCAAAAAATATTCCTTTGTATAGCATGCATACAAATTTCGATACTGGTAAAAACGGTATGAATGATGCATTAGCTAACGCTCTTGAATTACATGATATCTATTCTCCAGAAGATCAAATTATGATGAGAATTGGGGAATTAAAAGAAGAAATGAATGTCGAAGACTTCGTGAATTATGCTTTAGATAAATTAAATATCAGTTACGGATTATTAATTAACGAAGGACCAGATAAAATCAAAACAGTAGCCATTATTGGTGGTGGTGGTTCAAGAGATTATGTATCTGCTAAAAAGCATAACGCTGATATTTATATATCAGGAGATGCTCCACATCATGTCAGAAGAGCGATGATTGAAGACAGAATTAATTATTTAGATTTGCCACATGAAATAGAAAAAATATTCATGCAACAAATGAAAAAAATATTGTCGAACATCGACCCAACATTAAAAATCATCATTATTGATCACGAAAAAGAGCCAAAAGCATTTATAAAGAAATAATATATTGTTCTAATTCATTCACGGTTTCAGGTGGAGTGGATGCTGAGGAAACGATATAAATATTTGAATAATTTAAAATATCAAAATCATCTAAATCATTTTTGTCTTTTATAAGAACGGACTTAATGGTTGGATGATTTTCTTTTGCTATATCTAATAACTTATTTGAGTTGCTAGATATTTTGTCACCAATCACTATAATAAGATCAGCATCAGAAGGAATATTTAAAACAGAATTTTGTCTAATTCTAGTTGTGTTACATATCTCGTTTGATATGATAGCGTTCGGTATATGTGATTTTATTTCTTCAAATATTTTATTAAGCTTGACAAAATTTAATGTAGTTTGATTTATAACAAAAACATTATTATTAGTAATTTTATAGTAGTTAAATGGTTGTTCTATATCATATAAGACAACGTTAGATGATAATGAAAGAGCAGCGTTAACTTCTGGATGAGATTTTTGTCCAATGAAGATAACTTGATTATTTTTATTTATTTCATTTTCAATTTTATTTAAATTTGATTTTACCTTCATACATGTAGCGTCATAAACAACTAAATTTTTGTTTTTCGCGATCTCATCTAGCTTCTTATCATGTCCATGCGCGGTAAAAACTAATATTGAACCTTCTTCTAATTTTTGAATTATGTCCTTTTTATTATCTCCTTTTAAAGTTATGATATTATTTTTGTTTAACATATCTATAACCAAAGAATTGTGCACGAGTTCACCCAATACAAAAACATTTTTATCTGGATTTTCTTTTCGCGCTTTTAGTGCGATTGAAATTGCTCTACTTACTCCAGAACAATAACCTCTAGGATTTAATACTGTGACTTTTCGCATATCTTTATATTACATTTCTTATCTTTTTATGTAAAATAAAAAAGAGGCATTTTTTATGGATGATAAATATTATATTGGCTGTCATGTATCGATGAATACACCTGAATATTTTTTAGGTTCAGCAAAAGAAGCAATTAGTTATAACGCTAACGCATTCATGTTTTATACAGGTGCACCACAAAACACAATAAGAAAACCTTTAAATGAATTAAACATAAAAGAGGGTATTGAACTATTAGAAAAGAACAATTTTGATTTTTCAAAATTAGTTGTTCATGCCCCATACATTGTAAACCCAGCAAACACCGTTAAAGAAGGCATAGAAGACTTTAATATTTCGATTATTACTAACGAAATTAAAAGAACAGAAGCTTTCAAAGCGACAATAATGGTTTTACATCCAGGAGCCCATGTTGGTGCTGGAAATATTGTCGGAATGAACGAAGTAATAAAAGTATTAAATAAAATCATTGATTCACATAAATCGAATGTTAAAATCGCTATCGAAACAATGGCAGGTAAGGGTAGTGAAGTAGGAATTAATTTCAAAGAAATTAAATATATCATCGATGGAATCAACGATAAATCAAGAATTGGAGTTTGTTTAGATACCTGTCATATTAATGATGCTGGATATGATGTTAGTGATGTTGATAATGTAATCAATCAATTCGATGAATTTATCGGATTGGAATATTTATCAGTTATTCATATTAATGATTCAAAAAATCCAATAGGTGCGCATAAAGATCGTCATGAAAATTTAGGATACGGCACTATTGGATTTGAAACATTAAGAAAATATATAACTCATCCAAAATTAAAAGATATTCCTAAAATTTTAGAAACACCTTATTATAACGATATGCCAGTTTATAAAAAAGAAATAGAAATGTTAAGAACTGGTGAATATGAACCTAATTGGAGAGATAAATTATAATTTATCTATTTCCTTAATTAATTCTTGGTAAGCGTCTTCTTCGCTTACCTTTTTTATAATTTCACCTTTTTTAAAAATAATATATTGATGAATGCCTCCTGCAATACCAATATCAGCGTTTTTTGCTTCTCCTGGGCCATTAACTACACAACCCATAATTGCAACATGAATCTTTTTGTTGGTTGTTTCCAAATATTCCATAACTTTTTTTGCGAGTGAAGATACATCAACTTGAGTTCTTCCACATGTTGGACAACTAACTAAAGTTGGATAATTTTCATATAATCCCAAATCATGGAGAAGTCTTTTTGCTGCGATTACTTCATCAACTGGATTTCCAGTAATCGAAATTCTTATCGTGTCACCAATTCCTTCTAAAAGAAGGGGGGCTAAAGTTGCAGAACTTCTAATTAATGAAATATCTTTAAATCCAGCTTCAGTAATTCCTAGATGAAGAGGATACGGAAATTCTTTACTCGCTAATCGATATGCTTCGATTGTTTCTTTAAGGTTCGAACCTTTTAAAGAAATGACGATATCTGTAAATCCTAAATCTTCTAAAATTTTTACATGTTTTTTTGCAGATTCAACTAAAAGTTGCCCACTATACATCGTGGAATAATCATGAATTTCTTTATCTAAAGAACCGGAATTGACACCAACACGAATTGGAACACCATGTTCTTTACAAGCCTCAACAACTTTTTTTATATTCTCAATTGAACCAATATTTCCCGGATTAATTCTGATTTTATCTATTCCGTTTTCAATTGCTAATAACGCTAATCGATAATCGAAATGGATATCACCAACAAGAGGAATTTTGGTTAATTTCTTAATTTTTTTGATTGCTTTCGCATCTTTTTCATCCATGATAGAAACACGCATTAAATCAGCGCCCATTTTAGCGCATTCATTAATTTGGTTACTAACTTCAATATAATTCTCTGTTTTAATATTACACATTGATTGAATCAAAACTTTATTTTGATGTCCAATCTGAATTGAAGAGAAAGAAATTTTCTTTGTTTTTTCGCGAATATTCATAAACTTATATCTTTATACTTTAAAAATATACTTTGAATATTTGTTTATCAATGATAAAATATCATTTGCGTTAAAATTAAAAGGAGAAAACTTATGGCAAAAGAGGATCGCATCTCAATTACATTAAAGTGTACTGAATGTGGTGAAGAAAATTACATTACTTCAAAAAACAAAAAACACAATACAGAACGTTTAGAACAAAAGAAATATTGCTCACGTTGCAAAAAGACAACCGTTCACAAAGAAAAGAAAAAATAGGCATTGTCCTATTTTTGTTTATTAAGATGCTTAATGTCAAAGAATTTCATTTTCATTCTACTGAATGGAAATCAAACACCTATATCGTTTATGATGAAAATTCTTCTTGCATAATCATCGATGCATCAGATTCAAGCAAAGTATTAGCGTTTGTTAAAGAAAATAATTTAAATTGCAAAGCAATATACCTTACCCATGGTCATTTCGATCATATCAAAGCGTTAGATGAACTCGTCAAGGAATTGAATTGTCCAGTATATATCGATTTAGAAGACTCTTCTTTCCTTAAAGATGTCAGTTTAAACTGCTCGATGTATTGTAATGAACATGTCATCATCAATATTGATAAAACTATTAATGCTTTAGAAGCTGAAAATGAAAATCATCTTAATGAAAAAGTTATTATTTATCGAACCCCATTTCATACGATGGGTTCAATAAATTATTATTTCCCAAAAAGTAAAATTATTTTTTCGGGAGATACATTATTCAAAGGTTCAATTGGTAGAACAGATTTGCCCACTAGCAATAGTAAATTAATTAAAGATTCTTTAAAAATATATAAAGAGCTACCACATGATGTTGTTGTATATCCAGGACACGGTGTCCCTTCAACAATATTCAATGAATTGAATGAGAATCCATATTTAAGTAAAATATAGATTAACAAGGAGGAGAATGTAATGGTTAATGTTACAGAATTAAGACCAGGCAATTATTTCGAAGAAGAAGGCAATATATTTCAAGTGCTCGATATTCTTTTAAATAAAACTGCGATGAGAAAAATGGTCGCAAAAGTTAAAGTTAAAAATTTAAGAACTGGCGCAGTCACTGAAATTTCACGTAATAGTGGTTACGCTATTGAAACAATTCGTTTAGACAAAAGACAAATGCAATATCTTTATGATACAGGTGATGCTTTAGTGTTCATGGATCAAGAAACATATGATCAAATTGAAATTTCTAAAGATAGACTTGAATGGGAAACCCAATTCCTTAAAGGTGAAGAAGTTGTTGAAGTTACTTCCTATGAAGGAGAAATTTTAGGATTAAATCTTCCAGCTAAAGTTGCATTAAAGATTGTTGAATGTGAACCAGCAGTTAGAGGCGATACTGTTAATAAAGCAATGAAAGACGCTATTTTAGAAACAGGTTTGAAAGTCAGAGTTCCATTATTTATTGAAGATGGTGAAGTAATTCTTGTCCGTACAGATAATGGACAATATGATGGAAGAGCCTAATCGGAGAATAGAGCCATGATGGAAATTACGATTTGGGGATTTGTATTATCCCTTGTAGGCTTACTCATTGTTGGTGCGGTTGTTGGATTTTTTGTCGCAAGATGGTGGTTTAAAAGAAACCTTGAAAAGAATCCACCAATAAATGAAAAAATGATTCGCGTTATGTTTAAACAAATGGGAAGAACACCAAGCGAAAAACAAATTCGCGAAATCATGAGAAGCATGAAAAACGCAAACTAATAGTGGAATAAAATCCATTACAAAATAAAAAAAGATCAGTTCAAACTTAATTGAGCTGATTTTTTTATATGTGTCAATTAAAAACTTTGATAATATCGAGAAAATTTAATATTGATTTAAAAAGTGGAAAAATTATACACAGGTATGTTTTCTACTAAAAAACTACTAAATAACTACTACTCATTTCATCCAAGTAATCTTATTTTCAGTTCCATTTTTAATCTTTTTAATATTTGAAATATGACGAATGATGATAATTATTGTCATAACAGTTAATACGATTGATAAAACATAATTTGGATATAATGTTTGACCATACATTGGAATGAAATAATATTGCAATGGAATTACTTTAAAAATATGTAGGATAGAATAAACCCACGACACAATTGTACCAAAAATACTTCCTACTATACTACCAAGTGAAACATATTTTTTGGCTTTTAGTGTTAAAAGAAATACTGCACCCGAACTTAAAAATAATCCCCAGGAGATGCTAAGTTCAGTTCCATAGAAATTTGATACACCTTTACCACCTTTAAATCCAAAATAAAGTGGAAAACAATGCCCGATAAGGGAACCAAGTGGAGTTAGCCAATAAACTGGCCATTGAATAATATAACCTTCAGTATTTCCGTTAAACATATCAACCGCAGAAGGAATTAAAGCTTTTCCATCAATTGCTTTAACATATGTTAAAAATAAAAACGCAATCCAAACTGGGATAAGAGTTTTAATCATGTCTAAGAAGATGACTAAAACACCGATCTTTTTTCCGAATAATCTTCCAGAATTTGTTCCTCCAGCGTTTTTAGAACCTTCTTTTCGAGGATCTTTATGAAAAAATATTTTTCCAATAATAATCGAAGTTGATATTGAGCCGAATAAGTATCCAAACACTATGCAGGCTATCGCTACTAAAATATTTGTAAGTATCATATTTCTTTTTTACTCCATAATACCTTAATAATCTACAAAAAATCTCTTATATTTTCAATAAATAAATATTATAATATTATTTAATTAAAAACATACATGGAGGTCCCAGCGTGCCTAAAGATATAGAAACTAAGTTAGATAATTCCTTGAATAAAGAAGATAAATATACCGCTGACGATATTCGTGTTATAGATCCATTAGAAGCTGTTAGATTAAGACCTGGAATGTACATTGGTACAACTGCATCCGCTGGTCTTCATCATTTAATATGGGAAATTGTCGATAACTCTCTTGACGAAGCACTTAATGGTTTTGGTAAAAAGATTGTCGTTACTCTTCATAAAGATGGTTCATGTTCTGTTTTAGACGAAGGACGTGGAGTTCCTGTTGGAATAAATAAAGATACTGGAAAATCAGCAATTGAATTAGTTTACACAGTTTTACATGCTGGTGGAAAATTCGGTGATAAAGTTTATTCTAGTTCAGCTGGATTACATGGTGTTGGTGCATCAGTAGTTAACGCCTTATCTAAATGGTGTGAAGTAACCGTCTATCGTGACAATGTTGAATCTTTTATTCGTTTTAAAGATGGTGGAAAGATTGATGTTCCACTTACGACCATAGGTCCAACCAAAAAAAGAGGAACTTATGTTAGATTTTTACCAGATAACGAGATTTTTCCTTCAATAGAATTTAAATGGGAAACCGTTTTTAATCATCTTCAAGAATCTGCATTCCTTCTTAAAGGAATCACATTTGTTTTAAATGATGAAAAGAATAATCAATCCCAAGAATTTTGCTATGAAAATGGATTGATGGAATATGTGGCTAACATAAATCAAAACAAAGAACCAATTACAGATGTAATTTATTTCTCAGATATTGATCCAGACACACAAATTCAAATGAATGTCGCTATGCAATATTGCAAAGATGATTACAATGAAAACATTTATTCATACGCTAATAATATTAGAACACGTGATGGTGGAACTCATGAAATCGGATTTAGAACCGGTATTACTCGTGCCGTTAACGATTTTGCAGAAGAAAATAAATTATTAAAAAATAAAAAACTTGAAGGAAGCGATATAAGAGAAGGATTAACCGCTGTTATTTCTGTTATTGTTCCAGAAAAAATTAAACAGTTCGAAGGACAAACAAAAGAAAAACTCGGTACTGCCGCTGCCGCTCCTGCTATAAATAATTTTATTTATAATCAAATGACATATTATTTAACTGAAAATAGAGAAATTGCTCTCTCTATCATTAAAAAATGTGTCGATTCTCAGCAAGTGAGAATAACTGCAAGAAAAGCTAGAGATGAAGCAAGAAATTCCAAAAAATCAAAAACAGAATTAATATTATCTCATAAATTGACTCCTGCTCAAAGCAAAGATTACAAGAAAAACGAACTCTTCATCGTGGAAGGTAATTCTGCAGGAGGAACAGCTAGAAAAGGAAGAGACAAAATTCATCAAGCTATCTTACCTTTGAGAGGTAAACCATTGAACACTGATTCTATTTCATTAGATAGACTTCTTAAAAATGAAGAAATATCCACAATAATTAGCACAGTAGGTGCTGGATATGGTGCTTCATTTGATGTTGAAGAAATCAAATATGGAAAAATCATTATCATGACTGATGCTGATACCGATGGAGCGCATATTCAAACCTTACTTTTAACATTCTTCTATCATTACATGAGACCACTCATTACAACTGGTCATGTCTATGTTGCGGTCCCACCTTTATATCGTGTTTCTAAAGAAGTTAATAATAAGACTATTCAAGAATACGCTTGGGATGATGAAGGATTAGAAAAAGCTAAAAAGAAGATTGGCGCCAATTATAAAATTGGCAGATATAAAGGTCTTGGTGAAATGGATGCTGTTCAATTAAAAGAAACGACAATGGATCCGAAAACAAGAACTTTGATTCAAGTAAATATAGATGACTTCCGCCTCGTCGAAAATCGCGTTGGTGTCTTAATGGGAAAAGATACCCAAATTAGAAAAAAATGGGTAGAAGAAAATGTTAACTTTAATACAGTTGATAATTTTTTGAAGGAAAATAGATAATGGCAAAGAAAAAAGAGATTATAGAAGAAGAAACTATTGTTGAAAATATCGTTACCCAGCCTCTCGAAGAGATTATGGGCGATCGATATGCCACATATGCAAAATACGTTATTCAAGATCGTGCTATTCCAGATGTTAGAGATGGATTAAAGCCGGTTCAAAGAAGAATTATTTTTTCTATGTTCAAAAATAACAACGTTTACAATAAGCCAACTAAAAAATGCGCTCATACAGTTGGTGAAGTTATGGGTAAATTACATCCTCATGGTGATACATCAATTTATGATGCTCTAGCGAGATTATCCCAAGACTGGAAACTTCGTTATCCATTAGTAAATTTCCAAGGAAATAATGGTTCTATCGATGGAGATTCACCAGCCGCCTATCGTTATACTGAATCAAGACTTTCAAAATTATCAAATGAATTGATAAAAGAAATTGATAAAAACACTGTCGATATGCAATTCAACTTTGACGATACCGAATTAGAGCCAGTTGTTTTACCAGCAAGATTCCCTAATCTTTTAGTCAATGGTTCAGAAGGTATTGCGGTTGCGATGGCAACAGAAATTCCTCCACATAATCTAAACGAAGTAATTGATGCAGTAATTTATCGTATTAGTCACAAAACGACAACTTGTGAAGATTTAATGAATATCATTAAAGGTCCTGATTTTCCAACTGGTGGAATCATTTATAAAAGTGAAGGATTAAGAAATATTTATCTCAATGGTTATGGCAAAATTGAAAACGCTGCGAAGGCTGAAATCATTCAAAAGAAAGATATTCAACAAATTGTCATTACTGAAATTCCATACAAAGTTGTCAAATTAGCGTTAGTGCACGAAATAGATAAAATTCGATATTCCAAAGTGATAGATGGAATCATCGAAGTGAGAGATGAATCCGACTGGAAAGGCATCAGTATTGTCATCGATGTCAAAAAAGAAGCGAAAGCAGATTTAATTTTACAATACTTATATAATAAGACACCTTTATCCAGTTCATATTCAGCGAATATGGTCGCGATTGTAAAGGGTCATCCTAAGACTTTAAATATTTTGCAATTTATTGATGCATATATCGACCATCAAATCGAAGTATTTACTCGTAAAACTAAATATGATTTAGAAAAATATACAGACAAAATTCATATTGTTAACGGATTAATTATCGCCTCCATTAACATCAATGAAGTTGTCGATATTATCAAGAAAAGTAAAGATAAAAACGATAGTAAAGTTAATTTGATTAAACGATTTGAATTAACAGAAAAACAAGCTGAAGCTATCGTTATGATGCCATTATATAAACTAAGTCACACCGATGAATTGATTTTAGAAAATGAAAAGAAAGAACTTGAAACTAATATTGTATATTGCCAAGAAATATTGAGTGATGAAGGAAAATTGCATCGCGCGATATGTAGTGACCTAAGAGCTATTAAAAAAGAATATGGCGATGAAAGAAGAACCCAAATTATTGAAAAAGAAGATATTAAGCCAATCAATAATCGTGATTTAATCGCTAAAGAAGAAGTAATGATTTCATTAACTCGTGATGGTTATTTAAAAAGATCATCTGTTAAATCATACAAGAGTAACGATATGTCTCTTCCTGGAATTAAACAAGGAGATTCACTTGTCGGTATCGCTCACGCATTGACCACTGATTATTTATTTGCCTTTACTAATCTTGGAAATTATTTCTGCATTCCTGTCAATGATTTAATTGAAAATCGTTGGAAAGAAGAAGGGCAACATATCAACGCTCATTCAACGATGCTTTCAGGAGAAAAAATAATTAAAGGTTTAATTATTAGAGATGTCAGAAAAGATTTGTATTTAGCAGTCGCAACTGATTACGGATACATTAAGCGTATTCCTTTATCTTCTTTAGAATTTACCACTCGATCACGTGGAACAAAATATATGAAAGTTGCTTCAGGTGGAGAAGTTGTTGGTGTTGAATTATTATCCGGTAATAGCGATATCATGGTTTTAACTAAATTTGGAAATGTTTCATATTTCAATGAAAATGAATTGACAGTTTTATCGCCTTCTGCAAGTGGAGTTAAGGCTATTAAAGGATTAAACAAAGATTTAATTAGTCGTATTGCGGTTTTTGAAGAAAATGAACATTCAAAATTACTTTTAATCACTGATGGTGGTTGCTATCGAATTTTTGATAATACCAAAGTTATTAAAACTAATCGTTTAGGAAAAGTTCAAATGGCCTTCAGAAGCTTTAAAAAGGATCAACATAATTTGTTATATGTTGATAAGATTGACACAAAGCTTGAAAATATCAAAAAAACATTGTTGTTATCTGATAATTCAACATTTGAATTAGTTGTAAAAGATTATCATTTAACCGATATTATGAAAAACGCTAAAAAGAATATTAATATTCCTGCAAGCGAAACTATAACCGATGTCTTTAATGATGAAATACAAATAATTGACAATTCAATTGTTTCTCATCCAATAGTTGTTAAAAAAACTAATACGACAGAAAATATCGAAAATAGTGAAAATAATGGCAATAAAGAGGAAAAAGAAGGATTTGAACAAATTTCTATTTTCGACGATTTAGATTAATAATATTAATTTATCAATATTATTCATGGTAAGATAAGAGTATGAAAAAATATATTCCTTACGCAACAAGTAAAAATATATACGAAATCAATCCTCAGTTTTATGTCGATATTGGCGTAAAAAACTTAATTATCGATTTAGATAATACATTAGATTGTTACAAATCTGATGTTCCTAATGAAGAAACTAAACAATTAATTCAAAAATTATTAGAAAAAAATTTGAATTTAATTATCATTTCAAACAATACGAAAAAGAGAGTTTCTAAATATGCGAATGAATTGAAAGTTGATTATATTTCAAGCGCATGTAAACCTTTTAGGTTTAAAATTAAGAAATATCTCAAAAACAACAATTTAGTTTACAATCAAACTATTTTAATTGGTGACCAATTATTAACTGATATTAAGGTCGCTAACAAATTAAAAATTAAATCAATTTTTGTTGAAAAATTAGTCGAAAGCGACCAATGGACAACAAGATTCAACCGACATTTTGAAAGAAAAATCAAAAATAATCTTATAAAGAAAAATTTATTAGTGGATTGGAGAACATTATGGCAAAAGTAAAAAGAGTATTAAGATGCAACAAATGTGGCGTGATTCTTCAAGGATTAGATCCTGATAAAAAAGGATATATCCCAACAAGAATTCTTGAAAGAGAAAATTTATCTACACACGTTTTATATTGTGATGATTGCTTTGAAGAAGTAAAATTATTAAATGCAAGCTCTTTAGATAATAACATCAATGAACAAACATTAAGAATATTAGATGACGCTGTCGCCACGGACGCATTAATTATTTGGGTTGTTGATTCCTTTTCTTTTGTCGGTAGTTTTAAAGCGGATTTAGTAAAGAAAATCAAGGGATTAAAATTAGTTGTTCTCGTTACAAAATTTGATTTGTTCCCTCAAAGTGTTAAAAAAGATCATTTAGAACAATATGTTAAAGATAGATTCAACGAAGTTGGATTAGAACCATTAACAATCAAAATTTTAGACACTTTAGATTCATATAACTCAGAAGAAACATTAGAACCTTTACACGAAATAAGAAGAGGCCATGATGTCTTTATGATTGGAACGACAATGTCTGGAAAAACAACCATCATTAATAGCGCAATGAAAATATTCAACAACAAAACTCGTTGGAATATTAAAACTGAAGCTTATCAAGGAACCAATTTAAAAGTATTAGAAATTCCTTTATCTAATTCTTCATTCTTTTATGAACTTCCTGGATTATCTTTAGATAATTCAACTATTTCTAAAGTTGAAAAAGAGGTTCAAAAATTAATCATTCCTCATAAAAAGATAAAAGTCACTCCAATAGCCTTAAAACCAGGAGATGGTGTTATGGCAGGTGGTATATGCTCTTTAGAATTAATTGAAGGAGAACCTACAACATTTAAAGCATATACTTCAGAAGCTATTGAATTTAAAAAAGCCCCAACAAATAAAATGAACGATATCTTTAAAGATAATTTGAGAAAGCGTCTTGTTAGACCAGTCAGTGACCAACTTTTAAATTTCGTCGATTTCGATGTTTTCCAATATGAAATGGATAATGATAACCAATATCACGATATTGGTATTGAAGGATTCGGATGGTTTACATTCTTAGCGAAAGGACAAATTGTAAGAATTACATTGCCTCATAAAGTCGCATTAAAAGAATGCTTATCTAAGGTACAATAATATGTTAACCAATAAACAAAAATCACAATTAAAATCGATGTCCGCGAATTTGGACTGCAAATATCAAGTTGGGAAAAGTTCTATAACTGACAATTTAATTTGCATGCTTGATAAAGCTTTAATTGCAAAAGAATTAATTAAGATCGAAGTAAATAATAACTTAGACGCCCCAATTTTAGAAATTGCATATGATTTAAGCAGTAAATTAAACGCTGAAATAGTCCAAGTTATTGGAAGAACAATATTGTTATATAGAAAGAATAAAGATAAACAAATTATTAAATTAAAATAATAATGAACATCATAATTTTTGGCGGGGATTTTAATCCAATTCATAATGGCCATATAAATATGGCAAAAGCTGCGCTTGAACAAATCGATTCAAGCGTACTTTATTTTGTTCCTGCAGTCGTATCTATTTGGAAAGAAGATTCAATTCCTTTTACTAAAAAGATAGAAATGATAAAACTTGCAATTTCAAAATACAAAAATATGAAAGTCAGTGATTATGAAAACACAACTGGTTTGAAAGCAAACTATTCTATTGATACAATTAAATATTTTAAAAAAATGTTTCCAAACGATAATATATATTTGCTTATCGGAGCGGATCAAGTTAATGAATTTCATCGTTGGAAATCCGCTGATGAAATCAAAGAATTATCACAAATTATATTCTTTAATAGAAAAGGATATAAAATAGATGAAAATAATATTAAAAGATTTAATATTCAAACGCTAAAAGGTAATGCAAATAATATATCTTCAACAGATATTAGACAGTTAAAATCTTTTGAAGTACCTTTTGAAATAGTGGATTATATTCACGATAACGAATTGTATTTTATTCCTAAAATTAAAATGTATTTAAGCCAAGATAGATTTTTTCATTCTTTGTCAGTGGCCAAATTAGCGTACCAAATAGCGATAAATAACAAAATAAGAAATCCTGGTAGGGCTTACATAGCAGGAATACTTCATGATATAGGAAAAGATATAAATCAAAAGGATACCTTATCTATATTAAATAAATATTATATAGATTATATTGACATGCCAAAATTTTCTTATCATCAATTTGTTGGAACATATATCGCCAAAAAAGATTTTAACATCACAAACAAAAGTATTCTTTTAGCAATAAAAAATCATGCGACAGGAAATAAGAATATGAATACAATAGAAAAGATAGTGTATTCGAGTGATAAAATAGATCCGACAAGAGGCTATGACTCAAGTAAAATGATAGAAGAATGTATGAAAGATTATAATTCCGGTTTTATATTTGTTTTAAAAGAAAATATTAAATTTCTATTAGAAAATAAAAAAGACATAAATAACAAATTAACAAACGCATGTATAAATTATTATATTAAGTAAATTTTGATTTTCTTTTTTATATATTAATTACTTCGCATAATTTCCATTATGTAAACCAAATTATATAAAAACACTGAATTTATCTTAAAATATAATAATCATATTTATCGCAATATAAAATCTATATATGTAAAATTGATTAAAAAATTACTACACAAAAATATACTATAAAACTACTAGTATTATCGATTTTAAAAACGACCAAATAAATAGTTCATAAAAGCGTACTTAATAATTTCTACCTTCTTATTATCGAGGACAATTACTGGTTTTTCTTTTATATCATATACCATTCCGTTTATTACAGACTTTGTATATATTCTCATTTTATCAATAGATCTTATTTGGTTTATCACTGCAATGGATCTTCGACCATTTATTGATATACCTTCTATCATTCCAATATCGACATCACTCTTTCGATTAATTCCGTTGTGATTAGTTTTAATCGGACAAACCAATACTAGAGGATTATATTCAGCTGAATTTTCTAAAACGACACCATAATGCCTATTTGAGAACTCAGCATTAACATTTACTCCCCAATCTATTTCGTATATTTCACCTTTCTTTAAATCATAATGAATCTCGTGATCTTCTTTAAAGCGCGCGTATTCATCGTTTCTGCGATACCAATCGGCTTTTTGTCTTTCAAATTCCGCTTTTTGTTCTGGAGATAAGTGCTGTTTTCTATCTTCACTTTTCTCCTCAATACGATATTTTTCTTTTAAAGTTTGTTGAACTGTTTCCATTTTTAGTTCTCCTCCTATTATTTAAATAGGGAGAAAAATGGATTTTGGTTCTAAAAATTTTTATTTTTTTATATTTTTTTTCAAAATATTTAACAATATGTCTAAAAGACATATAAAAATTATCGAAATAACACTGATGGCTAAGACATCAAGCATATTTGACTCTTGATTAGCTAAATATATCAATCTACCTAATCCTCTTATCGAATTAGTGCCACATAAGACTTCTCCCATAATGGAAATCTTCATTCCTAAACCTAAAGATTGAATAATTCCTAAACCAATGTATGGGCTAGCCATCGGAAGAATAACTTTAAAAATACTTTTAGGACTATATATTTTACATTCCACTTTAAGTGACATAAAAATCGAATCATCAATATTTTTAATTCCGCTGACAACTGCCTCATATAAAATTGGGAAAAGTAATAAGAAATTTAAAATAAATAAGCTATTGTATGGTTTAAATAAAACAATCAATAAAAAGATAACTGCCGCGGTTGGAATGGTTCTAAAAACCATCACAAACGGTTTAAAAATACGATAGATTGGTTCAAAAAAACCACTGATAATACCAAATAAAAGTGCAACTAAAAAGGTAATTAAAAATGAAATTAGTAGTCGATACAAAGTCGAACCGAGAGCAATCCAAGTTGAAGACTCTTTAAATAATGAAAACACTCTTATAAAAGTGTCAATTGGAGATGGTAATAAAGTTGTATTTAAAATTAAAGAAACAATATACCAAATTAAAAGAAAAAGAAAAACACCTAAAAGTGTATATAAAAACATGTAAGGTGTTTTTCTAGTTTTTTTCATTTATTAAAATTTAATAAATTCGCTGTAATCGTCAGTGATACCTAATTCATTAAGGAAAGCATCAATATCTAATTGATCATGATCTTCAGCACTGACTAATGCAAATCCATTAGCTCCATCTTTTTGTACATTAAACGCAACATTAGCAGTAAATCCAAAAAGATTCTTTTGATCATCTGCTGTTCCTGCTTGTTCAATACCAGCTTTCATTGTGGTTGGATCTTCGATACAAGTATCGATATAAGAATCGATATCATCAAGGAATCCATTGAAATAAGATTTGTTTTTGTTATACATTGTATCATTAACAAATAATCCTGCTTGTGGAATAACAGGGGCTAAGCCAGTAACTTCCGCCCATTTATCTTTAAGACAATAAATGACATTATATATGGAAGCATCTTCTGCTGTAGATAAAACAGAGAATAAAACTGGTTGCGCTACTAAAACATAATCTACACTATCACCATTAAATAATCCTGTTTTTAAGACTGCGCCGGCATCGCTCACTGCGCTAACATAGTGAGTAGCATCTAAAATTCCTTGAGAATCAGCGTATATATGTTTATAAACAACATCTGGTAATAAATTTTCTCCGAAACTAACAATTAAATCATCTGCAGTTGGTTCACTATCTTTATTGATACCAACTAAATATAAATTTCCACCAGTAATTATTCTTCTTAAAGAGTAATCTCCACTATTCTTTTTAACTGATTTTAATCCGTTTAAAAAATCAAAAACGATGGCACCATATTTGTCATCTTGAAGTTGAGCAGAAACAACTGTTGGTGCTCCGGTTTCAAAATTTGAATTTGTGGCGTAGTCATAAAATACCACTGTTGGAGCGCCAGAAGGACAAATTATTTTCTTATAGTCCTCATTAACTTCAGTCTTACATCCTGTCAATAACATTGCAGTTAAAGCAACTGCAAAAATTGTCTTTTTGTTCATGTTTGTATCTTCTTTCTAAAATAATTCTTCTATAGGTTTTCCTAATAAATCATTTGGTTTTTCTAAATTAAAGTTTTTAAGAATTGATGCACCAATATCAGCGAAAGATTCTCTTTCTTTAAGATATGAGCCATCATGTATATTCTTCGAATACATAAGAAGAGGAACTTTTTCTCTTGTGTGATCAGTTCCAGTCCATGTTGGATCATTTCCATGGTCAGCGGTAATCATCAATAAGTCATCATCATTCAAATTATCAATCAATTCTTTTAATTGAACATCGAACTCTTCGATGGCTTTTCCATAACCGATTGGATTTCTTCTATGACCATATTCTGAATCAAATTCAACAAGATTGACGAAGCAAATACCTTCAAAATTATCATTTTTCGCTATTCCTATCGTCTTTTCCATTCCATCCTTATTAGAAACCGTCTTAACCGTTTTCGTCACGCCTGAGCCATTAAAAATGTCATTAATTTTACCGACACAACTAACTTCTAATCCACTATTTTTAAGAATGTTCATTACGGTGTCGATTGATGGAGATAAGGCGTAATCATGTCTATTAGGTGTTCTTTTGAAATTTGTTTTATTATCACCAATAAATGGTCGAGCAATAATTCTTCCAACCATCCATTCTGGTTTCATACACATCTCACGAGCAATATCACAACAACGATATAATTCTTTTACTCCTGTCGTTTCTTCATGCGCGGCAATTTGTAAAACGCTATCAGCGCTTGTATAAACAATCAAAGAGTTATCTCTTTTTTGTTCTTCGCCAAGTTCAACAAGAATTTCTGTTCCGCTTGCAGATTTATTACCAATTACTTTATGACCTGTTTTTTCTTCTAATTCATCAATTAGTTCTTTTGGAAATCCAGTATCGGTAAAAGTTTTAAATGGTTTAGTGGTATAAACGCCCATCATTTCCCAATGGCCAGTCATTGTATCTTTACCATTACTTTTTTCTCTTAAACGAGTAACAAAAGAGTTTTTATGAACGACACTTGATGTTCCGACAATATCATTATCTAAATCATGTAATCCCAAAGCATTTAAATTTGGAATGTTTAGACCACGACATTCTTTTGAAGTATGAACTAACGTATTGGAACCCATGTCACCATATAAATCAGCATCTGGTTCATAGCCAATTCCAACTGAATCCATAACTATAACGAATATTCTTTTATATTTGCTCATTTAGAAACCTCCTTAGAAGCAATAATAATTTTAAATTATTTTTTATTCATATACAAATCATATGATTTTAAAATTCTTTTTGTTGATATATGCGTATAAATTTGAGTAGTAGCGATTTTCGAATGTCCAAGCATTTCTTGAACCGCTCTTAATTCCGCACCATTTTCCAACATATGAGTAGCGAAGCAATGTCGCAAAGTATGTGGAGAAATATTTTCTTTAATGCCGACTTCTTCAGCGTATTTCTTTATCATTTTAAAAAAGTATTGTCGACTGATTTTATCTCCATATTTAGACACGAATAAACAATTTGATTTTATATTTTTTTGTTTGTTCCTTACATTATTAATGTAATCAACTATACATTCACAAGCAAAATCGCTGACAGGAACCTTTCTTTCTTTAGAACCTTTTCCAAAAATCGTAATTATTTTATGTTTTAAATCAATCTTGTCTTTTTCTAAAGAAAGTAGTTCGCTAACTCTCAATCCAGAAGAATACATTAATTCTAACATCGCGCGGTCTCTTATTCCGTCTGGCTTTTTTGTATTAGGCACAGCTAAAAGATTGTCCACTTCTTCCATCGTTAAGCAAGTTGGCAAATGTTCTTCTTTTTTAGGTGGAACAATCTCAATCAATTCATCCTTAAGGATATTTTCTCTTTTTAAAAACAAATAAAAGTTTTTAATTGTTGATAATCTTCTCAAAGCTGTCGAAACTGACATTCCACTTTCTAATTCATATTCCAAAAATTCAAGGATATATTTTGATTTGAGTTCATTGCTTTCACTTATATGATATTTAAAATCGATAAATTCAAAAAATAACTGAATATCTTTGCTATACGATTCTATCGTTGATTTAGCTAAGCCTTTTTCAGCATATAAATATTGTAAAAAATTATCAAAACAATCATTTATATTCATATATCAGTCTTTCTTTTCCAACTCACTCGCACGCTTTAATAATGGTTTATTAAGTTTTCTATTAATGTTATTAATAATCAATTTTGTTTTATTTTCTTCTTCGTGTTGTTCAAAATCATAAAAAGTCATTTGAATTGCAACATCTTTTGAATCGATTAAATTTTGAAGAGTGATACCCACTAAACGTATTTCCATATCCATAAAATTCTTTTCAAATAACTTAATGGCCTCATTGTAAATTTTTGTTTCAGAATTCGTTGGGTTAATAAAAGTAATAGATTTATTATGTGATACAAAATTAATATCCTTAACCACAATTTGAATAGTTGAACCAAGTTTCCCTTCTTTTATTGCTCTTTGAGAAACTTCTTTCGCTAATTGGTCAATATATGGTCTAATTTCATCAAAATTAGAAGAATCTTGATTCATGGTAATAGAATTACCAATTGACTTTGGATCAAAATCACTTGTGTCAATAACATCATCGCCTTTTCCTTCAAGCCAATCTAAAATTACATAAGAAAATTTTCCAACAATTGATTTAACAGTTTCGTTATCGTTTTTTAATGCAAAATATAAATCTCCGATAGTGTTAATCCCAACTTTTTTCAAATTTGGGCATGTTCTTTTCCCGATTCCAAAAAAATTATCAATCGGTAAAGAGAAAAGCATATTAGGAATGTCCTTCTTCCTAATAATTGTAAGCCCCATCGGCTTTTTATAATCGGAACCCATTTTTGCTAAAAATTTAGTAATTGAAACACCAATCGAACATTTTAAACCAGTCTCGTCGAATAGTTTTTGTTGAATTTCTTCAAAATATTTTCTAACATCGCTGACACCTTTTATTTGTTCAGTAAAATCAGCGTATAGTTCATCACAAGAAGCTTGTTCAATAAGTTTTGTATATCTAGATATAAATTTTAAAAATTGATGCGACATCATCGAATAATAATGATAATCACCTTGTATCAATATTAAATCAGGACAAGCTTCAAGTGCTTTAAAAGTCGGCATTCCTGAACAAACACCAAACTTCCTTGCTTCATATGATGCAGTCGAAATAATGCCGCATCGTCCTAAATGACCAACAGCGACTGGTTTTCCAATTAAAGAAGGATTTTTGATTTCTTCGCATCTAACGAAAAAAGTATTTAAATCAATATGAACAATAACTCTTCTCATGTATTTATTTTATAATACATGAGTTGTTTAGGCAATAAGTTTTGTTATGCTATCTATTGATAAGCCCATTTCTTCTTTTTGTTCTTTAATTGTAGCTTGCTTGATAAACTTGTTTTCTATGCATTTACAGGTAATCTTCCCTTTGTAATTTAATTCATTTAAAACGTTCATGAAAGGAAGAACAAACCCTTCTTTGGTTGAATAAATATCAAGGATAATAATTTCTTCATAACGAGTTAGTTTTTTAATCATTTCTATATTCAAAGGTTTTTGATAAATTGCATTAACTAAAGAACAATCAATGTTATTAGTTTCAATAATATGTTTTATTTCATTGACAACTGGGCCAAAAGAAACAATTACTTTATTAGTTGTTTTCGATAAAACAATTTCTTTCCATTGACCAAATTTCATTACTTCATTAGTTTTCAAAATTGGATGACATAGTTTTTCTTTTGGATAACGAATAAAAAAGACACCATGATTGTTTAAAGATTCAATCATTAAAGATTGTGCTTCTGAATAATTACTCGCCATCGCGATGACTGTGTTTGAAATTGGATAGACTAATGAGGCATCAAAAACTCCTTGATGAGTTTCGCCGTCTTGACCCACTAAACCAGCGCGATCAATCAAGATTGTTGAATGACAATTTAATCTCGCTAAATCATGATTAAATTGGTCGTACGCTCTTTGGAAAAATGTTGAATATATCGAAATAATTGGATGGTAGCCACTACAAGAAAGACCAGACGCCATCGTGAAAGCATGTTCTTCAGAAATGCCGACATCTAAAATTCTTCCTTTAAATTTCTTAAAGAGAGGAATCAATCCACTTCCTGTTCCAGTAGCAGGAACAATCGCGAAAGTTTTTGAATTCTTTTGAAGAGCGTCGAATAACAATCTTTCATAAATGCTAGTCCATGAAACGCATTCACAATCTAACTTTTCTTCGTTTTTAATAGAACTAATCCCATGATAAATGCCATTGACATCTTCTTCTGCATTTTTCATTCCTTTACCTTTAATGGTCTTTAAATGAATTACACATGAACGGTCAATCTTTTTTGCCTTAGCAAATGCTTTATCCATCATTTTAAAATCATGACCATCGATAGGACCAATAAATTTATATCCAAGATAATCGAAAAAGTTGAGCCTTAATATCTTACTTTTTACAAAATTTTTAATATTAGAAGTAACGCTATAAATTTTTCTTCCAACTTTGTTGGACACTAACAATTTACGATAAGCATTTTTTGCTTTCATATAAAAAGTTGAAGTCGAAAATTTTCTAAACACTTTAGCTAGACCACCAACAGGTTTAGTGATAGACATTTCATTATCGTTTAAAACAATAATTATCTTGTGATCATGCAAAGAAGAAAGGTTTAAACCTTCAAATGCTAAGCCATTCATAATGGCACCATCGCCAATAAATGCGATGATTTCGTATTTTTCTTTATTTAAATCTCTTGCTATTGCCATTCCATTAGCGGCGCTAATAGAAGTTGAAGAATGACCAGCTTCATAACAATCGTATTTAGATTCTGAAATCTTTTGGAAACCAGAAATACCATCTTTTTGTCTTAAATTGTCTAATTTTCTTCCTGTTAATATTTTGTAAGTGTAAGATTGATGTCCAACATCAAAAATTATCTTATCTTTTGGGAAATTAAAATTTTTGCATAATGAAATAGTTGCATCAATTACACCCAAATTACTAGATAAATGTCCACCATTTTTCTCAACGGAATCAATAATGTACTTTCTTATATCTCCCGATAATGTTTTTAAATCATTATTACTGTAATTCTTTAAAAAATCTGGACTAGTTATTTCTTCTATATTAACTCTCTTGATTGACTTATTCATACTAAAAATATACTAAATAATTACTATTATTCGATAATCTTATCGATTTCCTCACTTGACTCTTTTAACGAGTTTTCAATTTCAGAAATGATTTTCATTCCCTCTTCATAAAGTTTTATATTGGCATCAATATCTAATGAATTTGTTTTCATAGCATTCAAAATATCATTTAATTTATCTAATGAATCTTTAACATTTAATTTCTTATCCATAATTATTTGTCCTTTTTAATTTCTTTAATTTGGGCTTTGACATCACCGTCTTTAAATTTGATTGTAATAACTTCTCCTTCATTCAATAATTGCGTAGATGAAATAGCGTGTTCATCTTTATACACTATTGTGTATCCTCTAGATAAAATAGAGAAAGGATTTAATGAATCGAGAGTTTCTTTCTTGCTATTAATTAGCTCTCCGATATGAGAAATATTATTTATTAATACTTTCTTTAATTCTTCTTTATAATAAACAATATTTTCTTTAATTTCATCACAATTATTAACAATAATTTCGATACCACTTTTTTTAAAGTTATTGAGTTTTTCAATTATTTCTCTTTTGTCTACGACCGCTAATTCACAAGCTCCAGTTGGTGTACTGGCTCTTTTATCAGCCACTAAATCTACTAAGGTAGTGTCAATTTCATGACCGACCGCTGAAATAATTGGAACTTTACTATTTGATAAGAGTCTAACAAGCGATTCATCATTAAATGCATTCAAATCTTCGCTTGCGCCTCCACCTCTTCCAATAATAATTGTATCTAAATCATATTGCTTAGTTTTATTAAATTGAGACTTCAAAGATTCGATTGCACCCTCTCCTTGAACTTGGCTTGGAAAGAAATAAATTTCACATATTGGATATCTTCTTTTAATATTAAAGACGATGTCTTTAATTGCTGCGCTATTTTTCGCAGTTATTACTCCGATACGATGAGGATAAATATTTATTGATTTCTTTCTCGATTCATCAAATAATCCTTCTTTAAATAATTTTTCTTTTAATTTCTTTAATTCGAGTAATTCTTGACCTTCACCAACTGGTTCTAAAGCAGTAATTAATAATTGATAAGTTCCACGAGGTGAATAACAATCAACTGAACAAAGCGCAATTACTTCTTGACCATTTTGAAGCTGAAAATTTAATTTCTTTGAATATGTATTAAACATTACAGCAGAAATTATTGATTGACTATCCTTCAAAGAAAAATAAAAATGACCAGTCTTATCTTGTATTTTTAAATTTGATACTTCACCTTTTACAAGAATATATCGAAGATTCTCATTATTCGTAATAAGACTTTTAATATATTGATTAATTTGATAAACAGTATATAAAGGAAATTGATTATAAATCATTTTAAAACCGTATCAAGCAAAGCATTGATAAAAGATGCTTGCTTTTCTTCTACATACTTTTTAGCAAGATTGATGGCTATATCAATAACAATTCTTTTTTCAGGATTATCACCATAAAAATAATAATGGGCATAGCTCATAACAATAATTGATCTACTTAATAATGGAATTCTTGCCCATCTCCAACCATTCAAATGAGGAGTTATTGCGTTAACAATATCACCATAATTTTTTAAAGAAACATAAACTAATTTTTTAATATATTCAGGAGCGTCTTCATAATCACATTCACATAAATTGGATATTAAATTTCTTGGATCTAAAAATACATTGCTATTATTATTTTCCAAATCCGCTAAAACATTATAGATTATTGTCATTACAACAAATTGTTGTTTAGTTCTTGATAATTGTTCCATTCGAAAACTCCTAATTGTTTGTTTCTTTATTAATTAATTCTTTTCTCTTCTTTTCTAACTCTATTACTTTATATCTTTGATATAGTGCAATCAATAAAAATATTGTTATTACTAAATGAACGCCAAGTAAAAGATATAAACTATCGTTTGAAACACCTGGCGTTTCAAAAAAATAACACATGATAAGCATAATCCAATCAACAAAATATAAACCTATTCCAGAATATAAAAACTTTTTATTGCCATTGAGCGAAAAGAAACCAAGCATGCAATAAATTGCAGAAAGAGCAAAACTTATAGCGATATAAAGTATCGCTGACCATGGTAAATAAGATAATAAAAAACTATATGTTGATGGTAAAGAAAAAATGAAGGTATTCGTTCCAAAACACAGGAACGCACCGAGGAAATTTGTTAAATCATTTGAACCGCTGACAGTAAAAAATATCGAACCAACAACATTAAAAATGCCCGCCCAAATTAATGCACTCGCGGACTTTTTATATAAATTTACAGCTTTATTATGAGCGTCAACATATGAAAGCTGACGCTTTTTTCTTTTCAACATATATTCAAATTAAACTTTCGACCTTAACTTGAACATCAAAAGGTACTTGATCTGTACACGCTAAAAATGAGACTGCTATTTCATCTTGAATACGTTTTGAAATAGTTTGAATGTTTTCCTTTTTAGGAACATCGACAGCGACCCAAACATGGACAATACCTTTATGTATTGTTGTTCTAATTTGTTTATTCAATCTAACTTTATTACCGCGACCATTATATGATGCTTTTTTAATTTCTAATCTATCTAAAGTACTGCTCACCAAAGAGTCAAAAATTGATTGAGATATTCCCAATTTTCCTTTTTTAGATAAGTTATTAATATAAATGTATTTTGCCATAGATTGAAACCTCATTAATAATTTTACAATAAATTATTATTTTAATCTATCAAAAGATTATTTGGATGAATTATCAATCGAGTTATAGTAAATAAACAAAAAACAAGTTCGCTATCAACGAACTTGTTATTGAAATAAAATATTTGTTTATCAAAGAGCCTTCAACGCTAATTCGACAAGTGCTTCAGCAGTGAAATTGAATTTTTTGATAACATCCTTACTTGGAGCGCTCGCGCCAAAGTGATCTAATCCCATATTATATTTCGCCCATTTTTGCCATCCAAATGTTGAGAGCATTTCACAAGAAATTCTCTTTTCATATGGAAGTAATAATGTTTCATCAATATATTCTTTTGGTTGCTTTTCAAAATCTTCCCAGGAAGGCATACTGACAACACGAACATCGACACCTTTTTCTAACAATATTTTTTGTGCTTCTATTGCTAAAGAAACTTCACTACCAGTCGCAATGAGTGTCAATTTAGCAGATTCTTTTTCTTTAGAAACAACATATGCTCCTTTTTTCACTCCTTCAGTATCACTACCAGGTAATAAAGGTAAATTTTGTCTTGATAAAATCAAGGCGGTAGGACAATTTGTCGATTCTAAAGCGACATACCAAGAAGCAAATGTTTCTCTTTCATCAGCAGGTCTTAAAACTCGAAGGTTTGGAATACTACGAAGCATCGCTAATTGTTCGATTGGTTGATGAGTTGGTCCATCTTCTCCAACAGCGATAGAGTCATGAGAAAATAAATAAATTGCTGGTAAATGAGATAAAGCAGCCATTCTAATCGCCGCTTTCATATAATCAGAGAATACTAAGAAACATCCAACATATGTTCTTAAACCATCATGTAAAAGAACGCCGTTTTGAATAGACGCCATCGCAAATTCTCTAATTCCCCAGTTAACGTTATGACCATATCTAGTTTGCGGAGTGAAATCGACACCATTATTAATTTTTGTCATAACACTACCAGCGACATCTGCGGAACCACCAATTAAATTTGGAAGAGATAACATATAAGCATTTAATGCTTTTCCGCTGGCGACTCTAGTAGATGTTGAACTATTTTCTTCAAACTCAGGGAAAACAGTTGGCAAATAATCTTTCAAAGAAAGATTTTGTGTATCTAAAAATCTCGCAGCGTCAATTGGATATTTGTCTTGATATTTTTCAAAAGCCTCATTGTATTTTTTATGGGCTTCAATACCTCTTTTAACAAAAGTATCTTCAAAATGTTTTTTAACTTCTTCAGGAATAAAGAAATCAGGGTGATCAAAACCATACACTTCCTTTTTAGCGTGATTTCCATCTTCTTCACCAAGAGGATTACCATGAACTTTGTTAGTTCCTTGTTTTAAAGAACCATAACCAATTGTCGTATGGACAATAATTAAAGTTGGCTTATCTTTCGAATTTTTAGCGGTTTTGATTGCTGAATCAATATCGCTGATAGAATTTCCATCTTTGACTTCTAAAACATTCCATTGGCTAGATAAAAATCTATGCTTAACATCTTCAGAAAAAGACATGTCAAGCAAGCCATCTAATGTAACTTTATTTGAATCATAAATTAAAATTAATTTATTTAATTTTTGATGACCTGCAAAAGAGATAGCTTCTTGAGAAATTCCTTCTTCTAAACATCCATCACCACATAAGCAGTATGTGTAATGGTTCATAATTTTCTTTCCGTCATTATAATTTGCTTCAATAGAAGCTTCTGCCATCGCCATACCAACTGCTTGAGCAATACCTTGTCCAAGTGGTCCACTTGTTGCGTCAATACCATCAGTCCAATTAAATTCGGGATGGCCTGGAGTCAATGAGTCGAGTTGACGGAACATTTTTAAATCATCGAGGGTAACTTTGTATCCACAAAGATGAAGCATCGCATAAAGTAAACTCGAAGCATGACCGGCGCTTAAAACAAATCTATCTCTATTAATCCATTTAGAATCAGTAGGATCGCTAACGAGATGTTTAGTAAACAAAGTATACATAATTGGAGCGCTTCCAAGAGCCATTCCTGGATGTCCAGACTTTGCTTTATTGATCATGTCAATACACAATGATCTTATTGTTGCGACTGATAAATTTTCAATTTTTTCCATATAATCCTCCGTAATTTAGTAAAAAATTAGTATATTTTTAGTTTTTATTAATCGAAATACCTAAATCGTCAAGTTGGGCTTGATCGACCACTTCAGGAGCTCCTGACATAGGACAGACAGCGTTAAGATTTTTTGGGAAAGCAATAACATCACGAATATTATCAGTTTCACCTAAAATCATTGTAAGTCTATCTAAACCAAACGCCATTCCAGCGTGAGGTGGGGTTCCATATTGGAAAGCATCGATAAAGAAACCAAATTTTCTTTTTATATCTTCATCTGATAGTCCAAGAACTTCAAAAATCTTCTTTTGAACATTTTGATCATAAATTCTTAAAGATCCACCACCAGATTCATATCCATTGATTACAATATCGTACGCTTGAGATAAAACCTTTGTTGGGTCAGTATCTAACAAATGTAAATCTTCATCTCTTGGTCTAGTAAATGGATGATGAGAAGAAGTAATTTTATTATTCTCAACATCTCTTTCAAATAATGGGAAATCTACAACCCACAACAAATCAAAAGTATGTGGTTTAATTAAATTAAGTTTTTTAGCGTATTGAACTCTCAATGAGCCTAATAATGGACAAACTCTATTGTGATTACCACCGACTAAAATGATGATATCATCATTTTTTATATCAAATTCTTTAATTAAAGAATCTTTTTCACTTTCTGAAAGGAAGTTTTTAGCAAACGAACCTTCAAATTCATTATTTTCATATTTAATGCAAATAACACCAGGTAAACCAAATTTTTTGGCTTCAAGATTTAAATTATCAATAACTTTTCTTGATGTTTCCTTGCTGACGTTTGGAACTTTAATAGCTCTTATATCTTCAACATCTTTAAATCCATTGAAAACCGAATCTTTAAATATCTCTTTGACATCATGAAGTTCTAAACCAAATCTTGTATCAGGTTTATCACTACCATATTTATCCATCGCTTCTTTATAAGGCATTCTTCTTAAAGGAAGTTTAACATCATAATTAATAGTTTCTTTGAAAATATGTTTGATTAATCCTTCCATCATCGTCAAAAATTGATCTTGATCTAAAAAGGAAGTTTCAATATCAATTTGAGTGAAATCAGGTTGTCTATCAGCGCGTAAATCTTCATCTCTAAAGCAACGAGCGATTTGATAATATCTTTCAAAACCAGATATCATTAAAAGCTGCTTAAATATTTGTGGACTTTGTGGCAAAGCATAAAATTTACCATTATGAACACGACTTGGAACTAAATAATCTCTCGCACCTTCAGGAGTTGACAAAGTCAAAATTGGCGTCTCAACTTCCAAAAAGTCTAATTTATTCAAATATTCATGGACGCACATTTTAATTTTGTGACGTATTTCCATAAATCTTTGCATACAAGGACGTCTTAAATCCAAATATCGATATTTTAGTCTTGTATCTTCAAGGGCATCAGTCTCATCTTGGATAATTAAAGGGGTAGTTTTCGCTGTATTAATTACATTAATTTTCTCGACAGCGACTTCAATTTCTCCTGTTTTTAAATTTGGATTAGGAACATCTTTTTTAATGACTGTGCCATAAGCTTGAATCACATATTCATTTTTAATTTCAACATCTAATTCATCGTTGATGACAAGTTGAACAATTCCGCTTCTATCTCTTAAATCAATAAAAACAATAGAGCCTAAATTTCTTTTCTTGCTAACCCAACCAACCAAAACTACTTTTTCGTTTAAATTATTTAAAGATAATTCTCCGTTTTTGTGTGTACGTTCCATATATTTAATTCACTCTTTTCTAATTTAAATTATTCTTTATCGTGATCATGACAACAACAACCATCATCATGGCAATGACATTCATGATGTTCACCTTCGCACAATATTTCTTCAAGCTTTCCAATTAAGTCTTGGTAAGATACTGTCACTTGTTCTTTTGTGGATAAATTTTTCACTTGAACAATTTCTTTAGAAATTTCATCTTCTCCAAGAATGATTGCGACTTTGGCTTTCTTTCTTTCCGCGCGTTTGAACATGTTGTTAATTTTGACATCTTCATAGCACATTTGAGATGCAAAACCCGATTGTCTAAGAGCAATCGCAATTGATAAAGCTTCCTCTTTAACTTTTTCATTACCAATTGGCATAATGTAAACAGGAAGCGGATAATCGAAATCTAAATCCGCTTTTTGGGCTTTTTCACTGACGACAGTGATTAATCTTTCAGCGCCAAAAGAAAAACCAACTCCATGCATATCAGGACCATCTAATTCTTTTACTAAAGAAGAATAATGTCCGCCTGCACCAATCGCACCAATATCAACTTTTTCATTACTGATGTAATGAAATTCAAATACTGTTTCACTATAATAATCGAGTCCTCTAACAAGAGATTCATCAACTTCATAAGGAATTTCTAATTCATTTAAATACGCTAAAAGTTTGTTAAAACGAGTTTTAGAATTTTCTGATAGATAATCACTAATCTTTGGAGCGGATTTAATAATTTCTCTATCCTCTGGTACTTTGCAATCTAAAATACGTAATGGATTCAATTCAAAACGAGATTTGCAATCATCACACATTTTATCGATATATTTAGCGAAATATTCTTTTAACGCTGCGCGATAATTGGTTCTTGTTTCTTCATCTCCAAGGGTATTAATTTTTAAAACGATATCATCTTTTAAACCTAAGTTAACAAGAAAATCATAGCCTAAAGCAACAATTTCAGTGTCAACTAAATAAGAATCTAAACCAATACATTCAACACCTAATTGATGAAATTGACGATATCTTCCAGATTGAGGTCTTTCATATCTAAATGTTGGTCCATGATAAAACAATTTTACAGGTAACTCTTCATTTACATACATTTTATTTTGAACGAATGAACGAATAATACCTGCTGTAAATTCTGGTCTTAATGTAATGCTACGGCCACCTTTATCAAGAAATGTATACATTTCTTTTCTGACAACATCACTACTTTCACCAACACCTCTTTGAAACAAATTGCTCGATTCAAAAATTGGTAACATAATTTCTTTAAAACCATATGAAGAGCAAATGTTTATATATAATTCTCTAATTGCTTGATATACGGTCATTTCATTGCCGAATATATCATGTGTTCCTTTTGGATTTTGTATCATAATTCCTCCTAATGAGTAACTCTATTTACCCTATAAACTCCACTGACATTTAATAAAACATTAAATATGTCATTTAATCTTTTTGCATCGCTAACTAAAATTGTCGCATTAATTACCGCATTATTACCACCATTGGTTAAATGTGCTTGTGTAGAACTAATCGATATTTTTTGGTTTGCTAAAGCGTTGACAATATCGAATAATAATTTTGGACGATCACCAGCTTCGATAGAAATATCAACTGGATATACTGACGATTCAATATCGCTCCTCCAAAATACATCGATCAATCTTTCTTTTTGATTGATTACATTCGGGCAATTCTTACGATGGACAGATATTCCTTTACCTTTGGTAATATATCCAATGATGTCATCACCTGGAATTGGAGTGCAACAACTCGCTAACGAAATAGCGATTTTACCAACGCCTTTACAATATACTGGACAAGTGTATCCAGTTTTATTTTTTATTTTAGAACCTGAAGTGAACACTACTTGTTTCTTAATATTTAAGAAATCAATAATCGCTCCAGGAGTAGGTTTTCTTCCTGAAACTGCGATATATAATTCTTCAAGAGTATCACATTCATATTCGTTCAAAACTCTTTTTGTATCTAACATTTCAACCATTTCTGGTTCATCGATACCGCGAATTTTGAATGCATCAATTAAAGAGGCTTTTCCTCTTTGAATCTTTTCTTCGCGAAGAAGTTCTGCGTTCTTCTTCATCATATATTTTTTAATCATGCTTTTAGCAAGATTAGATTTAACAAAGTTAAGCCATCCTTCACTTGGTGAAGCAGTTTTACTCGTTTTAATTTCGACCATATCACCAGTTTTTAAAACAGTATTTAATGGAACCATGACACTATTCACTAATGCTCCAACAGTGCTATCACCAATTTTGGTATGAATTCGATATGCAAAATCGACTGGTGTTGAACCAGTAGGAAGTTCAATCACTTTACCCTTTGGGGTAAAAACATAAATATTAGCTTCAAAAATATCTTTGGTGAGATTTTCGACATATTCTTTTGCGTTTTCATCAATAGATTCGCCACTCATATTAACAAAATCTCTAAACCAATGAAGTTTATCTTCAATTTCTTTTTGTTCTTGTTGAGAGTTGTATCCACTTCCTTCTTTATAAGCCCAGTGAGCAGCAACACCAATTTCAGCAATTTCATCCATTTCTTTCGTTCTAATTTGAACTTCATAACGGTTGCCATCACCAGAAATAATTGTGGTATGCAAAGACTGATATAAATTTGGTTTAGGCATCGCAATATAATCTTTGAATCGACCAGGGACAGGTTTATATGTTTGATGAATCAAACCTAAAATTTCATAACACTGAATATCAGTGTTTGTAATTACTCTTAAAGCAAGAATATCATATATTTCTTCAAAAGGATGTCCTTTGGAATACATTTTTTCATAGATTGAATAAATTGATTTAACTCTCGCGGAAATCTCAAAAGGAATATGATTTTCAAATAATAAATCAGCGATTTTCTTTTTAAGATTCTCGAGTGATTTACCCATTGTTTTCGATTTTTTAGATAGTAATTTTTTTATTTCGTTAAATCTTTCTGGTTCAAGATAACTCAAACAAATATCTTGCATTTCAGATTTAATAACATCAAGACCTAATCGATGAGCGATTGGAACAAAAACTTCCATCGTTTCTTTACAAATTACTTGTTGTCTTTCAAAAGATAAAGACTTCAGCGTTCTTAAATTATGTAAACGATCCGCTAATTTGATGATAATGACGCGAATATCTTTCGCCATTCCGATAAATATTTTTCGGTGGTCTTCAGCGTCGAATTCTTCGCTTTTCATTTTCGAAAGTTTCAATCTTTGAATTTTTGTCAAAGAATCAACGATTTTCGCAACTTCTTGTCCCCATTTCTTTTGAATTTCTTCAATTGAAACATCAGTGTCTTCGACAACATCATGCAAAAGACCAGAAATAATTGTGTTTGGGCCACATTGTAAACTCGCTAAAATATAGGCAACTTCAATTAAGTGATGATAATATGGTTCACCACTTTTTCTAAATTGATTCTTATGTTTTTCAACAATGAAATCATAGGCTTCCCTAATTTTTTTTCTATCTTCAAGAGAAGAAATATATTGAATATATTTCTCTTCAACTTCTTCAAAAGTGTGAAGTGGATAACCTCCATTAATTAAATTGTTATCAGCCATAATTAAATCTCATTATAAAAAGCGATTGATTGAATAACTGCCCGGTTATTGTATTCAAACAATTTCAAATTATTAGTTTCACTTACTTCAAAGACCATCGTTGTTAAATAATCGCCATTTGAAATATCATCTTCACTAATATTTTTAACATAAATAAAATCTTTTTCATTTACTTTAAATGAAGCGTCTTCATCGATATTGATAACCGTTTCATTCAAAGAATAATCAAATACATATGAAATTCTTGGACACGCAACAATTTCAACATATTTAAAATCGAAATTTAATTCGATATCTAATTTTCCAAACGCTTTCGATGAAGAGATACCGAGTTTCAACCCATTATATCCTTGTGAAACATATCTAACAGCGTTTAAAGTTCCGATTGAATCATCATAATCTTTGATAATGGAGGTAAGTTCTTCTAAAGAAGAAATGTATCCACCCTCATCAACACTCGATTTGAAATTATATTTTTTAACTAATACAGCGTCAGAAGATAATTCATCTCCACTATAATAATTAATTTCTCCGATTTCATCTTCTGAAGAAACACTAAAATTTAAACCTTCAGAAAGAAGATCGTTAGAAAAAGAAACACAGCTTGATAGAAATAGACAAGTAGATGCTAATATAAAAAACTTTGTTTTTTTCATATTTTTTATTATATAACAAAACTAAATAATACAAAATATAATATTTATTACTATTTTGTTTCTTTGATTTCTGTAATTGTAAATTCTAAATTCGTTTGATTACGAAAATAAGTAGTTTTTAATTTACCGAAAATATCGATATATTTGTATTTTAATACTTCGCTAGAAGAAAAATTAAAGCCCACTAAACGAGTGGAAATTCCTAATGTAGAGACAATATGTTTTCCATCTTTAGAAAAAGTTAATGAATCAGTTTTGATTCGTTTAATTTTAAATTTTGGTTCTTTCCATTCAACACCGAATGGAGAAAAAGAATTAATTAGATTGTAATTATCAAATGTTAAATCTGTTATACCAAAATCGATATAAGATGTGTCTTCCTCATATAATTGAATTTCATTGCACAATTCTTTAAATCGTATTTTAAATTGTTCAAAATTAGATTTTTTTATGGTTAAGCCACCTGCTAATTCATGACCACCAGAAACTTCTATCAAATCATTCAATTTTGAGAAAACTTCGATAACATCCATTCCTTTTTTAGCACGGCAAGAACCTTTTAAAAGGTTCGAATCATTAATATCTTCAGAAAATATAATTGTCGGTTTATTTAATTCTTTTAAAATCTTTGTCGCTACTAAACCAAGTAAACCTTCTTCAGCGTCAATTTGCATAACGACACAAGAATCATTTTTATCAATGAAAGGAATGAGAGAATTAATAACATTATTAGATTTATCTTTTCTCAGTTCATTGGTATCATCAATCCATTTATAAAGTCGACTAATTTCGTAAATATCAGTCGTTACAAAAAACTTGACCATATCATTAATAGATTCATCTTTGATTAATCTTCCCACTGCATTAATTTTTGGAGCGATTTTTGATCCAATCGCGTATTCATTAAAAGGATAATTTTCTTTTAGTAAATCAATTTGTAAAAACTCATTTGGTTTATATTCTTTTAAAACGATTCTTAATAAATTTCTATTTTGATCTTTAAGTGGCATCATATCGCTGACGACACTGATAGATGCAAGAATAGATAAATATTTGTCATAGTAACCAAGAATGTATTTAGAGAAAACAAAAGCAACGAATCCACCACTTGAAGTGACAGAAGAAAAAGAAGAAATTGTAGGGTGAATAATGTAATCGGCGCAAGGAAGTTCATCTTGAGGTGTATGATGATCTAAAACAATGACTTTTACTCCATGTTCTTTTAAAAACTTTATAGCGTCAAAAGCCGTGATTCCGTTATCGACAGTAATAACTAATTGATAAGAATCGTTTACAATTTCTTGAGCTTTCTTAAGTGTCAATCCATAGCCATCTATATACCTATTTGGTACATAATAATTAGCGTCATATCCGACATATAAAAACATCTT
>JBJEDU010000011.1:0-10564 GCA_051872395.1 Bacilli bacterium | reverse complement strand
CGCGATTGGCGATAACTTCTTTTTATTTTTCTTTTTGTACAGAAAAGAAATTATAAACAAGACTAATAGAAGCGCTAAAGACGCTCGATCAAAATAAAAAGATGAATTTAAACTATGACCATTGAAGAAAATTATTTTTATAAATAAAAATATAACAGTGGATAATATCAAACTGATAATAATTGGTTTAACTCCATTTAACGCTGCTTGAACATATTTAGAAGTGATGAATTTCTTCAATATAATAGCAATTAATAAAACGATGATAAATGAAGGTAAAACTAAGCCAATAGTCGCACAGACTGAACCCAAAATTCCACCCATTTCACTTCCAATAAAAGTCGCAATATTAACAGCAAATGGACCAGGAGTAACTTCACTAATAGCGATAAAATCAGTTAATGTTGCTTCACTAATCCACCCTCTGGTAACGACTTCGCTTTGAATCATTGGAATCATCGCATAGCCTCCACCAAAAGTGAATAAGCCAATTAAAAAGAAAACATAAAATAATTGAAAATAAATCATTTTGTTTTCCCTTTCTTTCCGTTAACGTCATTTATAACTTCTTTAACCACACCAATAACTAAACCACAAGCAATTAAGACGATGGATAAGCTTGAAAATGGGATATTAAATACAGTGAATAAAATATTAATGGTTAACGCTAAAACAAATAAAATTAAAGAAAATATATTTTTCTTTACACCTTTAGATAAAGAAATGATAGCTTGAATAAGTAAAAAGATGACGCCAACTTTTAAGCCTTTAAAAATATTGTTTATAAAAGCAATTTTGATAAATTGCTCATAAAATAAAGAAATTATAAAAATAATAGTAAAAGAAGGAATGATAACTCCAAGGGTTGCAAATATAGAACCAAGGACTCCACAAACTTTATATCCAACATATGTTGCAGAATTAATAGCGATTGGACCAGGTGTGCTTTCACTTATAGTGATAACATCAAGTATTTCACCTGCACGCATCCATTTCTTCTTTTCAACAACTTCATTTTGAATTAAAGGAATCATGGCGATTCCTCCACCAAAAGTGAATAAACCTATTTTAAAAAAAGTAATAAATAATAAAAATGCATTTTTTAATTTATTATCTTGCATAGAAATTATTATATTTTAAAATATAAATAATTCATACCATTTTTATTTGAATTATGATAGAATAACTACGCCTTAAAGGAGAATGTATTATGCAAGAAAAAATTAAAATAACTCAAACAGGTTATGATGAATTATCAAAAGAATTAAGACAATTATTAGATGTTGAACAACCAAATGTTCGTGCCCAATTAGCAGAAGCGCGTTCCCAAGGTGACTTAAGTGAAAACGCTGACTATGATGCTGCTAGAGATCGTCAAGCTGAAATTGAAGGCCGTATCAATCAAATTGAAGCCATTTTATATAACTGTGAAATTATTACTTTAGGTAAAAAGATTGATAAAGTATCATTAGGTTCAACTGTTGAAATTGAAATAACTGGCGCTGGTGCTAACGATGGAATTAGAATGTATCAAATTGTCGGACCAGTTGAAGCTGATTTAAAGAAAAATAAAATTTCAAATGTTTGCCCTTTAGGTATTGCGATCATTGGAAAGAAAATTGGTGATACAGTCGAAATTAAAACTGCTAAACCATATAATGTTAAAATCGTATCTATCTCTGCATAATTTTTAAAAAATTATAATCAAAATTAAAATTCCTCCCTATTTATAAATTAGGGAGGTTTTTTATGATAAAAGCTATTATAGCCGTTGTCGCTATCGCGATAGTGGCAATTGTTGGATTTTTGGTTATTGATCCGAATATCAGTAATACAGTTTCGACAACAATTGAGTATGTTTCTGAAAACAATTTTCAAGCAACAATTGAAGGGGAAGTTTATCGTGAAGGAACTTACACATTAAAAGAAGGCGCTTTAATGAGTGATTTAATTGATGCCGCTGGTGGAGTTAACGATAATGCCGATTCCTACGCTTATTATTTAGAAGCAGAATTAAAAAGTGGAATGACTTATTTTATTGCTTCCAAATATGATGAGAGCGATTTATGTAACGATACAGAAATATCAAAGGTCAATGTCAACACCGATAGTGCGGAGGTGCTTTCAACAATTAATGGTATTTCTGCTTCTGTCGCTAATTCTATTGTTTCTCATCGCTCACAAAATGGTCTATTCCATACTTTAGAGGACTTACTTGATGTATATGGAATAGGTAATGCAACTTATAACAAAATAAGAAATTACGTTGTTTTACATTCGTGATATTATTTCTTTTCTTCATTACTATATTTTTAGGATTGAACGTAAAGAATAATTATGCCTTTTTCTTGATATTATCAGGAATTTATTTCATTTTCTTATTTAGAAAATTAAATAGAAAGCATCTTATTTTAAACGCGATAGTTTTCCTTATTACCTCAGGAATATCATATATAAAAATATCTTTTGATAGAGAAATATATAATGGGATGGTCATTGAGGCAAAGGAAAACTATTTCATCTTTTCTTCTTCATTAGAAAAAATGTATGTCTATAAGAAAGCTCACGAATATGAAATAGGAGACTATTTATCTATCGAAGGAGAAAAAACTCAACTCAGTTTTTCTAAAATAGAATCAACTTTTGATTTTGAAAACTATTTGAATAAAAAAGGGATATATAGTGAATTAAAATATAAAAATATTAATTTTAAATTTAAGAATCCAATTAGGTTAAAAAAATTACGTAATACTTTTTCAAATTCTTTTGATGAAAATACCTCAAAATTTGTTTCCAATATACTATTTTCCACTAATGAAGATGAGGAAGTAACTACAAATTTAAAAGAGATCCATCTCTCTCGATTTTTAAATATGAGTGGATTGTATTTATATTCATTTTATTCATTATTAACTTATGTATTTTCAATATTTTTAAAAAAGAAAACAGCGAAAGGAGTATCATTAATTTGTCTACTCTTTTATGTGGTAGTTTCGTTTTATAAATTTATTGTCATTAAATTTTTATTCTTTTTAATATTTCGATATATAAATGAATATTATTTAAATAAAAAATATTCTTCGATTCAGATAACATCCATCATCGGTATAACTTTTTTAATTTTTGATTACACTTTTGCGTATCAAGATAGTTTTATCATTGGTATGTTAATGATGATAATAACTAACTTTTTTAACACTGCGATACGAATAAATAACAAATATATTAAATCTTTATTATTAAACTTTTTAATGTTTGTCTCATTTATTCCTTTTGAAATATCTTATTACCATGAAATCAATTTATTATCTTTTATTTTTCAAATATTTTTTACTCCAGTTTTAATTGCATTAATTAATTTATGTTTATTATCTTTATATGGAATTCCATTTCAGTGGTTAGCGAATTTTATATATAATTCATTATCAAAAATTACATCGATTTTAACCAAATTCAAATTGACAATTTATCTTCCGTCAATAAATCTTTTTAGCGTTTTATTATTTTATGGATTAATTATTTTATTAGCCTACTATTTATACATAAAACATAAACCAATGATAAAAATAACGTCACTATGTATTGTTAGCTTTATTTTAGTAATATCTTTACCTTTAAAAAATGTATTCAGTGAAGAAGTAGTGTTTATAAATGTAGGTCAAGGAGATGCAACTTTGATAAGAAAGAAAGAAACAACAATATTAATTGATACAGGAGGTTTAAAATATTTAGATATTGCAAAAGATTCTTTAATACCGTTTTTTAAAAAGAAACAAATTTATAACATCGATGCTTTAATTACCACTCATGATGATTTTGATCATAATGGAGGAGTAGATTCTCTTATAGAAAACTTTAAAATAAAAAGCACTTATATCAACTATAAATTCGATGAATTAAAAATTAACGATATTTCCTTATATAATCTCAATAGATTTGATTATCTTTGGAGCGAAGATAATGATTCATCTCTCGTTATAAATTTCACATTAATGAACACGAATTTTTTAGTGATGGGGGACGCTCCAATAAAAATAGAAAAAGAAATAATGAAAACATTTTCTTCTTTAGATATCGATATATTAAGAGTTGGACATCATGGTTCTAAAACTTCCACCAGTGATGAATTTATAAAATTCATTACACCAAAAGAAGCTATCATCTCTGTTGGAAGTAATTATTATGGTCATCCTCATAAAGAAGTTTTAGATATATTAAATAAAAATAATGTCATTATTAGAAGAACTGATATAGAAGGATCAATCTCATATTTTAAATATAGTTTGTTTCAATAAAAAATACTTTTAGTTATCTCTTTTATATAAATAAACAAATTAATATTCTTTCCTCATTTTATTATGTATTTTCAAAGAAAATTATAAGATAATACTTGTATGAACTATTTAATTTACGGAACACAAATTGCGTCAATAAAAACTAGAGAAGGAAAGGTTGTTAATTCCATCCTAGACACTAAAGATGATTTAAATTATGTCAAAATTGACGCTACATTAGTTACTGTTCAAGAAATTGTCGATGAATGTAGTTATATTCCGCTTGGATATGACAAAAAAGTTGTATCGGTTTCTAATTGTTATTTTCTAAGTAAATCTAAAGAAAAAAATAAAATAGATAAGGAACAAGATTTTAAGAAATTATTCAAATATATAAATAATCCCAATCCTTCGTGCGATTTAATTTTATGTATCGAGACTGATTCCATCGACTCAAATGGGGAAATATATAAAAAAATTAATGAAATAGGGAAAATTTATAAAATAAACGAACCCACAAAAGAAGAACTCAGCGTTTATATTAGTCGTTATTTCAATGAAAAACTTGGAGTTAGTATTTCCAAAGAAGCTGTTAAAGAATTAGCGTTAAGAATTGATGGAGACTTAACCAGTTTTCAAAACAACGCAAAAAAATTAGCACTTTATTCATCAAATATTACTTATGATGATGTGTGCTTAATGGTTGCACGACCATTAGAAGAAAATGCTTATTTAATATTTAATCATCTTTTAAATAAAAGAAACGATTTAGCACTTAAGGTATATCGTGATTTAAGAGTAAATAATGTTGAGCCAATTTCTTTAATTTCCAATTTAGCAAATCAATTTAGACTTTTACATGAAGTGATGTATTTATCAAAAAATAAGTTATCATCAAATGAAATTGCCACTCAACTAAACATTAATCCTTATAGAGCAGAAATATTAAAAAAGAATTCTTATACTTTATCTGAAAGTCGTATTAGAAATATTTTAGAAGACCTTTACAACTTAGATTACAACATAAAAAGCGGTCTAGTTGACCGCTTATATGCTTTTGAATTATTTATAATAAATTTCAAAGTTTATTAAGCTTTTAATGTATTGACTAAATTTTGTAAGCTTGCTTTTTGACGTGAAACAGTATTTTTTGTTTGAACGCCTGCAGAATGTGACTTATCAATTACTTTAAAAGCTTCTTTTAATAACGCTTCTGCAGCTGCTAAATCTTTATTTTCAACAGCGGTTCTTACTTTTTTGGAAGCGGTACGAACCATGGATTTCATTGAAGCGTTTTGTTTACGGGCTTTTTCGTTTGTTTTAATTCTTTTGATTTGTGATTTAATATTTGCCATGCTTTTTCCCTTTCAATTTCAAATGATACTCTATCAAAATAAAAATAATATTGCAATAAAATTTTTAAACTTGTAAATAAAATTTACATTGCTTGTTTATTGTATCACATTTTAGAATATAATAAACACAAAGGATAAATTATGGACAAAAAAGATATAAGAATTGTATTTATGGGCACACCTGAAATATCGGCAAAAACATTAGAATCTATGATTCTTGATGGTTTTAATATTGTCGGTGTTATCGCACAAATGGATAAACCAGTCGGTAGAAAAAAGATATTAGAAAAAGTACCGACAAAGGTCATTGCAGAAAAATATTCTATCCCAGTCTTTCAACCATATAAAATTCGAAAAGATTTTGAATTTTTAAAACAATTGAATCCTGATTTAATCCTTACATTAGCATATGGGCAAATATTATCCCAAGAAGTTTTAGACATTCCAAAATATGGATGTTTAAATTTGCATGGCTCTTTATTACCTAAATATCGTGGCGCTTCCCCAATTCAATCTGCGCTCATCCATAATGAAAAAATTACAGGTGTTACCTTGATGGAAATGATTAAGGCGATGGATGCTGGAAAAATGTATGCAAAAAAAGTCGTGGAAATCGATGAAAATGATAATTCCACTTCATTATTTTCTAAAATACAAGTAGCGTGTTTTGAATTAGTCAAAGAATCTTTATTAGATGTCATAAATAACAAAATCAAAGGTGTCGAGCAAGATGAAAATGACGCTACATATTGTTCTTTGATTACAAAAGAGGAAGAAAAACTTGATTTAACAAAATCTAAAAAAGAATTAATTGGTTGGATAAGAGGATTATCATATGAACCAGGTGCATATCTTTTTTTAGATGGTGTCAAAATAAAAATATTAAAAGCAAAAATTGTTAATGAAATTGTTAGTGATGAAATTGGAACAATTATAAAATCTGATAAAAATGGACTAATATTTCAAGCAATTAATGGACAAATAGCTATATTAGAACTTCAAAAAGAAGGTAAGAAAATAATGGACTATAAGTCCTTTATTAATGGGAATCAAAATTTAATTGGGAAATCATTTAATTAATGACTAAAAAATATATCGATTTATCAGTTCATCAATTAGTGGATTTTTTGTTACGTCGTGGAGATATCGACGATCGAATTTACAATCAATCGAGCATGAATGAAGGAACGAGACTTCATTCCGTTTATCAAAAAGTTCAAGATGATTCATATATGAGTGAATATCCATTGTCAGGATATATTTATTCTGATGATGTCACAATATTTTTGCATGGACGCGCAGATGGAATATTCAAAAGAAACAATTATTATGTCATCGATGAAATTAAATCAACAACACTTGAATTAGAAGAATTTCATAATGCTCAAAAAGAATGGCATATCGGACAAGCAATGTGCTATGCCTATTTATTCATGAAAGAGCAAAATTTATCTTCAATTGGGATAAAACTTACATACTTAAAACAAGGTAGTAAAGAAAAACTTGAAAAAGAATATTCATTTTTACAAATTGAAGTATATCAATATGTTGAAAATTTAATCGATGAATACATAGAATTTTATAACATCATATTTAGACACATCGAAGAAAGAGGTGAATCAATTAAAACACTTCAATTCCCTTTTGAATCATATCGAGAAGGTCAAAGCAAATTAGCGAAATTAGTTTATGCTTCTATAATAAAGAAAAACAAATTATTTGTTGAAGCTCCAACTGGAATTGGTAAAACAATTTCAACAATATTTCCTTCTATTAAATCACTTAATGAATGTAGCGAAAGAATATTTTATTTAACAGCGAAAACAAGTGGAAGACTAGCCGCGGATAATTGCATAAAATTATTAAAAACTAAAGGATTAAATTTAAACCACATTATTATTACCGCAAAAGATAAAATTTGTTTTTGTAAAGGAAAAGAATGCAATCCAGACGAATGTCCGTTTGCAAAGAAATATTTTGAAAAAATACAAAACGCCCTTAGATATTCTCTATTAAATTATTCTTCATTTGACTATCAAACAATTATTGAAATTGCAAAATATTTTGAAATTTGTCCATTTGAATATCAATTGGATTTATCGTTATTTTGCGATTTGATTATTTGTGATTTTAATTATGTATTTGACCCAATTTCTCATTTAAAAAGATATTTTGATGAAGATTATTCAAAACATGTTATTTTAGTGGATGAAGCTCATAACCTAGTCGATAGGTCAAGAGATATGTATTCTTCCTTAGTGGATGAAAATTCTTTCTTAAAAGCTAAATCGTCATTAAGAAAAATTTCATCACCAAAATTAAAAAATAAAATTAATAAAATATTAAGAATTATTGATAATATCAAAGAAAATTTAACTGATGAATACACGATTGTATCTTCTTTTGATAGTGAATTATTAAATCAATTAGAGTTATTTTTAGATAAATATTTAGAAGTTAAAAAAGAACTTAAAATATCTCTTCCAAATGAAGTAGTTGATTTATATTTAGAAATAAATAGATTTTGTAAAATATATCAAATTACTAATGAAAAATATGTCTTTTATATTCACAAGGAAAAATACATTTCATTTCATTTATTTTGCACTGATGCATCAAATTTCATAAATAGAATTTGTACTAATTCCTTATCATCAATTTTCTTTTCGGCCACTTTAACACCAATTGAATATTATATTAATTTATTGGGTGGAAATATTACTACTGATCCATATATTCAATTAGCGTCCCCTTTTAATAAAAATAACTGTTTACCGTTAGTTAATATCAATACCTCAATAAAATATAAAGATAGAGATTTAACCTTAAATAGTGTCATAGATTATATCAAAGCATTCATTTCTGGAACGGTTGGAAACTATTTTATATTTTGTCCAAGTTATGAATATTTAGCTAAATTAGAAGAAGCCTTAAAAATTGATGAAGTCATGATTCATTATCAAAGAAGAGATATGACAGATTCAGAAAAAAATGAATTTTTAGAATTGTTTGTTTCTGAACCAAAAGTAACCACTCTTGGAATATTAGTTTTAGGCTCATTTTTCTCTGAAGGAATCGATTTAATTGAAGATCGATTAATTGGCGCAATCATCATCGGAATTGGTCTTAGTAAAACTAATTTTGAAAGCGATTGCATTAAAGAATGTTTTAATCAACAAGAAAAAGATGGTTACCTCTACGCATATTTATATCCTGCAATGAACAAAATACTTCAAGCAATCGGAAGAGTTATTCGAAGCGAAAGTGATTTTGGAGCGTATTTATTTATCGATAATCGATATTCAACTTATACTTATAGAAATTTTATTAATAATAAATGGAGCAACAATATAATTGTTCGTTCTCCTGAAGAAGTTAAGAAAAAAGTTGATATTTTCTTTAATAAGAAAAAAGTTTTGTTATAATATTTCCCATGAACTTCGAAAAAAAGAATATTAGAAATTTTTCCATTATTGCCCATATTGATCACGGTAAAAGTACGATCGCTGATCGTATTTTAGAACAGACTGGTGCGATTGAATCAAGAGAAATGAAAGATCAAATTCTTGATTCGATGGATTTGGAAAGAGAAAGAGGCATTACTATTAAATTAAACGCTGTCACCATCTCATATTTAGCAGATGATGGCAATAAATATATATTTAATTTAATAGACACTCCAGGGCACGTCGACTTCACGTATGAAGTTTCTCGTTCTTTAGCAGCGTGTGAAGGTGCGATTTTAGTTGTTGACGCCACTCAAGGAGTGGAAGCACAAACTTTAGCCAATGTTTATTTAGCAATTGATAATGACTTAGAAATATTACCAGTTATCAATAAAGTAGATTTACCAAGCGCTAATGCTGAAATGGTTAAAAAAGAAATTGAAGAAAGAATTGGAATCGATTCTTTAAACGCAATCGAGGTCAGTGGAAAAACTGGATATCATATTCATGATTTATTAGAAGCCATTGTAAAATACATCCCTGCTCCAACAGGAGATGAATCAAAACCATTAAAAGCTTTGATTTTCGATAGTTATTATGATTCTTATCGAGGCGCGGTCATTCTTGTTAGAATCTTTGAAGGAAATATCAATGTTGGTGATGAAATTTATTTGATGAAAGCAAATAAATCTTATCAAGTAACTGAACTTGGAATTAGAACACCAAAAGAAATAAAAACAAAAACTCTTCAAGCTGGTCAAGTTGGTTTTATTTGCGCACAAATTAAAGATATTAAAGATGTAAGACCTGGTGAAACAGTAACAAAAAAGAATGAACCTTGCTTAGAGGCTCTTCCTGGATATCGAAATTTAAATCCAATGGTTTATTGTGGACTTTATCCCGTCGATAGTAAACAATATCAAGATTTAAAAGATGCTTTAGAAAAACTCGAATTGAATGATGCATCATTACAATTTGTTCCTGAAACTTCTCAAGCTTTAGGATTTGGGTTTAGATGTGGCTTTTTAGGACTTCTTCATATGGATGTTGTTCAAGAAAGATTAGAAAGAGAATATAATTTAAACTTAATTTTGACAGCACCTAGTGTTATTTATCATGTTCATTTAACTGATGGAACAACAATCAATTTGGATAATCCATCAAAATTACCAGATTCAAGTAAAATTAGTTATATTGAAGAGCCTTATGTAAAATCATCAATTATGACACCAAAAGAATATGTCGGTCCAATTATGGAATTATGTCAAGATAGAAGAGGCATTTATCAAGACTTAGAATATTTTGATGATACGAGAATGATTTTAACTTATGAACTTCCATTATCAGAAATTGTTTACAATTTCTTTGATAAACTCAAAAGTTGCACAAAAGGATATGCTTCCTTTGATTACGAATATTCTTCATATCGAAAGAGTGATTTAGTCAAACTCGATGTTTTATTAAATGGTCAAGTCGTAGATGCTTTATC
>JBJEDU010000010.1:0-10807 GCA_051872395.1 Bacilli bacterium | reverse complement strand
ATGAAATGAGCGAGGAAACATATCAACAGGTTGAATTACTTTTATTTCATATTTATCTTTAAAATATGATAAATCTCTAGATAGTGTTGCAGGGTCGCAAGATATATAAATAATTCTTTTAACTGATGAAGAAATTAATGCATTAATAAATTCTTTTGTAGAACCTTTTCTTGGTGGGTCCATAATAACAACATCATATTTGTCTTTAGTGTTTAACAAATACTCTGTACAATCTTGATTTATAACTTCAACATTATCGATTTTATTTCTTTTTATAGACTCTAAGGCATTTTTAACTGAAGATAATTCTTTTTCAACTTGCACTACTTTTTTAACTTGCTTTGAGGCAATTAAACCAATCGTGCCTATACCCGAATATGCATCTAATAAAACATCATCTTTATTTAAAGAGGCGAATTCAAATGCTTTCGAATATAATTTTTCCACTTGATATGGATTAACTTGGAAAAATGATTTACTAGAAATAGAAAAGGTTATTCCTAAAATAGAATCCATAATATATCCTTTGCCATATAACACTCTTTCTTTTTCACCAAGTATCACATTTGTGTCACGTGGGTTGATGTTTTGGACAACCGTGGAAATATATTTAAATTTATTTACCAATGCTTTAACAAAATTATTTCTTGAAGGAAATTGTTCTTTTGTCGTCACCAAAACAACCATCACTTCATTAAAATGAAGACTAGTTCTAATTAACACATGACGAATTAATCCATAACCGGCATCTTCGATATATGGAGGTATTTTCATACTCTTCATTAAATATTTAATTTCTTTGAGTATTTCTTTCGCTCTGACATCTTCAATATTACATTCATCAGTGGAAATAATTTTATGAGTATTAGCTTTATAAAAACCATAGACAATATCTCTTCCATCATGAGAAAAAGGAACTTGAATTTTATTTCGATAATGATATGGATTATCCATTCCAATAACATCATTAACTGGAAAAGAAATGCCTCCAATACGTTTCAAATCTTCTTCGACTTTATGCTTTTTATATTTAAGTTCATATTCATAACTAGCGTTTTGAAAACAACATCCACCACAAGAAGTTGAAATCAGACAAAGTGGATTTATTCTCTCTTTAGATTTTTCGATTAGTCTAACTATCTTACCAAAGGCAACGCCTTTTTTTCGATATAATATTTCAATTTCCGCGGTTTCATCTAAAAGTAAAGCATCAACAAAAATAGTTTCATTAAAAAATTTAATGATACCTTTACCTTCGCTAGAAATATCTACACATCGACCGATGACTGTATTCTTTTTCATTTATTGTTATTCATGAGGTTAGAAATATAATTAATTTCTACTTCACTATCTAAACGAGGAAATAATGGTTGACCTTTATTGACAGATTGTCCCCCAACAAAACCAAAATCATATACTTTCTCGTATTTTCTATCTTCTAATGCGATATTTAATTGGTCAAATAATTTATCAGAAGCGTGCACTAAGACAGGCTTATATAACATCCCTGCGACAAATAAAATATTCGCTAAAACGTTCATGACCGCTTTTAAGTCTTTTTCTTTTGATGGATCTTTCGCTAAAACCCAAGGCATTGTTTCATCAATATATTTATTACCGCGATTTACTAAATCATTAACTTTGATGAAAGCATCAGTAATTTTTAAATCATCTAATAAATCTTCATAAGATTTAATAGTTAAAGAAACAAATGATTTAATCTCGCTATCGAATGGAGTCACATCACCTTGATAAGTTGGAATAACACCATCAAAGTATTTGTTTATCATTCCTATGGTTCTATTAAGTAAGTTACCAAAAGAATTGGCTAAATCAGTATTGATTCTATCGACAAATTGTTCAGGTGTAAAACTTCCATCGCTACCAAAATTCACTTCTCTAACAAGGTAATATCTCACCGCATCCACACCATAACGTTCCACGAGTGGATATGGGTCGACAACATTTCCTTTTGATTTGCTCATCTTAGTGTCTTTCATCATAAGTAATCCATGAACGAATTCTCGATCTGGTTTTCTTAAATTCAATGATGATAAAAACATTGGCCAATATATCGCATGGAATCTAGTAATATCCGCGCCTAAAACATGAATAATTTCACATTCTTCATCTTCCCAATATTTTTTAAATAAGTGTTCATCATCGCTGCCATACCCTAACGCAGTAATATAATTTGTTAAAGCATCGAGCCAAACATATATAACATGTTTTGGATTTTCTTTAATGGGAATACCCCAAGAAAAAGAAGTACGAGAAACACATAAATCACCAAGACCTGGTTTAATAAATGTGTTAATCATTTCATTTTTTCTCGACTCAGGAATTAAAAATTTAGGATTGTCATCATAAAACTTTAATAACTCATCAACATAATTACTAGTTTTAAAGAAATATGATTCTTCCTCAGCTTTTTCAACTGGTCGATTACAATCTGGGCAAAGATGTTCTTTTCCAACTTGAGTATCTGTCCAGAATGCTTCGCATTCTTTACAATACCATCCAACATATTTGCCTAAATATATATCGCCTTTTTCTAACATTTTAGAAAAGATTTTTTGCACGACATCAGTATGTCTTTTTTGTGTTGTTCTAATAAAGTCATCATTAGAAATTTCAAGAAGATTCCAAAGAGAATGAAAACCTTCAACAATATTATCGACAAATTGTTGAGGTGTCATACCAGCTTTTAAAGCATTTTTTTCTATTTTTTGACCATGCTCATCCGCGCCTGTAAGAAAAAAACATTCAAAGCCTCTAAGTCTTTTATAACGCGCGAAAGTATCACATAAAGTTGTGCAATAAGCATGACCAATATGAAGTTTACTAGATGGATAATAAATAGGGGTAGTAATATAAAATCTTTTCTTCATTTTATCTCTCCAATTATTATAGCAATTATATTTTTAAAATATAAAAAAGAAAACTGGCCATGCCAGTCTATTCTTTTTTTATTTCTTTTCGTTTAATCCGTATTTACGATTAAATTTATCAATACGACCATCCGCTTGGACGTAACGTTGTTTACCAGTATAGAATGGATGACAATTACTGCAAGTATCGACTCTAATTTCTTTTAATGTCGAACCGGTTTCAAATGTCGCTCCACAAGATACGCATGTAACTGTGCAACGTTGATAATTTGGGTGAATTCCTTTTTTCATAAATCTTCTCCTTCCGCCTTAAACAATAATAGATGTTTAAAGAAAGTTTGCTTTTAAATCATATACAATAAATTGTATTAATTCAATAGAAAATATTTTGTTGTGATTGTCTAACGTTTATTCAGGGTCATATTCCTTATTAATTAACTTAATTAACATCTTTAAATTAGTTTTCTCATATAAAGCCGTTAATCTTTTTAACAATTTAAAATCACAAGTTAAGAATTCATCTATATCAATTCTTTTAAAATCGATGAGGTAATTATCATATTTGCTCCTTCAAATACATTTATATTGGATTTAGCGTAGATATCAGGCATATTGTCCAATGATAATTGAACAAAATTGTTTAACATTAAAAAACAAAGTGTTTCAACTACAATTTTCAATAGGAGAATTCGACATGGTCATCTTTGATGAAGAAAACCAAACATGCGAACTTTATGAAATTAAACATAGTAAAATACAAATAGATGAACAATATCGTCATCTAGTGGATTTAAATAAAATAGATAAAACACAATTTAGATATGGGAAAATTACTAAAAAAGCAGTCATTTATCGAGGGGAAAATTTAACTCTTAATAACGGAATTGAATACATCAATGTTGAAGATTATTTAAAATCTCTTTTTTAGATAATAATTATCATAACTATTAACTACCAATCTTTGCTTTGAGGTATTTTATTTTGCTTATGATTGATTATTTAGTTATAATCAAATGTAATCGATTAATATAAAAGAAAGGAAGAATATAAATGTTATCAAAAACTTTAGCTATTAAAGTCTTAAATGAAGGTCTATCCACTGGCGCGGACTATTCTGAAATATATGAAGACCATTCTTCTTCATATTCAATAGTGTGTGAAAATGGAAAAATTGATCAAACTAATACAAATACAAGAAATGGTATTGGTTTAAGACTTTTAAAAGAAAATCGTACAATCTATGGATATACGAACGATTTCACTCAAAAAGGTCTATTAAATTTAGCGAATTCATTAAACAAATCATTTAATGGAACAAGAATTAAAGAAGTAACCAAATTAGAAAAAATCAAATACAAAAACAGAAATTCAATTACTAACTCTTATCTTGATGAAAGCAAAGAAAAAATGAGAGATTTAGTAAAAATGGGTTATGAAGAAATTGCTAAATTAAATAATCCAAAAATTATTAGAACAATGATTACCTTCGCATACAATCATGAAGATGTCAGTGTTTTTAATTCAAAAGAAAAATATTTCAATCGTGTACAAGAATTTGGCCGTATGGGATTTTTAGTTATTGTCGCGGATGAGAATGGTTTTGAAACTGGTTTTTCTGGTCCTGGATGTCAACAAGATATTTCCTTCTTCACTGAAGAAATGGTTAGACAAAACGCAAAACAAACTGCCTTAACAGCGTTAAAAATGCTCGGTGCGAAAGAATGTCCATCTGGAAAAATGCCTGTTGTAATTGGAAATGGCTGGGGAGGCGTATTATTCCATGAATCTTGTGGTCACCCACTTGAAGCCAGCGCAATTAGTAGAAGATTATCCTGTTTCAACGACCAAGAAGGAAAATATATTGCTTCACCAATCGTTAACGCAGTAGATGATTCCACTATCCCACACGCATGGGGCAGTGTTGATATCGATGATGAAGGCAATTTAGGAACACGTAGACAACTTATTAAAGACGGCATTTTACAAGACTATATGATTGATGATTTCAATGGTCGAAGAATGAATCGAGAAGGTAATGGTGCGTGTCGTAGACAAAATTACCGTTTTGTCCCTACTAGTCGTATGAGTAACACCTATATCGATAATGGAACATCGACGAAAGAAGAAATTATTGCTGCGACCAAATTAGGATTATATGCGGTTGGTTTTAATGGTGGTTCTGTCGACCCGACAACTGGTGAATTTAATTTTGGATGTAGCGAAGCCTACATTATTCGCGATGGCAAAATTGCTGAACCAGTTAAAGGAGCGACTTTAATTGGAAAAGGAAACGAAATATTAAAACAAATCGATATGGTTGGTAATGATTTAGATTTAGGTCAAGGTATGTGTGGCGCGAGTTCTGGTTCTATTAGAACCAACGTTGGACAACCAACCATTAGAGTTAAAGAAATACTCGTTGGTGGAAGAGGAGGCAAATTAGAATAATTATGAAATATGATAAGTTTTTTACTCTCTGTAAAGAAAAAGGTATCGAAGAAGCAGAACTAACTATCAATAATAGTTATTCTGTCTCAATTTCCCTCTTTCATAGTGAAATTGATGAATATGCGATTAATAGTGATACCGTGATTAGTGCACGTGGTATTGTTAATGGACAATGTGGTGCGAGTACCACTGATACATGGAATGATAAAAGTATCCACCAATTAGTGGATGACATTTTATCAAATGCTTCATTATTAGAATCTGAAGATAAAATCGAAATATTTAAAGGAAGCGAAAAATATCATCGAGTCAATACTTTTAATCCATCTTTAGATAGTGTTCCTTTAGATGACAAAATTAAAAATTTATATACTTTAGAAAAGTTAATTAAAGAAAAAGATTCAAGAATTCAAGATGTTGGTGGAGTAAGTTATTCCGAATCAAAAGAAAGTGTTACTATCATCAATTCACATGGATTGAAAATTAGTCAAAAAACAAATTATTTTGTTTATTCTGGTTATGCGGTGGCAAAACTTGGTGAACAAACTAAATCATCAGGTGATATTTTCTTATCTAATGATTTTTCAACATTCGATGTTGAAGCTTTAGCGGATAAAATCGTTGAACAAGCCATTAAACAATTAGGTGGACATCCTTGTAAGAGCAAAAAATATAAAGCTGTCTTATCTAATGATGTTGTTTCAATGTTATTAGGAGCGTATATCGCAAATGCCTGCGCGGATGAAGTTCAAAAAGGATCATCTCTATTTATTAATAAATTAAATACTCAAGTCGCATCGAAAAAAGTGACAATTATTGATAAACCAATAACCAATAATGTCTTCGCTACGAAGTTTGATGGTGAAGGGGTAGCAACTTTTAATAAACCAATTATCAAAAATGGTGTCTTAATGACTTATTTACATAATAATGTAACCGCTAAAAAGGATGGAACAACATCAACCGGAAATGCGAGAAAGTCTGGTGGAAAAATGCTTGTTAGCCCGCAATTCCTCAGTGTGAAACCAGGAAGAAAAACCTTAGAACAATTGTTAGAAAAAATGGGTGATGGTGTCTATATCACTGATGTTAGCGGACTTCATGCTGGTTTAAATCAACAAAGCGGTAATTTCTCTTTACAATCTACTGGATTCCTTGTTGAAAATGGAAAATTATCACATGGATTAGATGTTATCACCGTCAGTGGTAATCTATTAGATATATTCAAAGATGTTGTTGATGTCGGAAGCGATATTAAATTAACGCTTAGAAGTAATGAAACACCATCATTATTAATTAAAAAATTAATAGTGTCTGGAGAATAATTAAACAATAAATAATCTTTATTTAAGAAAAGGCCCCCGAGTTAGAGATACTAATAGAAGGGTCTTTTCTACAATTAATAAACTACAAAATTATGAAGTTAGTAATTATAAGCGACGCGCATGGTAATGAAGAAAACATAAAACAAATAATAAATTCTTATTCAAAATACAAGGATATAACTTTTTTATGCGCTGGAGATTCTTGTTTACCTTCTTATTCTCTATTTCCATTTATTTCTATCAAAGGTAATTGTGATTTTTATCAATTTGATAATTTATTAACCATTGATACTCCAATAGGAAAATTATTAATGAGACACTATCCATTTTATGGATATGAAATAGATAAATATGAAAAATTAGGATACAAAATATTTGTTTATGGTCACACACATAAAAAAGAAGCCAAGATAATAAATAATGATATTTATCTATTCAATCCAGGCTCTATTTCTTTACCACGCGATAGTGACACTCCTTCGTATTTATTAATTGATATTGACGAAGAAACTAAACAATTAAAATATGAATTTAAATATATTTAAATAAGTAAATAAAAAAATTGGGAACAAATAACTAACAAACTTGTTCCCAATTATTTTTTTATTACACTCTATGGACCACTAATTCGTTATTTTGATAATCAACAACAAATTTTGTATTAGTGTCTATCTCTCCTTTTAATATTTTAATGGAAAGAGGAGTTTCAATATTTGTTTGAATAAATCTTTTTAATGGTCTTGCGCCATATCGTTCATCGAACGCGCTATCAAGAATATAACGCTTCACACTATCGGTAAATTCAAATGAATAATATAGTTCTTTCAATCGATCATTCAGTTGATTTAATAATTTAGTTACCACTTTAAATTGAGTTTCTTTATCTAATGGATTGAAATAAATAATTTCATCGATTCGATTTAAAAATTCTGGTTTAAATGTTTGATGTAACAATTCATTAACAACTTCTTTATGACCTTCAAGAATTGCTTCACTACCAAGATTAGAAGTCATGATAATGACAGTATTTTTAAAATCAACAACTCGTCCAGTAGAATCAGTTAATCGCCCTTCATCTAATATTTGAAGCAATAAATTAAATACTTCTGGATGGGCTTTTTCGATTTCATCGAAGAGGACAATAGAATATGGATTTCTTCTCACTTGTTCAGTTAATTGTCCACCTTCTTCATAACCAACATATCCTGGTGGGGCGCCTATTAGTCTCGAAGTTGAATATCTTTCCATATATTCGCTCATATCGATTCTAATAATATGAGTATCGCTATCAAATAAAGCTTCTGCAAGTGTTTTAGCCACTTCAGTTTTTCCAACACCGGTCGGTCCTAAAAATAGGAATGACCCAATTGGTCGATTACTATCTTGAATTCCTGCACGTTGTCTTAATATTGCATTGCTCACTAAAGTAATAGCCTCATCTTGACCAACGACTCGTTTAGATAAAATGTTTTTTAAATCGAGAACTTTCTCTTTTTCCCCTTTATTTATTTTTGAAAGTGGGATTTTTGTTTGTCGAGAAACAATCTTCGCGATTTCATTTTCATCGACGACTTCGCTGAGCAAGTTATTTTCATTATTGTTCGCTAGTAAAGATTCTTCTTCTTTAATTTGCTTTTCTATATTAGGAATTTTGTAATATTGGATTTCCCCAGCCTTTTCATATTCCCCTTTTTGATAGCAATTATCTAATTCAAATCGCAATGCTTCCACTTCTTTTTTATATTGTTTTATCTTAGATAAAGATTCTTTTTCAACTTTCCATTTATTTGTTAAAACATCATCTTTGGCTTTGAGTTCATCTAATTCTTTGATTAAATCAGATAATCTTAGTTTACTAGATTCATCTTTTTCTTTACTAAGCGCAGCTTTTTCAATTTCTAATTGCCTAATTTTTCTTTCAATTTCATCCAGTTCAGTTGGCATCGATTCGATTTCCACTTTAATAGAAGCACATGCTTCATCTACTAAATCGATAGCCTTATCTGGTAAAAATCGACTAGTTAAATATCGGTTAGATAAACTCGCCGCGGCAATTAACGCTGAATCTAAAATTTTCACTCCGTGATATGTTTCAAAACGGTCTTTTAAGCCCCTTAAAATCGATATGGTATCTTCGACAGTTGGTTCAGAAATAATGACTGGTTGAAATCTTCTTTCTAACGCTCGATCTTTTTCAATATATTGTCGATATTCATTCGTAGTAGTCGCACCAATACAATCAATTTCTCCTCTTGCTAACATTGGTTTTAACATATTTGAAGCATCTAACGCTCCTTCAGATTTACCTGCACCAACGATTAAATGAATTTCATCGATAAATAAAATAATCTTTCCATCTGATTCTTTGATTTTATTTAAGACTGCTTTTAATCTTTCCTCAAATTCACCACGATATTTCGCGCCAGCCACTAATGCGCCCATATCTAATTCATAAACAATTTTGTCTTTTAATATTAAAGGAACATCATCTTTGACAATGCGTTCTGCTAAACCTTCCACTATCGCTGTTTTGCCAACACCTGGCTCACCTAGAAGGATAACGTTATTCTTGTTTTTTCTTGCTAAGATTTGAATGATTTTTCTTATTTCTTCATCTCGACCAATAACCGGATCAATTTTACCTTCTTTGACCGCATTATTAATGTTTCTTCCAAACTTATCCAAAATGTTTTCATCTTGGGAATAATCAATTAATTGTTCGTTCATTATTTTTTTCCTCCTTTTCTTTGAGCATTTTGATTATAGCATAAAAATTAGCACTCGCAAGTGCTGAGTGCTAATTTTGTAATTTTATATAAATATAAGATTTATTATTTTTTATCTTCGTTAGCCACTAATAAATAGTTTTCTAACTCCCAAGTAGGATGGGCTTCAATAACTTTATTTAAAGCATCATTAAATAATGTTATTTCAATTTGACGACGATTTTTTGGAGTATTTTTATACGCTTTCATAACATTATTTAAGGCGATGAGCGTTTCTGATTTTGATTTATCGAATAAACCAGACATTAATAAGTACGCTCTAATGGCAGGTAAAGAGATATCATTAGATATTTTTCTTCTTTCTTGAGGCGAAACATCATTATCGTAATACGCTTTAGCCTCCTCGAAAGGTTTACTCATAATATTGATATAAATCTTTTGCGCTCTCGCACGTAAATACACCTTTTCAGAAATGTTAGCTTTTCCTTCGATGATGATATCTAATAATTTTTCCGCTTCGCTATATTTTTTATTTTCAAATAAGGCATAAACTTTATTCAAATTTAAGTCCGCGGTGAAATTGGTAATTGTTTCAAATGTTTTAACTTCAATATTAGAATTACCTTGGCTCAATTCATATTCGACACGAAGTAATTCATTAAATGCTTCTTTGTTTTTTGGATTACTGACCATCGTTAAACGATAGCCATCAGTCACAGTGTCTAATCTAAAAGGTAAGATATTATAAAACAAAATAAGGAAACCACTGACACCAATAACTAATAAGAAATATGCAGAATTAAGCAAAATTGGGTTATTTTTATAATTTAATGAAACAGTAAAATAAACGATGATTGGAATTATTTCAATTATGAAAAAGAGCGAACCTAAAAGCAAAAAAGGTTTAGGATTAGGTTCTTTTTTATAATTTTCTAATGGAACAATTTTTGTTTCACCAGTCAATCCATCAAAGGAAGAGAATTTGAATTTCATTTTTTCATTTTTGTTTTCGCGATAAAAACAGAAACCTAAAATGTTTAAACTCAATACTTTGTATCCACCAATTTTTGCCCCGAGAGCGTGCGCTAATTCATAAAGAATAGAATTCAAAATAATTCCAGTAACAAAAGCTCCTAAAACAAACATCGCATAAACAAAAGTATCCATGTTCGCATATGTCGCATGTTTTTGTAAAACTGTGAATGTAAATATCGCTGCGATACCTAAGATTAATAGGTAAGCGATCATTCCAAGAATATCTTCTTTTTTCATATTTTTTTGTTACTCCTCACCATTAAATATTTTACTCATGATTGTTTCATCCATTGGTTTTAAATAATGACCAATCACACGTGTACCATTACGAGAAACCAATTTTACTAATTGAGGAATATCAACATCAGTAATACCAAGGTCT
>JBJEDU010000009.1:0-47553 GCA_051872395.1 Bacilli bacterium | reverse complement strand
GGTCAGTGTCGCTCCAAATATGAGGATCGCTTACTTCAAATTTCTTTGTGCTATGAGATATTGTTACATAATCATTAATATCTAATAGAGAAACATGAAAATCATCATCACTTAAATTTGTGATGTTGATATATCCAGTATTATCAATAATTTCAGTGGTAATCTTAAAATCTTTAATATAATTACTACTTCTTTTTAAAATGTAAACATCTCTAATAATTCCAGTAAAACGGAATTTATCTTGGTCTTCTAAATAACTATCACGATTCCATTTTAAAACGATTACATCAACACTATTACTTCCATTGACTAAATAATCAGTAATATCGAATTCACTTAAAGAATGGGTAATTAATGAATAACCAACTTTTTTATTATTAACAAAAAGATAAAACGCACTATCGACACCTTCAAAAACAAGATGATATTTTTGATTATCTTCTTTTTTGATATTGATTATCTTTCGATAGTGATAAGTCGGATTGTCTTTTTGAATGAAAGGTGGATTATATTCAAACGGATATCTAACATTGACATATTGAATGTAATCATATCCAAATAATTGAACACATCCAGGTACTTTGATTTCATCAATTAACTCTTCGTTTATTTCTTCGATTTGCTCAATACATTTATGTTCTTTAATTTGCCAAGTTCCATTTAAAGGAACTATTAAAGAAGAAGAATATTTATCGATAATATCGTATTTATATTTGACAATATCGTTATGAGAAAAAGGAATATAAAAACTTCTATATGGTAAGGTATTAATTCTTTTTGATTGTTGATATTCTTTATTAAATAAAGACATATTTAATTAAAGTATCCTTTTGTTACTAATTTTATCAAAGACATGAATATTATCTAAAGAGAATGTTACTTTGATTTCATCATCCTTGTTGATAGTCTTATTAGTCATAATCTTAGCAATGAAATCTTTGTCGCAAACATTAAAGTGAACAAAATATTCATTACCTAACAATTCTGCAAGCACTACTTTAATGTTAATAAATTCACTCTTGTTATCAACCATCACAGAGGATTTTTCTTCATAAATATGTTCTGGTCGAATACCAAAAATAACTTCTTTATCTTTCTTTGCCATAACAGCGGTATATTTTTCTAATAACGCTTCGCTATTTTTTAAATCATATAAATTTAAATTGTAAATATCATCATCTTCCATTTCAGATTTAAGTTTTTCTTCTGTTAATGGAATAAATTTCGTATTAGCGAAATATTCATCTTTAGTTTTAACAAAATCTAAATATTTCTTTTCTTTACTATTTAACTTTTCTTCTAATTTTTTAATCTTTTCTTTATTTGAAGGATCATCAGTTAAATCATCGATATCACCTTGAATATAGCAAAGTGAATTATACATTTTGTTTTTCTTTAAAATATATTTGTTATATTCTTTGGTTCTTTTTAAATAACGTAATTCTTCTTTACGCTTTTCTAATTCATTTTTAATATTATTAATTGTTTCATTTAATTGACTAATTTCATTTTTATAAAATTCATCAACTTTTTTAATTTGTTCTTTAGTTAATTCAATTGTCAAAGTTGGAGATATAACAATCTCGTTAGAAGAAATCACACTATCGATCATATTCATCGCTGGAGAGCCAATAAAGGAAGCGACAAAGACATTTGCAGGAGTAGAATAAATTTCTTTTGGTGTTCCAATTTGTTGAATATAACCATCTTTCATAACGACGATACGGCTCGCCATAGTCATCGCTTCAGTTTGGTCGTGAGTAACGTAGATTGTCGTTGCACCAATTGAGTTATGAATTTTAACAATTTCACTTCTCATTTGAACTCTAAGTTTTGCATCTAAGTTTGAAAGTGGTTCATCCATTAAAAATATTTTTGCATCTCTAACGATCGCTCTTCCTAACGCTACTCTTTGACGTTGACCACCTGAAAGTGCTGCTGGCTTTCTTGATAAATATTCTTCAATGCCTAATATTTTAGCAGCGTGTTCCACTCTCTTTTTAATTTCATCTTTATTGACTCTTTTAATTTTGAGAGAAAACGCCATATTGTCATACACTGTCATGTTTGGATATAAAGCATAGTTTTGGAAAACCATCGCGATATTTCTATCTTTTGGTCTTAAATTATTTGCGTACATTTTATCGATGTATAAATCACCAGCGGTTATATCCTCTAGTCCGGCAATCATTCTTAATGTCGTAGATTTACCACAGCCAGAAGGGCCAACAAAAACGATAAATTCTTTTTCTTTAATTTCCAAATTGAAATCATAAACAGCTTGAACATGATTATCGTAAATCTTATTCACATGTTGAATTGAAATTGTAGAATCTTTTGGTGCTACTTTATCTAGTTTACGATTTTCATTTTCCTTTTTTATCATTTCAAGATGAGTTTTAATTCTCTTTTTATATTCTAATTTCTTTTCGTTAATCATATTTTAAGACTCCTTATGCGTGGTTTTTATTATTTAATGCCGGTATTTACTACCCCTCTAACAAAGGCTTTTTGACATAATGAAATGACGAGAACTAAGGGGATAGAATACATAAGTGAAGCGGCCATAACATGGGCCCAGTTCGCTGTTCCTGTCGCTGAGAAGAATTGTTGCATGCCAAGCGCAAGTGTGTAATATTCAGGGACAGTTTGTAAATAAATACTTGGTCCAGTATAATCACTCCAACCAGAAATGAATGAATAAACAAATAATGTTGCTAATACAGGTTTTAATTGTGGGATGATAATTCTCCACAAAATTTGAAATGAACCACATCCATCAATTTCCGCAGCTTCATCTAATTCTTTTGGAATACCAACCATGAATTGTCTAATCATAAAGACATTAAAGGCTGATCCTCCAATTGAAGGAATGATGAGTGGTAATCTTGTTCCAATCCATCCTAAATATTCAAATTCTGCATAAGCAGGAATCATTGTAACAACCCATGGAATCATCATTGTAGAAAGCAAAATCATGAAGAAAATATTCGCGTATTTGTTTTCAAATCTAGCGAAACCATAAGCCACTAAAATGGAAGAAACAATATTGAGTGCCATTGAAGTCACCATAATGATGACAGTGTTTAATAATTTTTGTCCAAAGTCGATATAAATCCATGCTTGGGAAAAATTAGTAAAATACAATTTATCAGAGAAAAATTTTGGTGGATAAGAAAGGATTGAATTTGAGTCTTTCATCAAACTCATCAAAAGCATATACAAAAATGGCAAAGAAAAGAAAACAGCGATCCCTAAGGCAATAATAAATGCCCCAACGAGAAGAGGTTTTCTTCTCATTTCTTTAGAAATACCATGATATCTTTTCTTTGGAACGATAACTGTTTCCATAATCATCTATTTCCTTTCTGATTTCTATTCATATTCCATATGTAGACCATCGTTAAAAATAACGATAACAAGAAGACAATCCACCCTTGAGCGCAGGCATAACCTAACTGCTTTCTTCCTGTCGTTTTAAAGGCATTAGAAACAATGACCATCGACATTGTAATAGTGGCGTTTCCTGGTCCACCACCAGTCAATAACTTAACTTCCGCGTATGTTTGTAAAGCATTAATTAAACCAGTTAAAACAACAAAGAACATTACTGGCATAATCGCAGGCATCACAACCTTTTGAAATTTTCTAATTGGACCTGCGCCATCAAGTGAAGCAGCTTCTAATAAATCTTTATTAACATTTTGAATCGCTGCTAAAAAGACTAACATCGTTGGTCCTAATCCACTCCAAACACCAACGAATATAATAGTGCCCATCGCGGAAATGTTATCACCTAAGAAATTTACTGGCTGTAATCCTAAATAGGAAAGGAAGAAATTAATAGTGTTAAATTCTCCACCTGAGAATAGTAATTTCCAAAGAAGTGAAACGGAAACGACTGGGATAATTGCCGGAAGATAAATCATTACTCTAAAGATTTTTCTTCCAATAAATTTCACATTGAGTAAAAGAGCGATTAAAAGCGCTAAAATTGTTAAAACTGCCACTTTACAAAATGCATAAATAAAGGTGTTATAAATAGCTTGAAGAAAATCTTCATCTTTAGTGAATATATAAATATAGTTTGAAAATCCAATAAAATTATATCCGTCAGTGACGCTGACCATGCTGACATCAGTAAAAGAATAAACTAGCGATAAAAACAAAGGAATAATTGTAAAAGCAATAAAACCAAGTAACCATGGCGAAATATACGCAAAGAAAAGAAGGGTCTTTCTCGTTTTATTTCTAATGGTAAATTTGTTCAGTTTCATATTGATTAATCAATCTCTTTTCTTATATCACTAGCGATGTTATTAAGCACTTCTTGAAGAGTTAATTGAGTTGGATTATTAAAGTGAACAGAAAGGTGTTTTTGAATGATAGCTTCAACACTTTCTTGAGGAATATAACGATTGAATTCCAATGAATGAGAGTAATTATTTGCAATGTTATAGAAATAATTATTTATTTTTGCAAGCAAAGCATCTTCAGATGTTAAGAAATCACTTGAAGAAGCAACTTTTTTATTTCCAGGAATATTAAATCCTTTAGACGCCATAGTTTTTTGACCTTTGGTCATGTAATAATTTAAAAATTCTATAGCATCATCAACATGTGAACTATCTTTGTATATTCCAAGAGCGACCATTGAAGCACTCGCAGCGTATGTATCGCTTTGTTTTGGTTTACTTTTATTGACTGGAGGAGGGCATAAACCAATTTCAAAATCGACAGAATCCCAGTTATAGGCGGTATAAGCCCAGTTACCAAAGAACGCAAAGGATAAATTACCATTCGCGAAGGCGTTTCCTGAACTAATCGCAGTAGTCTCTGTTGCTAATGGACTACTGGCTTTACTACCAACTTGTAAGTTTTGAAAAAATTCAAAAGCTTTATAAACATTAGGATCACCGCTATTGAAATATGTTCCATCAATCCAAGGTGAAGAACCAGACATTTGAATCCATTCAAAGACATGTTTATATGGAACTCTATCTAACATTGTTCCATAACGATTGGTCTTTCTTAATTTATATGACATATCAAGGAACTCATCCCAACTCATTGGAATAGTTTCACTTGGATATTCCATAAATCCATCATCGCCTTCTTCTAAATCATTTTCTAAATTGTATTCATCGATATGACTTTTGTTATACCAAACAACAAAGTCAGTGGACCAGTCTTTAATTAATGCATAATAATCACCAACTCCATAATTTGAACCATCATATCGATAGGAATCATTAATATCCCATAATTCAATTTCCCCATTCGAATTAGAAGTGGTTTTAACATCTAAGTCTCCAGATTCGATGTATGGAGTTAAATTCAATAATTTTCTTGATGAAATGTGGCCATTAAATTCTCCTGACTCGGTGAAAAATATGTCTGGCGCGTTGTTTTTACTAGAAAACGAGATATTTAAATTATTGTAATAATCACTCGCAGGAGCTTGAACTTGAACTTTAATACCAGTTTCGTTAGTAAAGTTTCTCGCTATTCTTTCATATAGTGATAATTCGACTGTATCGCCCCAAACATAGAAGACAATATAATCTCTGGATGATTGACTTTTACAACCCGTTAACAAAAGAAGAGGTAAAAGGGCAAGTGAGGTTTTTCTAATAATTCTTTTTAGCATATTTTTCTCCTTCATAAATTAATGTATCTAAATAATTTTTGACATATTGTTTGTTGTTGATTCTCAAATAGAAATGATTGTGATTAATACTTGTATCAAATGAGGTTGAACCATCCGAAGCAATATTTATTTTTCCTGGTCCAACAAGACGGAACGCTTTCGATTTAGGAAGAAAGGCATACATCGTTGCGATTAAGTCCCAACTTTCTCTTCCGCCTTTAGAAAATAAATAATATGAATATGAAACTGGTTTCTTATCTTTAAATTCCATGACATAATCTTGGAAAGTAATAACATCATATCCACAGAACCAATCGACGAAGACGATAGGAATATTGGTCATGTTATCAATAAATGACCTCGCATCTTCTTTCGCGGTCAATATATTGTATTCTCGCCCATCATAACAATCTTTATTGGTTTCTTTGTTGTCTAAGAATAGCCCTGCCATCGAGACAATTTTATCTAACTTCTTTTCCATTAATTCTTGTCCAGTAAGTGGAGAGAAATCATCAGGAGGAGATAGTCGAAGTTTTTCAACGTTATTAAACTGTCCTAAAGTAATTAATGTCACGCTTTTATCTTCCGATGCCGCTAATTGTTTTCTTAATAATCTAATAGAGTCACTGTATTCAAAATCACATGGAAATTTTGCGTTAACTTTACTGACAAATTTATTTTGAAATGGAACGACATAATCACCGTTATATAACCCTAATGGAATATTTAATCCATAATATTTATTGATAATAGCGACATTTTGTAATGCTTCTTTATATCCGACACAATGAGTAATGGCCAATAATTTTCCAAATTTTCTTTTGCATAAGATATTCGCTATCGCGATTGCACCAACATCGTCACAATCAGCGTCCAAATCAGTATCGATGATGAAATTTTTAATTTTATCTTTTGCGAAAGATACCACTCCATCATCAACTTCTTTTTTGTTTATTTCTCTAAATTTGATTGGACTTATGCCAGTTTCTTTTTTAAAGAATAGACAAAATCTAATTTTATTTTTAAAGCCACACAACTTATAAATCTTATCTAACGAACATTTTGTTTCTTGTAATAGTTTCTTACTATATTCCAATCGACAATTCATTAAATATCGATGCATAGAGAAACCTGAATATTCACTAAATATATGTCGTAAGCGAGAATATGAATAACCAAATTGCGAACATAATTTTTGATAATCGATTGTTTCTTGTAAATTATCCATTATGTATTTTTTTACTGCACGAACTAAGACAAAATAATCCATAACTTCTCGATTATGTTTAACTTGTGAATCCGCAATTTTTAAAATCGTCGTAAATATTGAGTTGAGAGTTTCTTTATAGTTTTCTTCTTTCGCATCATATACTTCAATCATCTTTTTAAATAAAGCGTTTACTCTAACTGATGATTTTTCATCGATTTTAAATAACACAATGTCGTTAATCTTTGCTGTAAACAAATCAAAAAGGACAATATAAACATCGCTCGCTAATTCGCTGTACTCATCATGTTCTTTTTCTGGAGGAGTAATTAATAAAGTTGAAGAAGAAAAATTAAATGATTCTCCTTTCGATTTCACCGAACCTTTTCCGGTAACATAAAAGACACATTCATAAAGACCATGCGAATGAAGTTTCACATATTCTTTCTCTTCGTGTTTATATACAATAATACTTTTAACATCTAGTTCGTTCATACACTAACCCCTGATGGAATCTAATATTGTTTTATAACCTAAATTATTGAGTTCATCTAAAGATGGTAATGAAGAAATATTAGAAACATTAAAGCGATATAATTTAAATGCACTCAAAGAATATTCTTGAGCGTTATTAGTTTCAACTTCATTCTCTTTTGTCCACATACTATCTTCGTTGAAATATCCTTCAGAGACTGTTTGAACAAAACAATTTGAAAGTTTAATCGTCGCATCTTTTGACGATATCGCATAAACATAGTTGTTTAATTTGATGATGTAACCATAACTTGATTCACTACAGGTATAATCAAACATCAAACCATTGGTCATATATTGTTTTTGAGTTTGGCCAACACTTAACAAATTATCAAAACCAAATAATCCAAAATTACTTCTTTTCGCTCTCGCAACCGCGACATAACCTTTTTGAAGCATTTCATTTAATTCTTTATAGGCTTGTCCTCTTCCATATGGATCAAGGAATTTTTCCTCTAATGTTGTCGCAGTCAAATCTTTTCTTCGATATAAAAATCCGAGGTTATTTTCCATTGGATAATATAAAGGAGAAGAAAGGTGATAGGCGGCAAAACCGCTGCCCCCTAAAGCGTAAGTTGCTAAAGCAATACGATAATTTTCGTTATTTGCGAAATTTTCTGTATTTATAATTGGAATGTCTTCACCAAATTCATCATCGAAGTTTTTAATTCCAGTTTTAGTTTGAGCGACAGTATGTAAATATGTTGTGTTGACAATATCAACGGTTGGAATTTCAAAAACATTTCTCACTGAATTAGTGACAGCTTGTTGTTCACAAAATTCAACACGAGTAATTGGAACATAATTACTATTTTTAACTGCGCTTGAAATTGATGAAACATATTTATTGACCATATTCCACGCATAGTCACTAGACATTATTTCTCCATTTACCATAATGTCGTATTGATTGATTCTCCATCTCGATAATCTATCAAGACCTGCGCCTATTTGAACCATTAATATTGGGTCAACATAATCATTTTCTTCGTTCCATTCAGCGATATGATTAAATAGATTTTTTATTGCTAAAGATTCCCTTGCTAATAAATCATTATCAGCGTAATCTAAAATGACACAATCACCAAACACTGATGATGGATAGCAATATTGAATTAATGAATAAGTAGAAGTATCTTCAGTAATATAAGAAGGAAGATTATTGGTATGAGTTTCTCCATCAGTAAAGGAACCATACCATAATAAATTAATTTTGATATCGTACTTTTTAGCGAATGATAAATATGTATCGATATCAGAATAATCATATGTGTTGTAATCAGTTTCAACTTCCTTCCACATAAATGGAATCTCGATACAATTCAAACTCGTGGCTTTCGCTAAGTCGAAATAATCTTCTAAATCACTGACTTCACTATTGTCAGCGTTTATAAATAAATCCGTACGAAGAACCGCGGATTGCATTAAAAATGGAATTCCTGTCTTGGTTTTTATAGTAACTTTTTCGCCTTCTTTTTTAACTAATTTATAAGGTTCTCTTTTACTAACAGAAGAAGTTGATGAGTCAGAAGAATTGTTATTACAACCCACTAAAGAAAGAAGGGCTACCATCGATAATAAGATAAAAGATTTATTTTTCATTGTTGTTTTCCTCCCTTATCCTATATAGTTCCAAGCATTGCTTGATTGCGATGAAGTCGAGCTCAAAGCAAAGCGATATAAAGTATTTTTTCTCAGTGAAACATTTGACGAAGTTGTTTCATCACTCTCTTTAACAAAGTTATTATTTTCGTCATAATATCCAGTAGTAACACTTGAGATAGAACAATTAGATAAAGAAATATAACTATCTTCAGTCACATAAACTAATAATTCATCGCTAGAATTAACAGCGAAACCATATCCTTTATTTGAGGTTTGAAAATTAATTGTCAATTTATTAGATTTGATAGTTTGATTTACTGAATCAAGTGGGGTGCTACCAGCGATATTTAAGCCAATAAAATCACCTGGATTAAAAGTGACTGCTAAAGAGCCAGCCTTACGAAGACCGGTAATGATATTTTGAACTTCATCTTTATGAGCGTGAGGCACTAATTCGCCATCAATATATTGATAGATACCTTGGTCGACAGAAGCACTACCATGTGAAATATAAAATGGTGGGGTAGCTAAATCATAAATGTTATATCCGGCACCTTGAGAAAAGGCTGCTAAAATCAAAGCTCCCGTATTAGTGTAACTACCAGCATTTTCAGCGATATGAGAATAGTTTCCTGGAAGATTATTGCCGTACATATAAGAAATGGCTTTAATATCAGCAACAGAGGATGTGTAACTATCATCACCGACAGAATCAATACCTTCTAATTCAAAAATCTTTCTTGCCCATTCTGGTGGTATTTTCACTGAACTACCGTTCCAGATACCATAATAGCCGTTATAATCAGTGCCAGTAGATGAGGCGAGATTAACTCTTGTATATACTTTGTATTTACTATTTTTCGCGGCTTTACCATAAGCATCTAAAGCGGTAAGAACTTTGTTCCACGCTTCAGTGTCAGTCATTTGAGTTAAGGTATTTCTTGAAATAACTTCTTTAGTAAAAAGACGGAAGCGAATAAAAATATCTGGTTCGTTTAAGACTTGGAAACCTATGAGCGGTTTCTTTCCTTCATGAGTGGAATCATATTCATAGACATAATCTAAACATTTTGTAATCGCTCTCGATTCTTTTTCAATGAGGTTAGGATTATCAAAATCCATGAACCATTGGATACCATAATAACTCCAAAATTCTCCTGTCTTATTCGCATCTAATTTTGGATAAGTTTTACCATCTTTTAATATGTATTCAGGAACAGTGTAACTATGAGTGTCACCACACATATTTGTTCCAAACCATAAAAATTCACATTTTAAATCATATTTATTTGTATATTCCAATATTTTGGTAATGTAATTGAAGTCCCAAACATTTTCATCGATTTCTATGTCTTTCCATTCCAAAGGAATTTGCACAACCGAGACATTTAATTCTTTGCTAGCTTTAAAGAATGGTTCAATTTCTTCAATGCTCATCTTGTCAGTGTTCATTAACGCATCAACACGAATTTGCGCGCCTACCATTGAGAATGGTTTACCATCAACTTTTAAAATGGTTTTGCCATTGTCTAAAGTCGCGACTTCGCTGACGACGATTGGATTTCCATCATAAACTGGGGTAGTTTTTAATTCATCAATGACTGGAATAACAATTTCTTTTGGTTCATTATTATTTGAACTAGCACTAAATCCTAAAAGAAACACGCTTATTTCTCCTAATAAGAGGAATGACTTACATATTTTATTCATGATTATTTCCCTCCGTTTTTATAGCGATAGACGATTGAAAAGACAACAAAACCAATTAACATGACAGCGATGAGACTGCCAATGATTATCCATTGGATTAATGTTTTGGACATTGTTGGCTTGACAATTTGAATTATTTGAGTGGCTTCACTAACATTTCCATACATGTCTTCGACATGAACTTTAACTTCATAATCACCAACTTTAGTTGGGGTAAAAGTCACACTATCGCCTTCATATATTTCTCGATTACCTTCGAGATCAGTTAGGAAAATATATGTATCATACGAACTATCTTCAGTAACCATAACTCGTATGGTAATTACTTCATTAACAACTTTTTCACCGACGATATCGACATAAATGATTGGGTCGATAACATCTAAAACTTTGATGAATTTTCTTAATGTTGTTGTGTTTGGATTTGGAAGAGCGTTGTCGGAAGCGAAATACACTAATTCGTATATTCCTGGTCTTTCTAATTCAACGACTTGATTTGGTGATACTTCTTCTTCATCTCCATCAGGATATATCATTGTTATTGTGCTATTTTCCAAATTGACATTTGAAGAATATGTAGCAGGTAAAATAGTGATAGAATCACCTGGTAAATAACTTGATTCGTATTCAGCGTCTAAAGTGATAGAAACACTTTCAATAACACTTCGTATTTCAATATCAAAAGATTCAGTAACTGATTTATTTTCTCCATATTCGATATAGATATCGAGAGTAAATAAACCATACTGATTAACATTGATAGTTAATATTTGAGAAGTGGTTGATGTTTCAAAAATGGTTTCTGTACCGTTATATATTTTGGCTTTAACAACAGTTTGTTCTGCCAATATGTTTTTCGCATATAAAGGAATTTCCACATTAGTATTTGATGCAAAAACATATGAAGATAATTCAACTTCTAATGTTGGTTTTCTAATTTTTGTTAATACACCATCTTCATTAACGAAGCTTTGTTTATTCAAAGTATTGACGATAACTTCAAGTTTTTCGCCACTTGAAGCACCGCTACCGGCTGGAGAAATAGCAATAGTATATAAACTTGATGGGGCTGATTGGAAAAATGTATTTAATGTCTCTTCGACATAATTCGCGGCCTTTAATTCTTCTTTAAATTCGCCTTGGAAATAATTGTCAAAATCAAACGCCATTCTAAAACAACCATCAACATCATTGACGTTTCTTGATAACCACCCACAATCAGTAATATCAACTGTTGATTGATTAGGCATAAAAACATATACATTTGTAGGAGAAGAATCATTATTAACAAAACCATTAATCCAAATGCGATACCATAAGGAATAATTTGGATTAGTTTCATTTATTAGTTTCAAATCGACATAACTTACTTCGTTTTCCACATTTTCAGAAATGTAGACAGGAACGGTATAAGTTATATCGACACCATATGAAAGATTGTAATGTTTAAAACTAGCGTTACGATATCCGCCATCAGATTTGATTCTAATTCCTTCATCGACATAGTCGACAATCATTCCATCATCGTAACTAACGAAATCAGGAGAAGGTTTAATATTTAATGTATATTCAACGATTTGAGGTTCAGAAGAAACACTACCTGCAGAATTAGTAACAACATAAACGAATTCATATGAACCCGATTCAAATTGATTAGTAATATTCAAATAAAATTGATTGCTACCAGTTTTATTTAATGAAGTTTTGTTAGAATCTCCAACTTTATTCATTAAAAGTTCTACGGTTGCAATACCAGTTTCATCAACATAAGTTGGATAATCAAAAAATAAAGTGGTCAGAGGTTCAATTAATCCTCCTGTAATTGTTGGAACACTGATAAATGAAGGTGGATTAATTGCACTTAAAACAGTAAAAGTTAAAGTTTCGCTTTTACTGTTAGAGTAATCATCACTAACAAGAACATTAACATTTACCTCACCAGATTTAGTTGGTGTGAAAGTTAATCCATCAATAGTGCCATCATCACTTGTAACACTGATGGATGAATTAGAAACAGGATCAACACTTTTTAAAGGTAAAGTATATGGTTCATTAATTACCAAATTTGTTGGTAATGAAGAAGTTTTTACTAATTTAGGAGCGGTATCATCATTGATATCTGGACCATTTAAAAATGATTGTCCATTAATACTTTTAATAATGATTGTTCCATCTTTTGTCCAACCATTATCACCATAAATATCAAATCTAATATGAGTGACACTACTAAGATTATTTTCAATATAACTACTTATCGTGCCATTACTATCATCTAATCTTTCTAAATTGTTACTGCCATCAATATAGCTTCTTAAACCATATTGACGAGAAACACCAACAAAGAAAGATGAATCACTTGTTGCATTTCCTTTAATTTTATTAATTCCTTCAGTGGAAGGACTTGGCCAATCATTGCCAGTAGCGACTTGATATGAATGAGCGTTAGAAAGCACTCCATTACTCGACATCGCGGTTTTAAATCTCAATATACATTGGTCTAAATCATCATTAATGACATCAACATAAACATAATCACCACTATTATTGGAGGTGAAATTTGTTGAACCGTCACTATTAAACATTGGAATAGATAATTCTAAAAGAACTTCATTATCTCCTTCGATTGAAAAGGACTCTGTTACAAAACTTGGAGTGGATGAATTTTTTGAAGGAATAGAAACTTTTTGTTGCCACGCAGAACCACCAACGGAATCATATCCACTAGCGACACTTACTATACCTTCCGTAGTAAAAGAAGTATCAACACTCACCCATCTACCACCAGCGTACCAAGTGGGGTCAAGAGTGTTTACGACTGCTGATTTGACACTTGAAGTTGCAAAACTTGTTAATGAAATTGTCAACAAAGAAAGTAATTTAAAAGTAGTCATATCATTATTTATTCCTTTTCATCACACTTTCATTATATAAATAAATTTTTAATATTTATTTATGATAGCCAAATATATTAATCGTATATTTGAATTTATTAGATTAAATCACGATTTTTCAATATTTATTAGCCAATATTATTAATGTGAATTTTTAATGATTTTTGACTACTTTTTATCTTATTAATAATTATTATTTATTTTATTATCTTTGTTTTCTTTTTAAAACAATTGATGTCACTGACAATAGAACAATAATTGCTAATATAATGCCGACTACAAAAAGTATTCCATATTGAGCATTTACAAATTGAATAGAAATACTATTTGATAATGAAACGATAGATCCACTATAAGGATTAGCGTCGTGGTTTGCACGGCACCACGCTTCGTATCTTTCTCTTGCTGCGACAACATTTTCATCTGTGCTATTAACGAAGTCACTTACTTCTTCACTGCTCATTCCTAAAACGATAGATTTGGCTTCAAAATATTTATTAGCACAACTATCGGTATGTTCAGCGTTCATCCATTCAGTGAATGTTGAAGATGTATGTGCAGAGACAGTAATTTCTTGAGTAAATTGTGATTCATTTCCCACATCATCATATGCATAAACGGTAAGTGTTGAAGTTCCAACTGCGGTTGGTCTAAAAGTTCTACCATCAACTTTAGTCGCACCACCATCAACAGAAGTTTTGTATGAAGAAACAGAACCTCTGATAATATCGTACGCTACTAAACTTTCGTTCAAAGTATAAGTAGTAAATGGATATAATGTACCTTCATTTGTTGCATTTTGACCTTTTATAAATGCTGGACCGGAAGTATCATCAAAGGTACCATCATTGTTCGCTAATGAAACACCGTTAATTGATTTTAAAACAACACTAACAGATGAATTGAATCCACCAGCACCATATACAGCAAATCTAATCTTGTTATTGCAAGACTCTAATTTTGAATTGACTGAAGTTTTTGTCGTTTCATTTCCGCCCGATAAATCAACCCAGCCTGTTTGTCCTCCAACATATGATTGTAAATGATTAGTTAAATCAAATTTGAAATCAAATTGAGAAGATGGAGTAGCATTTCCTTTAATCCAATATGGGTTAACTGTATTTGACCAATCTCCTAAACTCAATTCATAAGAATGGTCACCATTTAAAGAGCCACCTGCATTAGCCCATACTTTACAATGTAAAAGCGTATCCCATGAACTATAATCTAAGACATCGAAGAAAAAGGCGAATCCTTCAGCGGCACTGACATTTTCGCTTCCATCATCGTTATACATAGCAACAGAGACAGAAACCTCGACACTGTCATATAAATTTAAATCAAAAAATTGAGCAAGCGTTTGATCATTAGGACCGTTAGGAATTAATGCTTTATAATTTGCGGCATCTGAACTAGCTGTATCGGAACCTGAAACAATTGCTTCCGCACCATTAGAAACATATTGTGATGAACAACCTCCACCACCAATAAATTCCCATGCTGCTTTATTTGTTGTAGTACTTGCTGCACTTGCTTTTTCTAAAGGGGTGGTACTTAATAAAAAACCACACAATGCAAGGACAGAAGTGATACCAAAAACAATTGACTTTTTGTTTTTCATAAAAATATCCTTTCAAAGCTTTTCGTATATTAATTGTCTATCTTTTTTTAAACATAAAAAATACTACTAAAAACATTTAGCCAATTTCATTAATTAATATATAAATATGTAAAATTAAAACTAATCTAATACTGTTTCAATTACAGTGGAAGAAAGATAATAATATTCGCTGAAAGTTTCATTACCTTCTTTGTATGAGTAATTGATTGATAACAAATCGGTTTGATTAAACACTAATTCAAAGTCTAAACAAACAAAAATTTCTTTTTCTTGGAAACCACTTAGCGAGGTCAAATATGTACATTTAATTTTTGCTTTATCTTCAGTGATAGTGTCATTGAATGCGAAAGAATTGTTGGACATATTTTCTTCATCGAAGGAAGAAGCAGAAAGTAGTTCGTAAATATATATAAAATCATCAAATATTTCATAAGATTTGATTAAATTGAGTTCGTTATAATAATTTGAATAAATGAAATCAGATTCTTCGGTCTTATTTTTAGAAGAATCTTCATACGTAAACGTTCTTATAACAGTTTCGTTTTCGCTATCTAAAGTTACTAGTTCAGTAAAATTGTCTCTTATACTATTTTCAATTTCAACATCATCAACAACTTCAAAAGTTATAGTATCACTACTAACTTCTTTTAATAATGAATAATCATCGTCATTTCTAGTAATGGAAAGATCTTCACTAGATTTATAAGAACCTTCAGTGTGATAGGTATTTTCATTTATCGTTTCGTAATATAAAACATCAGTGACTAAATTCTCGTTAATTTTATTGTATTTGTAGTCAATCGTGAATATTTTTTCAGTTAAATCAGAAAAAGTTATAGGTTCATTATTTTGAATTTTGTTATAAACATACAATAGGTCATCATTAGTAGAGAAATCAAAAACAATATCTGCATTATTTTCGCTTTCTACACTTTCGGGTGGAATATACGAATAAGAATCGCTATGATAATCAGGCATTTGTTTACAACCCGCTAATGCAAAAATTGAAATTAATAATAAATATTTTGTCTTTTTCATTTTGCTTTCTCCATTCTCTTATTTTTGAAATAAGAACTGATTAATAATGAACACTCTTCTTTTAAAATACCCTGGGTAATTTCTATATGATGATTCATTGTTTTGATATCGTTAATTTTTATAGTGGAATCTATTGCTCCCATCTTTAAATCAAAAGCACCATAAACTACTCTTTTAATTCTTGATTGAATAATAGCGCCACTACACATGAGACACGGTTCTAAGGTCACGTACATTGTTGCGTCCACTAAACGCCATGAATCTAATTTCTTGTTAGCTTTTTCGATTGCTAATATTTCAGCGTGACCAGTAGCAAGATTTTTGCTTTCTCTTAAATTATGTGCTCTTGAAATAATTTTACCATTTAAAACGATAATCGCACCAATTGGAACTTCATCTTTTTGATATGCTTTTTTTGCTTCTTTTAGTGCAACGAGCATATATTTTTCATCTAATGTTAATCTTTTATCCATAATTTAAAAGACCATCGCACATGGATAAGATACTTAAGGCTGCTATATTCCTATCCTGACCTGGTTCATATTTATCCATCGCAATGGCGTATTTATTATAACATAAGTTATATTAATTAAATAAACTAATAAATTAATCTTTTTTAACACTATTGGTTTCTTTTTTTATGCGTGCTTTTTCTTTAACTTTAATCGCACCATTTTTTAAATTTACTTGGCGAGATCTCGCAATCGCTAAGTCGTCTTCATCAACTGGTTTAGTAATTGTGGAACCTGCTGCCACAAAAGAATTGTCTTTTATTTCAATTGGAGCGACCAAGATAGAACCTGAACCAATGAATGTATTTTTTCCAATTTGTGTATGACTTTTATTGTAGCCATCGTAATTTGCGGTGACTGTCATACATCCAATATTAGTTTTTTCACCAACTTCAGTATCACCTAAATATGTTAAATGAGCGCTTTTAACTCCGTTATGAATATGAACATTTTTAAATTCAACGAAGTTACCCACTCTTGTGTTATTTTCAATAATTGTTCCACCTCTAGTTCTAGTAAATGGTCCAATTTCATTATTGTCACCAATTTGAGTATCTACTAAATGGGAGGAAATAATTTTATTATTATTACCAACTTCAACATTATCTAAATATGAATTTGGTCCAATTTCATTACCAGTACCAATAGTTTTATTTCCATAAATTGTCGTATTTGGATGAATAATAGTGTCTTGACCAATTTTGACATCGATGGAAATATAAGTTGAATTAGGGTCTTCAATGCTAACACCACTTAACATCAATGCTTTATTGACTCTTTTTCTAATTACTTTTTGTGCATATGATAATTGGAAACGATCATTGATACCAAATGCTTCTTCTGGGTCTTCTAATACATAACCACCCACTTTTAATTTATCGTTAACAAACATTGAAACGACATCTGTTAAATAATATTCATGTTGAGCGTTATTAGTTTTAAGATGTTTTAAATAATAAAATAATTTCTTGTTATCAAAAATATAAATCCCAGTATTTATTTCTTTAATATATTTTTCTAAATCTGAACAATCTTTGTCTTCTCTAATTGCTAATATGTTATTTGTTTTTTCTTCTCTAACAATTCTTCCATAACCTGTTGGATTATCTAAAAGGGAAGTTAAAATAGTCATATCAAAATGATTTCTCTCGTGTTTATCGAACAATTTTTGAATTGTCTCAGTAGTAATAAGTGGGGTATCTCCACACACCACTAAAGTGGAACCTTCTAAATTTTCTAATTCAGAAGTAGCCATCATTACTGCGTGACCAGTTCCTTTTTGTTCTTTTTGCCACACTACTTCAGTATCAACTTCCGCTAATTTTTTACTAACTTCTCCGCCAAAACCAACGACTGTAACAATCTTATTAAAACCTAAAGGTTTAATCGCATCGATGACATAACGGATAATTGGTTTATTTAAAATGGGGTAACTTACTTTAGAATGATTTTCATCTAAAGATTTCATGCGGCTTCCTTTTCCTGCCGCCATAACAATTGCGTATCTACTCATATATTTTGTCTCCTAATTTTTCTTAATTTTTGTTACTTCAACAACGTATTTATCTTCTAAATGGTCCCTTACTTTATTTATTAATTTTTTATCTTGTGATAATCCAAAAACGCATGATCCACTTCCAGACATTTGGCAAATGTTAATGCCAAATGATTTAATTTCATTTTTAATCGTTTCAATTTCTGGAAGAAGTGATATTGCTGGTTCTTCTAACGAATTAAACAAAGACTCTGCTAATAAGTTATCGTCGCCTTCTTCAAGAGCTTTTTGCACTAAACCAATATCTTTCACTACTAAATCCATTGAATCAGCTTTTTTAAACACATCTGCAGTGGATAAACCTTCGTGTGGTTTAACGATAATACAATAATAATTATTTTTGATATTTATTGGAGTTAATTGTTCACCAATTCCTCTTGCTCTTTGTGGGATACATTCAATAAAAAATGGGATATCCGCACCTAATTCTTTTCCGATGTTTATCAATTCTTCATTTGAAATATTTAACTTCAACATTTTGTTAACTGCTTGCATAGTAAATGCTGCGTTAGAACTTCCACCACCTAATCCAGCTTGAATTGGAATCACTTTATGAATAAATATTCTAAACTTTTTATCAAAATGATAAACACTCGCTAATTTGTCGATAGCGAAAGTCGCTAAGTTGTATTTAATATTTCCTGTCGAAAAATCATCGACTGTTACGAAATTATCTGAACCGTTTTTTAATACGCTTATAAGTAAAGAATCATGTAGTTCAAGAGGTACCATGATGGAATCTAATTCATGATATCCATCTTCTCTTTTTCCTTTTACCGCTAAAGAAATATTAATTTTAGCGTAACTTTTAACTGATAAATGTTTCATATGTGATTAGTGCGTTTAATTAATTAAACCCTTTCAAACAATAACTATTATATATAAAAGAAAATAATATTTTAAGAAGGTATAAAATTTAATATTTTAAATATCTAATTTATATTTTTGTAATTATTAAACAAAATTAAATACTCCTCTGGAGATATTTCTTCCGGTCTTCTATTAGACATAATATGTGATGCTTCTAATAATTTAGTGGCCTTTTCTTTATCTTTAAGTAAATTAATTAAATTATTTAATATCGTTTTTCTTCTAAGCAAGAATAAACTTTTAACAAATCGATAATATTCATTTTTAAAATCTTTATCGTATTTATTTAATATTTCAATCTTAAATACTGTTGATTTACATTTAGGAATTGGATAGAAAGAAGAATTACTCACATTAAATTTTCTTTCTATTTTACCTAAACAATGAATAAGCACTGACAAAGGCCCATATTCTTTTCCTTTTGTTGCTAAGAAATGTTCACTTGTTTCTAACTCGCTCATCAATACTAAAGAAGTTAAATTATCACCATTAATTAAAAAATATAAAATTAATTCGCTGGTAATGTTATAAGGAAGGTTAGATATTATTTTGTTATATTTCGATATATCAATTTTACGAACATCATTAAATAAAATATGATCTCTTTTATCTTTATAATATAAAGTTAAAAAAGTATACATATTGATATCAATATCGATAACATCAATGTTTCCTTCTTCTAAAAATAGATGGTGTGTTAAACTCCCTAAGCCAGGGCCAACTTCTAAAACATTATCTTCTTTATCAACATTTAATAAATCGACAATCTTTTGACAAATTGAAGGAACAACTAGAAAATTTTGTCCATAATCTTTTGATGGAACAATTCCAATTTCTTTAATGATTTCTTTGATATTTTTTTCATCGATAATCATCTATAAATCTTCCTTTCTAACGTTCAAACAATTCAAATATTTTACCATCTTTTTCTTATTAACCTTCATTATACAATACTTGTCTCTAATTTTTTCTAATTCACTTTCGCTTTTATTAAATAAATCAATATATTCAATATTTCCTTTATTAATATCATTTACAAAGTATGGAGATAATACTTTAATTAATTCTTCTTTCTCACATTCTTTAATTCCATGTTTATTATTTTTGTGACATTTTAATAAATTAACTTCGACATCTATAAAGTTATTCAAATAATTATGGAGTTTATTTCTAATATTTTTTCCCGCTTCATCTGGATCTAATAGAAGAATAATTTTTCTAACTTTTTCAACTTCTTTTAAAAATTTGATTTTCTCTTCATTAATGTCATATCCATTGATAACAAAATAAAATGAAGAAATAAAACTCGAGAGATAAGATTCATCATTATTACCCTCAATAACAATCAAATAATCAATTTTATATTTCATAATTTACACGTGAAACAATTTTTTAGCATTACTAGAAGTAATTCTTTTCACTTCTTCTTTATCAATACCTTTAATTTCTGCGATTTTATCAGCGATATAAGGTAAATATTTTGGCTCATTACGTTTTCCACGAAATGGAGTAGGCGCCATATATGGACAATCTGTCTCTAATAATAAACGGTCTAAAGGAACATATTTTGCAACTTCAATAACTTCTTTTGCGTTTTTAAAAGTAACAGGACCATCTAAGCCAATATAATATCCAAGTTTAACAAATTCTTTCATCATTTCTTTTGACATTGAGAAACAATGAATTACCCCTTTTTTATTAACTGGATAAGTTTTTAAAATGTCATAAGTATCTTTACTTGCTTCTCTAGAATGAATGATAACTGGTTTATTATATTTATTAGCGATTTCAATTTGATGAATAAAATATTCTCTTTGTCTTTTCTTTTTATCTTCATCTTTTTCCCAGTGATAATCTAATCCGATTTCACCTAAAGCGACAACTTTATCATTATTTAACAAAGAAAATAATTTATCTTCATCCTTATTAATTAATGAATCGATTTCAGTTGGATGAATTCCAATCGCAGCGTATACTTCTTCATATTCTCTTGCAATATCTAAAGCAAGAAAAGAAGAATCATAATCAAATCCAACAACAATAAATTGTTTTACTCCTACTTCTTTCGCTGAAACGATGATGTTATCTCTTTCAGAATACAAATCTTTATCATTCAAATGAGTATGGGTATCAATTAACATCTTATTTTCCTACACAAAATCTAGAAAAAATTTCTTTTGATAAATCGATTTTATTATCTTCACCAAGAAGATCTAAAACATTTCGATATGCGGATAAAAGAGATACTTCAACAATATCTAAAGGAATATCATTTAAAGCATCATTTCTAGCAATAATAAGGTTTTCTTTTATTGATTTTAATAAACCTATTTGACGAACGTTATTTAATGAAGGTTTAGAAAACACTTGTTCATCTAAAGAGAAATATTCTTTTATTTTATTTACTAATATCGATATATCTTTATTTATCGCTGAAATATAAATTTTATCATCATCTTTTTCAGTTAATAAATCGCCTTTATTATAAATAATAAGATGGTCTTTTTCTCCGATGATATCAATTATTTCTTTATCTTCTTTAGTTATGCCTTCTTTTGCGTCAATAACAAGCAAAACAAACTCTGCTTCTAAAATAGATTTTTTGGCTTTTGAAACACCAATACCTTCAATCATATCTTGCGATTCTCTAATTCCTGCAGTGTCTAAAAGATGAAGAGTTAATCCATCTAAAAAGACATCGCCTTCAACAATATCTCTTGTCGTTCCCTCAATATCGCTGACAATAGCTTTATCTTCATTTAATAAAGCATTTAATAAAGATGATTTACCAACATTTGGTCGCCCCACGATAGCGACTTTTAAACCATCTTTAACAATCTTCCCTTTTTCACCAGATTTAACTAAATCATCGATTACATCGATTAAATAAGTGGTAGTCTCTTCCACTTGAGATTTACCCGCGACTTCAATATCTTCATATTCTGGATAATCGATATTGACTTCAATTAATGACATTAAATCTGCGAGTTTAGTTTTAATAGGATAAATCAATTTTGAAGTTGAACCATCTAAAGATAATAATGATAATTTCTTTGCTTCTTTACTCGTCGCATTAATAACATCATTAATCGCTTCAGCTTGAATTAAATCAACTTTATTATGAAGAAACGCTCGAGAAGAAAATTCTCCATTTACCGCGTATCTCGCTCCTTTAGAAATGACAAGTTCAATAATTTGATTAGTGATTAAAGAAGAACCATGAGAAATGATTTCCACTAAATCTTCACCAGTAAAAGAAGCAGGTGATTTATACGCTAAAAGGACCACTTCATCCACCACTTCATTACCATCGATAATTTTTCCAATAAAAGAAGTTCTTTTTGTAATGTTTCTAATATCTTTAGTGAATATTTTAGAAACAATATCAAAAGCATCATCGCCAGATATTCTAATAACAGCGAGAGCAGATTTAAATGGTGGAGTAGCTAAGGCAACAATTGTTTCATTCATAATAATTAATATTCATTATTTAAAAAACGCCCAAAGGGCGTATTTTAATTATTCAACGTAAGTGAGATGAACTTGTCGGTGAATGCCTTCGCCCACGGATTCGCTCTTCACATGACGAATGTTTGATACTGCGTGATGTATCGCTCTTCTTTCATCCGCAGGCATCGCGGCAAAAACGTAACTTTCTTTCGTTTTAGCAACTTGGAAAGCATACTTTCTTGCGACTTTTTCTAAACGATAATATTTATGATCTTTATAACCATTAACATCGAGTAAAATGCGGTAGCGTCTATGGAATTTACTATTGACCGCGGTCTTTACTAATTCATTTAATGCTTGTAATGTCTTACCATTTTTTCCAATTAATATTGGATTATGAGTTGAATCAATGGTGATACGAATAATGTCATCATCTAAAGTAGTTTTAACAGTATTTTCAATTCCTAAGGAATCAATAACGTTTAAAATATAATCTTCAGCGTATTGAATGACATCACAAAGTTCTAAAACACGAACAACGACTTTTTTATTAAATAAACCTTTTTTCTTGTCATCTACTTCATAAATGATTTCTTCGACAGGTATTTGTAGTTCTTCTGAAGCTTCTTGCAAAGCTTCTTCAACACTCTTAGCTTGATATATTTTCATAAATTATCTTTTTCTCTCTTTCTTTTTGTTATGTTTTTTCGAATTATTAACCGCTTCAATAATTAGTGTTTGCGCGATAGAAATAAGCGCACCAATAAACCAATAAATTCCCATACCTGAAGCAAGTGAGAATCCCATGAAGATAATAAAGACCATCATAATATATGTGACCATCTTCATTTTGTCATTTTGTGATTTAGCACCTGGGTTTCTACCCATTCTCGATACTTTCTTTTGTTTGGCTTTTTGAATCCATTGTGGTAAAAGCATAGAAACGACTTGAGCAGCACCCATAAGAACAAATAAAACAATCGCTGTCCAAACAGCAGGAGAACCACTTGTCCAATTCGCTCCATTAAATAAAACAGAAGAGATAGAATCAGATAATCTAAGTCCTAAAAATTCACCACTTGAAAGAACGCTGGAACCACTCATAGCACCCCAAACACAAATAAATACAGGGAATTGAATAATCATTACGATAATTGATAAGAATGGATTAATTTTATGTTTCTTATACAATTTTTGAGTATCCATAGCCATCAATTCTTTTTCTCTTTGATTGGTATTTGAATTAGGATATTTGGCTTGTATTTTTGCAAGTTCAGGTTGTAATTCCTGCATCTTAGCGTTCATTGTTGTTTGTTTAAATGTTACTAAAAGTAACAAAAGTCTAATAATTAAAGTAATAAATAAAATAGCGAGGACTTGTGGAACACCATATTGTAATGGCATACCGAGATTAGAAAATCCGATAGCAATGCTATCAATTGCCCATCCAATAGGGTAAATTAATAAACCTTCTAAAAATCCTTTTTTCCAAGCATAAGCCCAAGTCTTTTCTTCGATTTCAATTGGCTTTTTATTACTTCCATATCCGTAATATCCATATTTATCACTTTTGGTCGCTAAACATGAATTATAAGATTGGATTTTAGAATTCATCGTACTTTTGTAATAAGTAATAAAATCACTATCTGGGTATTGATCAAAAGTAACATTTTGTCTAACGATAGTGTTGAGATATTCCCAGTTGGTCCATAATACTTGTTTTTGGTTGACACTATCGTAATATTTTAGATAACCATAATTATCTAATAAATTGATGATTTCTTCGGTGGTAATCGTATCTAAATTATACGAATAAGACGGGGTGACTTCTTGCGCGTACTCGATAACATAATTTAAAAGGACCCTGTCCATTTCTTCAAAGTACGCTAAAGAAGGTTGTCTATAACCTTGCTTTACTGCATTTGTTATAATCTCGCCTACATAAGCGTTGTTTTCGATTTTAGCGGTGTAATATACATTCGTATTAGAAGAAGTAAGTGGTACAGCGTCTTCAGGTAAGTTTTCATCTGTCGCGCTGTAATAATTTGTTACACCATAATCAAAAGCGTATAGCATTTCTGAACGGTCTTTAACCGAACAAAAAGACGCTGTACAACTAGATAACAATGTTGCACCTGATATTAGTGTTAATAACACTAAACCAATTTTTGCGCTTTTCTTCATTTTAATATTCCTTCCTCTTTACTTAGAAGATTTTCTAATAAAGTCTTGTTTGTTTGAAAATCAGAATCCAAATAATCTTTTTTTACGATAATAACAATGTCTTTTTGGCACTCATAATTAATTAAATTATGAATCATAGCTCTTACTTGTCTTCTGATTCTATTTCGTATAACGGCATTTCCTAATTTTTTAGAAGTAGAAATGCCGATACGAACATTTGAGAAAGTATTTGGTTTTAAATAAATAACATAGGCACAATTTTTGTATAATTTTCCTCTTTTCATAGTCGCGAGGAATTCATCTGATTTTTTGATTCTGTATTGTGCTTTCATCATTTAAAAATTAATCAGATAATTTTTTACGACCTTTAGCTCTTCTTTTCGCTAAAACTTTGCGACCTGTCGCACTTTTCATTCTTGCTCTAAATCCAGCTTTTCGAGCATGCTTAATCTTACTTGGTTGATAAGTTCTTTTCATTAATATTTCCTCCAACTAGTTTCTAGTCAAAATAAAGTATAAATAGTTTTAACATTTATTGTCAAATTAATTAATATTAATTAATATCGATTTGAGGAATTTTCCATAAATATATAATTTATAGTTTTCCACATAATTTTAACCCACACATCAGTCATTATATATTATACAAAGATGACCAATTAACTACGGAATAAGTTTTCCACATATTTCCACATTGTGGATAAGTTTTCCACACGTTTATCCACTTTTTCATTTTGTGGAAAATTAGTGCTAAAATTAATATTATTATTTATAATAATAGTTTTCCACATTACTATGTGGATAAGTAAAAACCCAACATATTTTTATATAAAAATAATGTGGATTATTTTATAATGTAAAACAATTGAAGGTAAAATTTATGAACACATCACTCACTGAAGCTAAAAGGATTTGGGAAAAAGCCAAAGAAAAGATTAAAAAAATATTATCCAACGATAAAATGGTCTATGAATCATTTTTTGAAAATACTGAATTATATAATATTGATAATAATACGATGACGATATCAACCGATACGAGTTTAGCGTCTCGATTATTAAATACCAAATATATTACTATGATCAACGACGCTGTTAGCGAGATTAGCGAAACAGTCTTTAAAATCGAATTTGTTTATATCGATGAACTAAAAGAAAAAGAAACTAAAGAAAATTCAAAAAAAGATAAGATAGAATCTACATATTTTCCTTATGCGAAACTCAATTCAAAATTAACTTTTTCAAACTTTGTCGTCGGTCCTTTTAACCGCGAAGCCTCTCAAGCTGCGCTTATCATCGCTAGTAATCCAGGAAAAATGTATAATCCATTATTTATTCATTCAGAATCTGGACTTGGCAAAACTCATCTTTTGCATGCGATTGGTAATTTTATCTTAGAAAATGGACGTCCTGACGCGAACATCTTATATATCACCGCGAACGACTTTGTTGAAGAATACATTAAATACGTACGCGCTGATAAGGATAGCGAATCACTAAAAGACTTCTTTAAAGATGTTGATGTCTTACTTTTTGATGATGTTCAATTTTTAGTAAATAAGGTTAAAACCGAAGAGATGTTTTTCTACATCTATCAAAGATTAGTGCAAGAAGGAAAACAAATCGTTATAACAAGTGATAGACAACCAAATGAATTAAAAGATTTAGAATCGAGATTAGTCACTAGATTTAATCAAGGATTAGTCGTATCTATCAAACAACCTGATGAGATGTCTTGTGTTGAAATTTTAAAGAAAAAGATTGAAGCAAATGGACAAAATGTTGATTCATTTGATAATAGTGTTCTTCACTTCTTTGCTACGAAATTTTCACAAAATGTTAGAGAACTTGAAGGTGCGTTAAATAGGTTAATATTTTATGTCGTTAATTTTAAACAAACTAATCACGTAACATTAGAAATTGCCGTCGAAGCAGTTTCTTCATTAACTGGCTCAAAATCTATCAGCACTGAACTAAGCGAACAAAAAATTATCGACGTAGTAAGTGATTATTACAATCTTACTCCTAGCCAATTAGTGGGTAAAAACAGAAATAATCAAATCGCGACTGCAAGACATATTGCTATGTATTTAATTAGAGATATGATTCCAGATGAATCTTTAAAGAAAATTGGTACCATTTTCGGTGGAAGAGACCACACAACGGTGATGAATGGTGTACAAAAAGTGGAAAAAGAGTTGAAACATAATGAAGCTTTAAAGACCGCAATATCCGATTTAAAAAAGCGAATTAAACAATAAACTTTATTTTATAAATAAAAATACCAATTAAATACTATATATGTTAAAATATTTAAAAGGAAATAAAAATTAAAAAATTGAGGTTATCCACATTTTCCACATTACTTATTATTACTATTAATAAATATATAAAATAAAAGGAAATAAATATTATGAGATTTACAATTAAAAGAGATGAATTTGTTAAAGGATTGACAATTGTTGGTAAAGCAGTCGCTAGTAAAATTACTATCGCTGTCTTAGCAAATATAAAAATTCAATTAAATGAAACTGGATTATTTTTAACCGGTTCTAATTTTGATTTAACAATTAGAACAATGATTCCTTATAAAGACGATAATGGAAATGACATTATTAGAAATTATAAAGAAGGTTCTACTTTAATTAATGCTAAAATTATTTCTGAAATTGCTCGTAAGATGGAAGAAGATGAAATTACTTTAGAAATCATCGATTCAACAATTGTAACTATCAGTGATTCACGTAGTGAATATAAATTAAACTGTGTCCGTGTCGATGAATATCCAGACATCGACTTAGACGCAAGTGGAACTGAATTCACTTTACCAACTTCTTTATTTGCTCTTTTAGTTGATCAAACTGCTTTCGCAGCGTCCACTAAAGAACACAAACCTCTTTTAACGGCGATTAATTTAGAAGCTGCAGATGGTATTTTAACTGCCACTACAACCGATTCTGCTAGATTAGCAAGAAAACAAATTTCTGTCGATTCTTCACTTAATTTCACCGCTAATATTCCTGCACGAATGATGATGGAAGTTGAAAGATTAATTGAAGGCTCATCCGCGGTTGCTATCGCTATCAGCGATAAAAAAGCATTATTTACTTTTAAAAATACTGTCGTATCTTCTCGCTTAGTGGTTGGTGATTATCCGAATACTAAAAACATCGTTCCAAAATTTTCAAATTATACTTTAGAAGTCAATGCAATCGACTTAATTAAAGCTATTGATCGTGCGAATATTCTTTCGATTGACCGCGAAAATGTTGTCAATTTAAAAATGTCGAGCGAAGGAGTTTCTGTCACTTCAAAAAGTTCACAAGTCGGTTCTGCTGTTGAAAGAATTGAAACTTATTCTTTTGATGGACAAATGTTAGATATTTCATTCAATTCTGAATTTGTTGTTTCAGCGATAAAAGCGCTCGGCAGCGAAGATGTCGTTTTCTCATTTATTGGTGAAATGAAACCATTCGTCATTAAAAATCCAAACGACAACACTGTAATTCAAATCGTTACTCCAATGAGAACATTTTAATTATTAAAGTATTAAATTAATTCTTATTAACGGCCTTTAAAAATATCGGCCGTTTTTATTTTGCGTTTTAAGGGCATTTAGAGAAGAATTTCCCATTTTTTAGTTTATTTATATAAAATAAACAAAAATCGTTTTAAAGACGCTTAAAATTAGATATAATAAAAACATGAATAAAAAAAACATCAAAATAAGAGAAGAAGATCAATATATCACTCTTCAAAATTTGCTTAAGATTGAAGATTATATTGATACAGGAGGAATGGCGAAGACGTATTTAATTGATAATGATGTTTATGTTAATGGTGTCTTAGAAAATCGAAGAGGTCGAAAATTGTATCGAAAAGACAAAATCAAGATTTCTGACACGATATACACTATCGAATAATGTATGTAAAAAAGTTAACACTTATCAATTTCAGAAATTATAAAAACAAAACATTTGAATTTGATAAGTCATTAAATGTCATTTTTGGCCCGAACGGAGTCGGAAAAACCAACGTTGTTGAAGCGATTTATTATCTTTCTTTAGCGAGATCTTTTAGAACGATAGAAAATATCGAACTAATTAAAGAAGGTGAAAAGGAAGCGTATATATTCGCTGAAATATATGAAGGTAATATTCTTCGAAGAATAAAAGTCATTATCAATAAAGAAGGAAGAAAAATTTTAATCAACAATAAGCCAATCCAAAAAATCTCTGAATTATCAAGGCTCACAAATGTCGTCTTGTTCGAGCCAAAAGATGTTATGTTGTTCAGAGGCTCGCCTTCTAATAGGCGAAAGTTTCTTGATATTGCACTATCCAAACAAAGCCAAGGATACTTCGATGCAATTAGTCGATATGAAAAAGTATTGAAAGAGAGAAACGAATTATTAAAAAGGGAAAAAGTCGATCCAATCTATCTATCGACTTTAACTGAACTATTGGTAAAATTATCTAAACCGATAATCAAATACCGAACCATGTATTGTAAGGATATTAATAATATCCTTATTAAAATTACACGCGCGCTCACAGGCGTGTGCGAGGATATGAGGATAGAATATCATCCATACACGAACATCGATGATGAAAATTATTTAGAAAACACATTATTGATGTTTGAAAGAAACAAAGAAGGAGATTTAAAAAGAAAAGCCACTTCAATTGGAATTCAAAGAGAAGACTTTGTGTTTTATAAAAACAATAAAGATATCTCAAAATTTGGCTCCCAAGGTGAAAATCGAATCTGTGCTTTAGCTTTAAAACTTGCTCCATATTTCTTAATAAAGGAACAAGATAAAAAACCTATTGTTGTCTTAGATGATGTATTAAGCGAATTAGATGAAGATAAAAAATCATTACTAATAAGCTTTGTGAAAAAGTTTGAACAAGCGTTTATCACGACAGTTGATAACGAAGTGAAAGACGCGACAACATTCAAAATTGCTAATAATTAAAGGAGGTCTTCTAAATGGAAGAAGAAAAGAAAGATATAACTACTGATGAAACAGTTAGTGGAAATGTCGATGTCAGCGTTTCAGAAATTACTGAAAATGAAATTCAATACGAAAAAGCTGATAAAGAATACACTGCAACTAACATCCAAGTTTTAGAAGGATTAGAAGCAGTAAGAAAAAGACCTGGTATGTATATAGGTACAACAGCTTCCCCCGGACTTCATCATCTCGTTTGGGAAATTGTTGATAATGCGATTGATGAAGCGTTAGCGGGCTATTGTACAAAAGTCACTGTCACAATTAATCCAGGAGACACAATAACCGTCACTGACAATGGACGTGGCATCCCTGTTGATATCGTTGCTAAGAGTGGCCTTTCTGGCGTTGAAACCGTCTATACCATTCTACATGCCGGTGGAAAATTTGGTGAAGGAGGAGGCTATAAAGTCTCAGGTGGTCTTCACGGTGTTGGTGCCTCTGTTGTTAATGCGCTTAGTGAATGGCTTGAAGTTACCGTTCATAAAGAAGGTGGCGTTTATTTCCTAAGATTTGAAAATGGTGGTCATCCAGTTGGACATTTAACTAGAATCGGAGATTGTGATGATTCAGGAACAAGTGTTACTTTCAAACCAGATGCTGAAATTTTCAAAGAAACAACTGTTTATGACTATGTCACTATTAGAGATAGATTAAGACAAGTCGCGTATTTAAATAGAGGAATTCACATCGTTGTTAGTGATACACGTGATCCAGAAAATATTAAAACCGAATCATTCCGTTATGAAGGCGGTATTAAAGAATACGTTCAATTCATCAATCACAATAAAACTCCAATTTTCCCTGAAGTTATTTATTGTGAAGGCACTAAACCAGTGGAAATCAATGGTTCAAACGCACAAATATATGCAGAAGTTGCTCTTCAATATAATGATGGTTATAACGCGAGTATTTTCTCATTCTGTAATAATGTTAACACCCATGAAGGTGGAACTCATGAATCTGGTTTCCAAATGGCAATGGTAAGAATTATTAACGCTTACGCAAGAGCGAATAAATTCTTAAAAGATAATGAAGACAATCTTACATACGATGATATTAAAGAAGGTTTAACAGCAATTATTTCTGTTAAACATCCAAATCCACAATTTGAAGGACAAACTAAAACTAAATTAGGTAATTCCGAAGTGAGAGGTATCCTTTCTCAAATCGTTGGTGAACAATTAAATCGTTTCTTGATGGAAAATCCAAAAACCGCGAAAATTATGCTCGATAAAATCATTATGGCGGCTAACGCGAGAATTGCCTCAAGAAAAGCCCGTGATGAGATGAGAAGAAAAGGTGGCTTAGAATTAACCACTCTTCCTGGAAAACTCGCTGATTGTTCCTCTAAAGACCCAACAAAGTGCGAATTATTCATCGTTGAAGGTAACTCTGCTGGTGGTTCGGCAAAAAATGGTAGAAACAAAGAAACCCAAGCGATTCTTCCTTTACGTGGAAAAATTTTAAATGTTGAAAAAGCACAAGTAAAAAGAATATTCGCGAACGCGGAAATTGGTAATATGATTACCGCGATTGGTGGAGGTATCGATCCTAACTTTGATGTTTCAAAAATCAGATATCATAAAATCGTTATCATGACCGATGCTGATGTCGATGGTAGCCACATTAGAATCTTATTATTAACATTCTTCTTCCGTTATATGAGACCACTTATTGAAAATGGTTACGTTTACATCGCTCAACCTCCATTATATAAAGTTGATTATCATGGAAAAGCATATTATGCCTACAATGATGAACAACTTGAAGTAATTAAAAAGAAATTAAATTTAAAACCTGGATATCCATTCCAACGTTATAAAGGTCTTGGTGAAATGGATTATGACCAATTATGGGAAACCACAATGGATCCAGATAATAGAAAAATGCTTAGAGTTACTGTTGATGATGCGATTAAAGCAGAAACAGTATTTACTGACTTGATGGGTGATAATGTCGACCCAAGAAAACAATTTATTCACGAAAACGCTAAATTCGTGAAAAACCTCGATATTTAATGAAAGGAGGAATGAAAAATGTTATTCGAAGAAAAAGATAATATTGAAGAAGTTAATGAAGAATCAAACGAAGAAGAAGTTGATGAAGTTAATGAAAAAGAAATCGAAGAATTAGAAGAAGGCATCGTTCCTGGAATGAGAGATGTCGCTATTACGGAAACCGTTCAAAGTTCCTTCTTGGATTACGCGATGAGCGTTATCGTTAGTCGTGCTATTCCTGATTCGAGAGATGGTTTAAAACCAGTTCACCGTCGTATTATTTACGGAATGAACGAAACTGGTATGCAACCAGATAAACCATATAAGAAAAGCGCTCGTATCGTTGGTGATGTCATGGGTAAATATCACCCACATGGTGACGCAGCGATTTATCAAACATTAGTTCGTTTAGCTCAACCATTCTCAATGAGATACACCTTAGTGGATGGTCATGGTAACTTCGGTTCTGTCGACGGTGATGAAGCTGCTGCTATGCGTTATACCGAAGCCAGAATGACCAAATTAGCGCTTGAAATGGTAAGAGACATCAATTGTAATACTGTTGATTTTGCTGATAACTATGATGGTACAGAAAAAGAACCAGTCATTTTACCTTCTAGATTCCCTAACTTATTAGTTAACGGTTCTAATGGTATCGCTGTTGGTATGGCGACAAATATTCCTCCTCATAATCTTGGAGAAGTTATCGACGCTGTTATCGCTATTGCGAGAAATCCAGAATTAGATACTTTAGGTTTAATGGAATACATCCATGGTCCTGATTTCCCTACTGGTGGCATCATCCTTGGAAAAGGTGGAATTAAAGAAGCTTATGAGACTGGTACTGGCAGCATTTCTATTCGTAGTAAAGCCGAAATTCAAGAAAGAGGCGATAAAGGCTTAAAACGTATCGTTATTACTGAAATTCCATATCAAGTGAATAAATCTACAATGATTGAAAATATTGCCACTCTCGTTCACGAAAAAGTCATTGATGGCATTACTGATATTAGAGATGAATCAAATAAAGATGGAATTCGTGTTGTTATCGAAGTTAGAAGAGATGTCATTCCTGAAGTTTTATTGAATCAATTATATAAGAACACTTCTTTACAAGTGAGTTATGGTATCATTATGCTTTGCTTGGTTGATGGAGCACCAAAAGTTGCTTCTTTAAAAACCATGTTACAAAGTTACCTCAATTTCCAAATTGAAGTTATTGAAAGAAGAACAAAATTCCTTTTAGAAAAAGATGAAGCCAGAGAACACATTGTTGAAGGTTTATTAAAATGTCACGATAACATCGATGAAATTGTCGATATTATTAAAGATAGTAGTACCCCTGAAGAAGCCACTTTAACTTTAGAAGAAAAATTTGGTTTCTCCGATCCTCAAATTCAAGCTATTTTAGCAATGACACTTAGAAGACTTACTGGTATTGAAACTAATAAGTTATTAGCAGAAAGAGAAGTCTTGTTAGCTAACATTGCAAAATATCGAGATATCTTATCTTCTAAAGCTAATGAAACTGAAGTTGTCATCAATGAATTATTAGAAATCAAAGATAAATTCAACGATGCAAGAAGAACAGAAATTTCCACGGATGTCTCAAGCATTGATGATGAAGATTTAATTCCAGAAGAAAATATCGTTATTGCCTTGACAAGAAACGGATATATCAAACGTTTAACTAACGATACATTCCGTTCACAAAATAGAGGTGGTCGTGGAATTAAAGGAATGTCAACAAATGATAATGATACAGTTGATATTTTAGTGTCAGCGAAAACGCACACTGATTTATTATTCTTTACTGATAAAGGAAAAGTTTATCGCACTAGAGGATATAATGTCCCAGAATTTGGTCGTACATCAAAAGGAATTCCAGTTATTAACTTATTCCAATCTTTTGAAAAAGATGAATCAGTTAAAGCCATTATTTCTTGTGATGAATATTTAGAAGACCACTATTTAATGTTCTTTACCGAACACGGAACAGTCAAAAGAACATCTATTAAAGAATTCGAATCTATTAGAGCAAATGGTAAAATCGCTATTTCTATGAGAGAAGGCGACAATTTAATTGATGTTAAAGAAATTGACAATGATGCGATTGTTGGTATTGGTTCAAGTGGAGGTAAGATGGTTAATTTCTATGCCTCAGATGTTAGACCAATGGGTAGAACCGCAGCAGGTGTTAAAGGTATTACATTAGAAGAAGGACAAAAAGTCGTCGGTGTTACCACATCTTTCGAAGGTAAATTAATCTTATCTATTTCTGAAAAAGGACTTGGAAAAATTAGTGATGCCTTAGAATATCGTAAAACTAAACGTGGAGCGAAAGGTGTTACAACCTTAAAAGTCACTGAAAAGACTGGCCAACTAGTCGCAGTTCGTGCGATTAATGGTGATGAAGACTTAATGGTAATTACCACTGGTGGAATAATTATTAGAACCCCATTAGAGCAAATTCGACAAACTGGAAGAAACGCTCAAGGAGTGAAAATAATTAACCTCGAAGGCAAACAAAAAGTATCTTCTATTACTATCGTTGAACACGAAGAAGAAATTGAAGAAGAAGTAACTGAAGCTGAAAATAGTGAAGTTACTACTACCGTAGAAGAAACAAAAGAATAAAATGAAAGAGTGCTAGTTTAATTGACTAGCACTTCTTACATTTATGAATTTAAATAAAAGGAAGTATCAATTATGATCGATATTAACGTCATTAGAGAAAATCCTAATAAAGTAAAAGACGCTCTCAAAAAGAAAATGTGGGATGCTGATTTTGAACCTTTACTTGAATGGGATAAAAAACGAAAAGAATTAATGCAACAAGTCGAAGCTAACAAAGCAGAATCTAATCGACTTTCTTCTCTTGTTCCTATGATGAAAAAGAATGGAGAAGATGTCACTCCTATTTTTGCAAAAGTTAAGACTATTAATAAAGAAAATCAAGAAAAAGAGGCAGAATTAAAGGAAATTGAAGAAAAAATCTTTAATTTTGTATCAGAATTACCAAATATTCCAGATGAAGATTTATTATCCGGTGGAAAAGAAAATAATAAAGTTATTCGAGTTTATAAAGAAAAACCAACTTTCTCTTTCAAAATGAAAGACCACGTTGAACTCGCGACATCGCTTGGTTTAGTGGACTATGATAGAGGAGCGAAAATTGCTGGTCGAGGAAGCTGGGTTTACACTAATCTTGGAGCAAGACTTGAATGGGCACTTTTAAATTTCTTTATCAGTGAACATTTAAAAGATGGATATACTTTTATTCTTCCTCCTCATACTTTAAATTATGAATCTGGTTTTGTCGCTGGACAATTTCCTAAATTTAAAGAAGATGTATTTTGGCTTGAAAATAGTGACCCAAAAAGATTTATCCTTCCTACCGCTGAAACAGCGTTAGTGAATTTACACCGCAACGAAATATTACAAGAAGAAGATTTACCTAAGAAATATTTTGCTTACACTCCTTGCTATCGAAGAGAAGCAGGAAGTTATCGCAGTGAAGAAAGAGGAATGATTCGTGGCTATCAATTCGATAAAGTTGAAATGGTTCAATATACAAAGCCAGAAGATAGCGACAAAGCTTTTGATGAATTAGTTTATAAAGCCTCCTCTTTAGTGGAAAAACTTGGATTACATTTTAGAGTGTCCAAATTAGCGGCAGGAGATATTTCTCATTCAATGGCGAGAACCTATGACATTGAAGTTTATTTACCAAGTATTGATATTTATAAAGAAGTATCAAGTGCTTCGAATGCGAGAGATTATCAAGCTAGAAGAGGAATGATTAGATATAAAGATAAAGCCACAAATAAAAATAAATTTGTTCATACACTCAACGCTTCAGGTTTAGCGACTTCTCGTATATTCCCAGCAATATTAGAACAATATCAACAAGAAGATGGTTCAGTTGTTGTCCCAGAAGTTTTACGTCCATTTATGGGTGGTATTAAAGTATTAAAACCTATTAAAAAATAAAATTAAAGGAGAAAAACTAAAAAATGAAAACTGCAATTAAAGTATTAACTATTATTTCTATTGTTGCTTTGTCATTTAGTCTTGGCTATATGTTAATTGCCCTAATTGTCTCTTCTTCAATGAAAGAATTTATTATGGATGTAATAAATCAAACGATGGCAAATGATCCTTCCACTGCTGGAGTTGAAGTGACTGAAGATATATTTAATATGGTTTATGGCATTGTTGTTGTGGCTATGATTATTTCCGCGATTTGTTGTGTGGTCGGTATTGTTAACGATGCTTTAATCCTTAAAAAATTAAAAAATGGCACGACTAAAAAAGCGATGACCGCGCACGCTGTCCTTTCAATTATTTTCTCAAATTTAGTTGTTGGAATCTTGCTTTTAGTATCAAAAGATAGCGATTTAAATTAATTAATTTATTTCAATTTTGTAAAAAAACAGGTCGATATAAAAAATTATGACCTGTTTTTATTTTTAATCTATTCATACATCTAGGAGAGTGGAATAGAAAAATATTTATAATAATCCTTAATAGTAAATAATAAAACAACCTCACATTTGAGTTAATAACTCTTAGATGAGGTTGTTTTAAACTTATTTAATAATTAATAATTTAATTAATTATTTTTTACGTGGGAATTTAACAGCGGCTTGTGCAGCGGCTAAACGTGCGACTGGGACACGGAATGGTGAACAAGAGACATAATCAAGTCCGGCTTGTTGGAAGAATTCGATAGAGACTGGATCTCCACCATGTTCTCCACAAACACCAACATGTAAATCGTCGTTTGCTTCGCGACCATCTTTGACCGCCATTTTGATTAATTTGCCAACACCTTTTTGGTCGACTGTCGCAAATGGGTCTTGTTCGAAGATTTTCTTTCCGTAATAATCTGGTAAGAATTTACCAGCATCATCACGAGAGAATCCAAAGGTCATTTGTGTTAAGTCGTTTGTACCAAATGAGAAGAAAGCAGCTTCTTTTCCGATTTCGCCCGCTAATAAAGCAGCACGTGGAATTTCAATCATTGTTCCAACTTTGTATTCCATCTTTTGTCCGCTGGCAGCGATAATTGCATCAGCAGTTTCAGTAATAATGGATTTAACATATTTGAATTCTTTGATGTCCAAAGTTAATGGAATCATGATTTCAGGAGTAACTTTCTTGCCCATATCTTTTTGAGCTTGAAGAGCGGCTTCGATAATGGCTCTTGCTTGCATCTTACCAATTTCTGGATAAGAAACATCAAGACGGCATCCACGGTGACCCATCATTGGGTTGAATTCATGTAAGTAGGAGATACGATCTTTGACGTGTTCCACTGTCATATTTAATGCTTCAGCGAGTTCTTCAATCTTATCTTCTTCTTGTGGTAAGAATTCGTGGAGAGGTGGATCTAATAAACGAACGTTAACGTTTTTACCATCCATCGCCATATATAATTTATAGAAGTCATCACGTTGATATGGTAATAATTCCGCTAAAGCGGCTTCTCTTCCTTCAACTGTTTCAGAAAGAATCATTTTTCTCATATGGAAGATTCTGTCTTTTTCAAAGAACATATGTTCGGTACGGCATAAGCCAATTCCTTCAGCACCAAATTTTGCAGCTTGAACCGCATCTTTTGGAGTATCAGCGTTTGCACGAACATGTAATTCACGGACATCATCTGCCCATTTCATTAAGCGACCAAAGTCACCAGTTAATTCTGGTTCGACAGTCTTAACAGCACCATCATAAACATTACCTGTTGAACCATCAATTGAGATGGTGTCATTTTCATGATAGACTTTGCCATTTAATGTTAATGTCTTAGCTTCTTCATCGATGATAGCTTCTGAACATCCGGCGACACAGCATTTACCCATACCACGAGCAACAACAGCCGCGTGAGAAGTCATACCACCACGTTTGGTGAGAATACCTTCACTAGAAACCATACCTTCGATATCTTCTGGGGATGTTTCAGCACGGACTAAGACAACTTTTTCTCCATTTGCTCTACGAGCTTTCGCATCCGCAGCATCAAATGAAATATGACCAGTTCCTGCTCCTGGAGAGGCTGGTAAACCAACTCCAATAGGAGTTAATGTCTTTAATTCTGCAGCATCAAAGCTTGGGTGTAATAAGCTATTTAATGCATTTGGTTCAACTCTTAATACTGCTTCTCTTTCAGTGATGATACCTTCATCAACTAAGTCACATGCAATCTTTAATGCAGCTTGAGCAGTTCTTTTACCATTACGAGTTTGTAAGAAGAATAATTTACCATCTTCAACAGTAAATTCCATATCTTGCATATCTTTGTAATGGAGTTCCATTTTATGAATGGTTTCGTTGAATTGTTTATAAACTTCAGGCATTCTCTTTTCTAATTCTTCAATATGAAGTGGTGTACGAATACCTGCGACGACGTCTTCACCTTGAGCGTTTGGTAAGTATTCAGCGAAAACTTTCTTTTCACCAGTAGAAGGTGAACGAGAGAAGGCAACACCTGTACCAGATGTTTCACCCTTATTACCGAAGACCATGGATTGAACGTTAACAGCAGTGCCCCATTCATATGGGATGTTGTTCATCTTACGATAAACGTTCGCCCTTGGGTTGTCCCATGAACGGAAAACAGCGGTAACTGCTTCCACTAATTGGACATATGGATCAGTTGGGAAATCTTCGCCAAATGTTTCTTTATAATATGCTTTATATTTACCGACTAATACTTTTAATTCATCTGCGGTAACTTCTGTATCAAGTTTATATCCTCTTGATTCTTTTAATTCATCAAGCATTTTGTCCATAGCATCACGTGGGTGACCTTTGGCAATGTTTGTGAACATTAAGATGAAACGACGGTAGCAGTCGTAAGCAAATCTTTCATTTTTTGTTTCATTAATTAATGCTTGGACGGTGGTATCATTTAAACCTAAGTTTAAAATTGTATCCATCATACCTGGCATACTGACTCTTGCGCCAGAACGAACTGAGACTAAGAGTGGTTTTTCTTTGCCACCAAATGTTTTACCTGATTCTTGTTCGATTAAATGAACATTTTTGAATATTTCTTCAATTAAATATTCAGGTAATTTTTTACCACTTTGATAATAGAGTGTGCATGCTTCTGTGGTAATTGTGAAACCTTGTGGAATAGGAATTCCGATAAAGGTCATTTCCGCTAAGCCGGCACCTTTTCCGCCAAGAAGCTCTTTACCTAAACCATGAGCGTCTTTAAAAGCGTATACATACCTTTCAGCCATTTGTTTTCCTCCTAAAAATTTGGCTCTATGCATTTAATATATGCATTCCGTTAGTAATAATATCACAATAATAAATATTATTGTAATTATTTTTACATTCATAGTAATTTTATTTATTAAAATTTGTTATGTTTATTGCTTATTTTTTTTACTTATTTTATAAGATTTCGATTAATTTTTGAGAATATCAATATAATGATTATCGTGTTATAATCAAACCATTAATATAATTATTCGTATTAAGACTTTTTATTTTAGTAAGGTAACAAACAATGAATGATAATCCATTAGTGCTCACATTTGATTTTGGAACACAATCAGTTAGAACATCTTTAGTTAATAAAAATGGTGAAATAGAAGCCATTAGTAAAATTCATTATGAACCAGCATATTATTCTTTAAAAAAAGGATACGCTGAACAAAGTCCTGATTTTTATGTCGATAAAGCTTTTCAAAGCTTAGAAATATTATCGAAAGAACATCATGATTTGTTTTCTCGTGTAATAGGCGCGACAGTTACTACTTTTAGAGACACCGCGGTATTATTAGATGAAAACAATAAGCCAATTAGAGATTCAATACTTTGGTTGGATCAAAGAATGGCGCAGGCTAAAGAAAAGATTCCTTTTATTCACCATCTATTATTTTTCATTGTTGGAATGACTAACACTGTAAAATTAAATAGAAAAAGAACTATCGCGCACTGGGTTAAAGAAAACGAACCTGAAAATTGGAAAAAAGTAAAAAAATATGTGAATTTATCTACATATATAATATATAAGTTAACTGGATTATTAGTGGATTCAAGCGCTTCTTATGCCGGTCATTATCCAATTAATTTTAAAAAAGTAAAATGGTATAAAAATGGTGCTTTAAAAGGGAGAATTTTTGGTATTGATCGTTCATTGTTACCTGAAATTAAAAATCCAGGAGAAATATTAGGCACTATTAAAGATGATATTGCGAAGAAATATGACATTCCAACTGGTATAAAGTTATACGCAAGTGGAACTGACAAAGGCTGTGAAACTATCGGTTTAGGTGCACTTAGTAGTGATACTGCTGCTATTAGTTATGGAACTGCGTGTACAGTTGAAGTATCTAATCAAAAATATCATGAACCAGAATCATTTTTACCAGCTTATCAAGCGGCCATTAAAGGCTGGTATAACATGGAAGTTCAAATCTATCGTGGTTATTGGATGTTGACTTGGTTTGCTAAAAACTTCGCTAGCGAAGAAGTAAACGAAGCAAAAATTTTACAACTAGCCGCAGAAGAAGTATTGAATGAAAAATTAAAATTAATACCTCCCGGTAGTGATGGTTTGGTCCTTCAACCATATTGGGGTCCAGGTTTAAAACGACCATTAGCGAAAGGATCAATTGTTGGTTTTAGTGATATTCACACAAAAGTTCATCTTTATAGAGCGATTATTGAAGGAATTGCTTATGCTTTAAAAGAAGGATTAGAATCTATCCAAAAATCACAACATAAAAAAGTTAAACAAATTATGATTTCAGGTGGAGGAAGTCAAAGCAACGCGATATGTCAAATAACCGCGGATATTTTTGGTTTACCTGTCAGTAGAGTGCAAACTTATGAAACTACAACTTTAGGAGCGTCGATTGCGACATTTATTGCTTGTGGTGTTTATAAAGATTATGCGGAAGCAAAAGAACATATGGTTCACACTACTGATACTTTCTATCCAAATAAAGAAGCACATCAAAAATACCTATATTTATATAAAAAGGTATATTTAAAGATGTATCCAAATTTTAAAACTGTTTATCGTGATTTGAAAAAATACGACGAAAAATATTAATTGAAAAATAATGAGAATATCGAGTTCGTGTTGAAATTGATATTCTTTTTATTATTGCCATTTATTCGATATAAACACATAGAATAAGTGTAATATAATAGGTTAATTATTGTCTTGCTATCATCCTCGATATTAATTTCATTATTTTTTGAAGCTTCCTTAATATATTTTTTGAATAATTTACTGAGAGTTGGATAATGACTATTTATGATTGGAGGAAGACAATCAATTTTTTCAATATCTGTTTTTAAATATAAATAGAATGAATTGAATAAATTCTCATCATTAGTTTTTAATAAATTTTCGATATTGTTAATTAGTTCAATTAATTTAAATTTAGGTTTATTTTCTTGATTGATTTTGCTAACAATTTCAAATGAAAATGGAATATTTCTTTTATAAATCTCGCAAAACAAGTCTTCTTTTGATGAAAAATAATGATAAAAAAGCGTCCTTTTAATTTTTGCGTATTCGCAAATTAAAGAGATATCAATATCTTCATAACGATATTTTAAAAACAATAAATATAAAGAAGAAAGAAGCGATTCTTTTCTTTTATTTTTAATTTCTTTATTTTGCTCGTAAGTTCTTGGCATAGATATTTATGCAGTTTTGCTCTTTTTCTTTTTTATAAGGAATCGATTATAAAAATCGTTAACTAATAATATTGTAACGATCGCTAAAACGATTCCAAAAATCATTCCAAATATAACATCAGTAGGATAATGAACTCCAAAATATAATCTAGAGAAGGCGACAACTAAAGAGAAGATGAACGCTCCGATTCCACATTTTTTGAAATAATAGAAAATTATTGTCGAAGATAAAAATGATGAGAAAGTATGTCCACTCATAAATGAGTAACTTTCTTGATCAGGTATTTCGAATAAATCCCACAAGAAACTTTCGCCAACATGGAACATATAATTGCTATTATCGAGATTTTGTTTAATGACACTAGAATATTCAATGTATTTAGTGTTATATAAAGGTCTAATTCTTTGGACAATGTGTTTAACTAAAATATCATTAAATAATAACGCAAAGACGAGCATTGCAACGCATACTGTTACACCACATTTTCTTGTTTTTTTGAAAAATAATAAGACGATACCAATTACTATCCATATCCATCCTTTATCAACGAGATTAGTAATTACTGACATGATGTAACTAAACCACCCCATGCTTTCATTACCTACCCCCCAATTTGAAAGGTTCTTTAAAAATTCCATTTCCCAACGCATATTATTGCTCCTTAATTTTTTCGTTATGTTTTTCTAAAAAATATACTCCAAGAGCACCTAAGATAAATAGAATGATACCTAATATAATTTCTAAGTACATTGGTATCCAAACATAGTTGTTATTTGCCCATATAGAATAATAATTTACAATCTCGTTATTATAAAATAATGTAATCGTACTTCCTATAATAAATCCTATTATTCCATAAAATGTAATAGTTCTAAATTTTTTAAGTAATAATGCCATAACTTTGCTTACTAGTAGCACTCCTAAAATTACTCCGATAGCGAAGCAAAGTAAAACTAAGAGGCACACTAAGAAGTTGGTAAAGTTTCCACTTAGTATTTCTTTTGCCCAAATATTTATATATTCAAGTAGTGGTGTATAAAATCCTAATATTAATAAAATCATGCTTCCACTTATTCCTGGAACCACTAAAGCGAAAGATGCGATCATTCCAACTGGAATTAAGAGAAGATAAAACCACCATTCAGGTGACGCAAAATGGGATGATATATTAATTGTATCTCCTAAATTAACTGATAATACACCAATCGCTAAAGCAATTAATAAAGTAATTATTAATGTGATAATATTTTTAGAAGTTACCTTTTCATTTTTAACCTCTTTTAATATTCCTGGAAATGAGCCAACAATAAGACCAGCAAATAGAGTTACTATTCCAAATACAAAACCTTCAAAGGCTTTATCAAATAAATAAATACATGGGATGAGCGCTAAAACGACACCGAGTAAAATTGGTAAAAGGACCTTTATTGATTCTTTAAAATGTTTAAAAATTCCACTTACCGCAGAAATAATTTTGTCATAGACCTTTAAACTTACCGCGATTGTGCCACCGCTTACTCCTGGAATTGCGCTTGCAACCCCAATTCCCATTCCGGCTAGTAATGATTTAAAAAAATTTTTAATTTTCATACCTTTTTATAATATCATATCTTTATTATTATTTAAAAAATAATGTCATATACTATCTATGGGGGTTTGATATGAAAAAATATACATTAATTACTGGCGCGGCAGGTGGCCTTGGAAAAGAATTTGCTATTTTATACGCTAAAGAAGGATGCAATCTTCTTTTAGTTGATAATAATTTTGAAGGTTTAAATGAAGTAAAAGAAGAATTAGTTAAAACTTTTAATAATATTGAAATTGATATTATTCAAAAAGATTTATCGAATAGAGATCAATTAAAAGAAGTATATTTATACGCTAAAGAAAAAGAATATTTCGTCGACAACTTAATTAATGCTGCAGGATTTGGAGATTGTACTGATTTTAAAGACATGGACATTGATAAACAGATGAAAATGGTCGATGTCAATTGTGCGGCTTTACTATATTTCACAAGAGTGTTTTTAGATGACATGCTAAAAAATAATGAAGGACATATTATTAATATTTCTTCTATAGCAGGATTTGTTCCCGGTCCTTTTATGTGCACTTATCATGCTAGTAAATCGTTTGTATTAAATCTTGGAGAATCAATTGCGTTTGAATTAAAAGGCACTAATGTTAAACTATTAACATTATGTCCTGGTCCATTTTTATCTAAATTTGTGAGTAATGCTCATAATGATTTTACATTTAAGAAAATTAAGCCAGTAACAGCGAAAGTTGTGGCGGAGTATGGCTATAAATGTTCTAAAAAAGGTAAAACTTTAGCGATTGTAAGTTTTAAAAATAAAGTGACATGTTTCGCTCCAAGATTCTTTTCGAGAAAATTTGTTGCGAAAGTATCTGCAAAAAACATTAAGAAAATATAATTATGAAAAAAGCAATTATTTTTGACTTGGATGGAACGCTTTGGAACGCTCTTTCTTCTATTTGTGATTCATGGAATCAAACGATGATTCGTTTAAATAAAAAATATCGTTTTACAGTCGATATTATTCAAACTCATATGGGTTTAACTCCAGAAGAAACTGGACCAATTGCGTTTTATGATGAAACTTTTTCTGATTCGATGTTTTTATTTAAAGAATGTATTAAAGATGAAATTAAATATATGACGATACATCCTGGAAAAATGTATGAAGATGAAGAAGAAGTAATTGCAAGTTTATATAAAAAATATGACTTATATATTGTTAGTAACGCTGATAAAGGATATGTTGAAAATTATTTAACCGCTCTTCATATGGACAAATATTTTAAAGACTATGTTCAATATGGTGATACTAATCTAGAAAAATGGAAAAATATTCTTTATATCAAAGAAAAACACCATATAAAAGATTTAGTGTATGTTGGTGATACGATAAAAGATTTAGAGGAATGCACCAAAGCTAATGTACCATTTATTCATGCAAAATATGGCTTTGGAAAAATAGATAATACTGAATACTATATTGACTCCTTTAAAGATTTACCTTCAGTGGTTAATAAAATTTTCAATTAATAATTGATTAGTTTAATAATAGTAAATAAATAATTCTTGCTAATATTTTAAATTAGTATTAATTTATTATAAAAGTTTGCTAACAAACTATTTACTATTATGGAAGAATATCGAATTATTGGGTTTTATTTAAAAAGATTAGTTGTTCAATATGATCGTTTATATGAAAATAGCAAAATACTAAAAAATATTGGACAAGAATTAGGCACTAATATTTTAGTTCTTCTTTACATATGCGAAAATAAAGATAACAAAATATGTCAAAATGATGTTAAAGATATGTTTTCAGTTACTAAAGGAACAGTATCTAAACTATTATCTAATTTAGAAAAGAATGGATATATTGAAAGAAAATCCGCGGATGATAAACGTAAGAAAATTATCATCCCAACTAAGAAAACTTTAAAAATTTATAAAAATTTTATTTCGGAAGTAAATAGATTCGATGATGAATTATTAAAAGACTTTAATGAAGAAGAAAAAGATCAATTTATGCTTTTAATAAGTAAAGCTAATAATAATTTAGAAAATTTAGATAATGAGGAAGAACAATAATTATGAAATTAATCGTGGGATTAGGTAATCCAGGAAAAAAATATGAACTTACCCGTCACAATATGGGTTTTATGGTTATTGATTTAATTTCTGATATTAGTAGGATTGATGTCGATAAAGAAGTTTTTAAAGGAACTTTAGGTCGCGGGAAAATATTTGATAATGATGTTTTACTTTTTAAACCATCAACATTTATGAATTTGAGTGGTGATGCAGTAAGAGAAGTTGTGAATTATTTTAAAATCGATTTAGATGATGTAGTAATTATTTATGATGATATGGCTATTGAACCTGGTCAAATACGATTAAGATTAAAAGGAAGCTCTGGTTCGCATAAAGGAATGCAAGATATCATTGATAAACTACATACTGAAAATATTAAAAGAATTAGAGTAGGTATTGGTGAACCAATGTATGATGCAAAAGTTTTTGTTTTATCAAAACCAAGTAAAGATGAAATGCCGTTAATTGAAAGCGCGATTGAAAACGCAAAAGACGCTGTAATAGATTATCTTAAAAAGGACAATTTTGAAAAGATTATGTCGAAATATAACTCTTTATAGGAGGCTATAACTTATTGTAAATGATTTATTAAAATGTATTGATATAGAAAAATTGACCCCCCTCTTCCAAGCGAAAAAGGGGCATTTTGTCGTTGATGAAACAATAGGTTTACCTTTAGTTATATCGCTAGTTGAAAAAGAAATTTCGTCTCCAATTTTATTAATATGTTCTAATTTATATAAAGCTCAACGATTAGTTAATAGTATCTCTAACTTCTTTAACTCAGATGAAGTGGTTTTGTTTCCGAATGAAGAATTAATTAGAACCGAAATGTTAAGCGAGTCAAAAGAGTTTTTAGCAGAACGTCTTTTTGCTTTGGATAAAATTATTACTAACAAAGCAAAAATTGTTGTTACTAATATTTCTGGTTTAGCGAGATATCTTCCCGAGAAAGATTTGTTTAAATTAAATACAATTCGATTAAAAAAACATGATATTGTTGATATTTCAACTTTAAAAACACAATTAATCAAATCGGGATATACGATAGTCAATAAGATTGATCAATCTCTTCAAGTGGCAATTAGAGGAGATATTTTAGATGTCTATTCTTTAGATAGTGAATATCCATTAAGAATTGAATTTGATTACGATGAAATATCAGAAATTAGATATTTTGATATTGCCACTCAAACATCAATTAAAAGTGTTGATGAAGTAAACATATTACCTGCAACTGACCTTCTATTTAATGATGAAGAAAGAGCAAATATCCAAGATGAATTAACTAAAAGGATGAAATTAGATAAAGCAAAATTATCTAATAATGTTTACGATAATTTACTTGAAAACACTAACAATGATATCTTCTCTTTATTAAATTATAGCTTTGAACCAAAGTTATATAAATATTACGGAACATTAAAAAAGACACATTGCAACTTATTTGATTATTGTAATGAATTTGTTAAGGTGTTTGTTTCACTTGATTCTATCGAAACTGGATATAATTTGTTCATTGAAGAGTCTTATGCTTTTATTAATGAGCTTGTCAGTAACGGAAAATTAATTAGCAATGTCAATTTATATTATGATTTAACCTCTATTATCAACGGAGTTAAACACAATAATATATATACTTCAGAGTTTATAGAAAATAGTGAATCAATTAATATCGATATTAAATCTGTTCCTTATTTTGCTTCAAAATCTGCAGATGCATTGAACATTATCTCGAAATATTTAAATGATGAATTTAAGATAGTTATTTGTTTAGAAGCTTTAAGTGATATCCATTTTATTGAAGAAATATTAACTCTTAACAACATTCCATATGAATTATCAAATGAAATAAATTTACCTAAGAAATCAAAAATCACGATTGCTTTATTTTCTTTATATCAAGGGTTTTGCTTATATAGTAAAAATGTCGTTGTTTTATCAAATAAAGAATTATTTGTCGAAAAAGTTAAAGCTACTAGATTTACTAATAAATTCAAAGAAGGAACAATATTAAAATCGTTTGAGGATTTATCTCCAGGTGATTATGTTGTTCATGAATATCAAGGAATTGGTCAATTTGATTCGCTTGTAACATTAGAAGTTCAAAATAAACATAATGATTATTTAAAAATTATTTATTCTGGCGGAGAAATATTATATGTTCCTTTAACTCAATTCCAATTAGTGAGGAAATATATGGGCAAAGAGGGGTATTCTCCTCGATTAAGCCGTTTGCACACAAAAGATTGGGAAAACCAGAAGAAAAAAGTTAAAGAAAGAGTTAATGAATTAGCGAATCGACTAATGAATTTATATATCGAAAGAAGCAAAATTAAAGGGTTTGCTTTTGAGGAAGATGATGAACTTCAAAAAGAATTTGAAGATGATTTTGAATTTGAATTA
>JBJEDU010000008.1:0-47730 GCA_051872395.1 Bacilli bacterium | reverse complement strand
CCGACTGCACTTCCTCTTCCTGGCCCCACTAAAATGTTATGTGTTTTAGCGTAATTAATGTAATCTTCAACAATTAAAAAATAATTTCCATATCCTAAAGATATAATCATATCTAACTCATAATTTAAGCGAGATATGTATTCATCATTATCTAAAGATAATTCTTTTAATCTTTTAAAACATTTTTCTTTTAAAAGAGAAACATCTTTACTATTATCTATTTCAACTATATTCCCTCTTTTTTTAATGAATTGAAAACTGATTTTATCAGATATTTTTGTTGTGTTATCAATTTCTTGTTCTTTGTAATATTGCTTAAATGTTTCTTCGTTATAAAAACATTGAGTTCCTGATTTTTCTTTGATTGTTAAATGTTCATCGTTTTCAATTGCGCGAACAATTTCTAACGTAATAGCGTCTTTTTCTTTTTCATAACAAATCAAAGGAAACGCGACTAAATCATAAGAATAATTTTCACAAAAATCTCTGATTAATTCACTATTTTTATCTAAATAAGATAAGCCAACATAAAAACTTTCAAATGATTTCGATATATTGTTTAAAGCAGTGGTGAAAGAGGTAGTGATGTTATGAATATTATCAACTAAATATTTTTCTTCACTAGAAATGACACATATACAATTTTTAAATTTATCTGAATAATCAATAAAAGATAGTTCTTTTTTTGAAATATCCTTTAAAACAGGTATTAAAGATAAATATCCTTCTTCATTTATTGGATAAACATATAAGTTAAATTCTTTAAAGGTAATTTCAACACCTAAAAGAGCTTTTTTATGGCACTTTTCCATCTCTTTATAAAATTCAATTGCGCCATAAAAAACATTAATATCAGTCAATGCACAACTATAATATTCATTTTTCACAACGTTTTTAACAATTTTATTAATTGTTAATCCGCTTTTTAAAAACGAATATCCACTTCTAATTCTTAAGGGTGTAAACATATAGATAGTATATATCTATATTGGCTTTTAATAAAGAAAAAAACACCATATTGGTGTTTATTCCTTTTTTATAAATTAGATATTAATTTTTTTATTCAACAAATAATTTATCAAGTTCTCCAATGAAGTAATCTAATTCATTTAAAGAATCGATTTTCGCTCCGCTGGCTTGAGCGTGTCCGCCTCCACCAAATCGAGTTGCTACTTCATTTATAGCTTTTTCTTTACTTCGAATGGAAATTCTATAACAACTATCTTTTACATCTTCAGTAATTGAACACCAAGCATTTATTCCATTAATATTAGAGAATAGATTGACGTTTTCTTTACCTCTTTCAGTCGTTATTTTAAGTCTAACTAAATCATCATTATTTAAGACATAATACGCAACTCCATGAGGGGAAACACGGAAGTTTTCTAAAATGTATCCAGTCACTTTTAAATCATCTAATTCTTTAACATACATTTGTTGATAAATTTTTGGTAAATTTATTCCAGAATCTACGAGATGTTTAGCAATAGCGAATGTATGTGAAGAAGTGGAAGAATACATGAATCTTCCAGAATCACCAACGAGAGCGATGTATAAATTTTTGCATGTTTCTTCACTCAATTTATAATCGCCTTTAACTGAAAGAAGAATGTTAGTAATCAATTCACTTGCGCTGGCCATCGAGGTGTTAACTACACTGACAGATACAAATTTTTCAACTTCTGGATGATGATCAATTTTAATTTTATATCTAGCTTTTTTAAAGCGAGGATCAGCAATTCTTGAAGTGTTGCCAACATCGACAATGATGGCTAAAAATGGTTTTTTAAACCATTCATCATTAACTCTATCCATTTCTCTAAATAAACGAGGTGTAAAAGTTACATGATTATCGCCTAAACAAATCACTTCTTTTTCAGGGAAATTATCTTTTATCCATGATTCGAGACCTAATTGTGAACCAAGTGCGTCATAATCTGGCATTATATGACGAAAAATCGCTATTCGATCATATCTTTTGATAGCTTTGATAATTTTTGAATATTCACTTTTGTATTTGCTTGCGACATCTAAAATTTCAGTTTCTAATTTTTTCTTCATTATTATTTTCCTTTACTTAATTCGTATGTATCTCTGGCAATCATTACTTCTTCATTGGTTGGAATGATGGCAACTTTTATACTACTATTTGGTGTTGAAATTAAGCATTCTTTTCCATGAATAGACATATTTAATTTTTCATCTATTTCAATGTGGAGAGCGTCTTTAATTAAATTGATGACATCTCTTCTTGTACGAGGTTCATTTTCTCCAATTCCGGCAGAGAAAATTATTAAATCTGCCCCGCCAAGTCTAACGAAATATTGACCGATAAAATCAGCGATTCTTCTATTGAATAAGTCGTTAGCGATAATAGCTCTTTTATCTCCTTTTTCCACAGCAGCAAGAACATCACGAGAATCGTTTGAAATTCCACTGACACCTAAAAATCCGGATTTCTTATTGAACATTTGATAAACTTCTTCAGCGCTTTTTCCTGTTACTTTGCAAACATAATTGAATACGCTTGGATCTAAATCTCCTGTTCTTGTTCCCATCATAATTCCACCAAGTGGAGTAAGCCCCATTGATGTAGCGACGCATTTACCATTTTTAATCGCGGTAATCGAAGCGCCAGAACCGATATGGCAAGAAATAATTCTTGGATTTTCAACTCCTTGTAAATATTTCATTCCTTCTTCAGATAAATATTTATGAGAAGTACCATGTGCACCATATCTTCTGATGTCATATTTTTCACTTAATTCATATGGAATCGGGAATAAATAATCTTCTTCCTTCATCGTTTGATGGAATGCAGTGTCAAAAGTTGCAACCATTGGACAATTTGGAAGTACCTCTTTAAATGCCTTGTAACAAATTAAATGGGCTTGATTATGAAGTGGCGCTAAAGGTATTAATGATTCGATTTTATCTTCAACATCTTTAGTAAATAAAACAGATTTATCGAAATATTTACCGCCTTGGACAATTCTATGTCCAACACCAATAATTTCATTAAAATCTTTGATTATTCCTTTATTAATTAATGCTTCAACAACTGTTTTTGCAGCGACAGAATGATTTGGGAAAACAGGAAAACTTTCTTCTTTTATACCATCGTGTTTAATAGTGAAGATTCCACTTTCTAAACCTATTCTTTCACAGTTTCCAGAACATAACTCGATTTCTTCTGGCATTTCATATAGTTTGAATTTCAAACTTGAAGAACCGGAATTTACTGTTAATATCTTGCTCATTGTATGTTTCTCCTTTTTTATATTTAATGATAACCAAATAGATTTTACACTTTATTTATAAACATTTAAATAAACAATTGGTTTTTATAAAAATTTTAATGATTTAATATTATATAAAATATATAATAGATATCGGAGGTATTTTTGATGGCGTATGGTTTACTTTATGACTTTTTGATGGGTCAAACAATCGAAGCGTACAAATATTTTGGTGCTCACTTTGTTTGTTATGACAATCAAGAAGGTGTAATTTTTAGATTATATGCTCCGTTTGCAGAAGATGTATCTGTTATTGGGGACTTTAATTGGTGGGATGTCACCAAACATAAGATGAAAAAAGTCGATGATGCTGGTGTGTGGGAAATTTTTATTGCAGGATTATCGAATTACCAATCTTATAAATATCATTTCAAAAATAAAAATGGCAAATATATCGATAAAGCTGATCCTTTCGCTTTTTTCTCGGAAAAAAGACCTGGGACATGCTCTAAACTTTTTGATGTAAATAATTTTGCATGGCATGATGATGAATGGCTATATAAACGAAATAGAAATTTCAACAGTCCAATGTCAATATATGAAATGCATGTTGGTTCTTGGAGAGGAAAAGCTGAAGATGGTCATACACTCAGTTATGAGGAAATCGCTGATGTATTGATTCCTTATGTAAAAGAACACAATTTTACACATGTTGAATTTATGCCTTTAACTCAATATCCATTTGATGGATCTTGGGGTTATCAAGCAACTGGATTTTTCTCTACTGATTCAAGATATGGAAATCCATTTCAACTCATGTCTTTAATTGATAGACTTCATCAAGCAAATATTGGAGTTATTTTAGATTTTGCTCCTGTTCACTTCGCTAACGACCCATGGGCTTTAGCGAAATTTGATGGTTCCAACTTATTTGAATATTCAAATAAATGGAGAGTTTCACAATGGGGTTCACTTCAATTCGATTTATCAAAAGACCCTGTTCGTTCATTTTTGATGTCAGCGGTCAATTTCTTTATTGATTATTTCCATTTTGATGGAATTAGAGTTGATGCGGTCAGTAACATCATTTTCTATAATGGTGATAAATCTATTGGCGTTAATGAAGGAGCGGTGGAATTTATTAAAAGATTGAATGGAAAGATTCATATCGCTCATGATTCTGTGATGATGATTGCAGAAGATAGTTCAGATTATCAAGGAGTTACTAAACCATTAGAATATGGTGGATTAGGTTTTGATTATAAGTGGGATTTAGGTTGGATGAACGATACATTAAAATATTATTCTTTAGATCCAATCTATAAAAAATACGATCACAATAAATTAACTTTCTCAATGGCGTATTTTTATTCTGAAAATTTCATGCTTCCTTTTTCTCATGACGAAGTAGTCCATGGAAAAGGCACTTTGATAAATAAAATGTGGGGTGAATATGATTTAAAATTCGCTCTTTTAAGAAATTTATTTACATATCAATTTGCTCATCCAGGAAAGAAATTGAATTTTATGGGCAACGAATTAGCCTCGTTTGACGAATGGAACGAAAATAAATCTTTGCCATGGAATCTCAAATCATTCCCAAAACATGATTCTATTTCTCGTATGATACGAGACTTAAATAGAATCTATGAATCGAAGAAAACATTATATTTCGAAGAATATAATCCTGAACATTTTAAGTGGTTGATGGTCGATAACAAAGACCAATCAGTATTTGCTTTTACGAGATTTGTTGATGATGAAGAAATCGTTTGTGTTTTTAATATGACAACCAATTATTATGAACATTACGATATTCCACTTATTCATGAAGGAGTCTATGAAGAAATATTTAATTCTGATAAGGATGTTTATGGAGGTTGGAACCAATATAATGGCATCAACCCAGTATCTTATCCAGGAGGTCCTGAAGGAAAACAATATCACATGACTATCAAACTCCCCACTCTTGGAGCGTGTATTTTCCAAAGAATAAAAAAGGTAGATGTAGTCAGTGAAGAAAAGAAGACAAAGACTACAAAAAAATCTTGTTCTTCCAAAACTAATTTGACAAAGTCAAAGAAAAAACAATAATTAATAAATAGTGTTTAACATTAAAATATATAAATGAAGGAATTTTATTATGTTTACAAACAAAGAAGTATTTAAAAAAGAATTTGAACATCGGATGATTGAAAGATATGGCGTTTCCATCGCTGATTCCCACATCACTGAAAAATATCAAATTTTAGGTGAGATGGTTCGAGATTATGCGAATGTTAATTATCGTCATGTTCATGATGTGACAATTGAAAATAAGAAAAGAACATTAATTTACTTTTCGATGGAGTTTTTAATTGGTAGATTGCTTGTTAACAATATGCAAAATATGGGAATTTACCAAATTGCTAAAGAAGGTTTAGAAGATTTAGGAATTAACATTCATGAACTTGAAGAAGTGGAATCTGATGCTGGTTTGGGTAATGGTGGATTAGGTCGTTTAGCGGCTTGTTTCCTTGATTCTATCGCCTCTTTAGGCTATCCAGGACACGGAAATTGCATTCGATATGAATATGGATTTTTTAGACAATCTATCGTTGGTGGAAAACAAGTTGAATTACCTGATCAATGGTTAACAAATGGAAATGTTTGGGAAGTTAGAAAAGCTAAATACGCTGTTGAAGTAAAATTTTATGGCAATCCTGAAACATATCTTAAACCTGATGGAACATATGGAATTAAAACTGCTAATCCAGTATGTGTTCGCGCTGTTCCATATGATGTTCCAGTCGTTGGATATCATAACCATGTAACAAATAATTTACGTTTATGGAGTGCTGAACCAAGTGCTCAAAATTTACCAAAGTCGATGTCTTTTAATGATTATTTAAATGCTTTAAAAGAGTTGTGTCATGGTCTATACCCAGATGATTCTACTGAACATGGAAGAATTTTGAGATTACGTCAACAATATTTCTTAGTTTCTAGTGGTTTACAATCGACTTTGCAATCATATTATCGACATAATGGAACACTCAAAGGAATATCAAACCAATACGTTTTCCAATTGAATGATACGCACCCAATTTTAGCTATTCCAGAAATGATGAGAATCATGCTCGATGAATACAATATGGAGTGGGACGATGCTTGGTATGAAGTTTCACATTCAATGGCGTTCACTAATCATACAGTTATGCCAGAAGCGTTAGAAAAATGGCCAGTTATTTATGTTCAAAATTTAATTCCTCGTTGCTATATGATTATCGAGGAAATAAATCGTAGATTTAATATCGAATTAAATCAAAAAGGTATTCCTGAAAATAAAAAATATCAAATGGCTATTATTAAAGATGGTCAAATTCATATGTGTAATTTAGCGATTTATACTGCTTTCTCAGTCAATGGTGTCGCGGAAATTCATACGAACATATTAAAAACAATTACCTTTAAAGATTTTTATTCTTATATGCCATATAAATTTAATAATAAAACTAACGGTGTCACTCATCGTCGCTGGTTAGTAAACGCAAATCCGGAATTATCCAATTTGATAACTTCATTAATTGGTGATAAATGGATTTTAAATATGGAAGAACTCAAGGAATTTAATAAGTTTAAAGATGATAAAAAAGTCCTTGATAAAATGTGGGATATCAAGAAAGAAAATAAACTCAAACTCAAAAAATATGTCCTCGAACATAATGGTGTTGAGATTGATGAAAATTCAATTTTTGATGTTCAAATTAAGCGTCTACACGCTTATAAACGTCAATTGTTAAATATTTTCCATATTATTTACTTATATCAAAGAATGAAATCTGATCCAAATTTCAGAATTTTCCCTCATACTTTCATTTTTGGAGCGAAAGCTGCACCAAGTTATGCTTACGCTAAAAAGATTATTGAATTAATTTTAGCAGTCGCTGATGTTGTTAATAATGATGAAGAAACATCGGATTACTTAAAAGTTGTTTTCATTGAAAACTATGGTGTCACTTTAGCGGAATTAATCATTCCTGCTAGCGATGTTAGTGAACAAATTTCAACAGCTGGAAAAGAAGCTAGTGGAACCTCTAACATGAAATTGATGATGAATGGTGCGGTTACACTTGGAACCCTCGATGGTGCAAATATTGAAATTGCTGAAAAAGCCGGCATGGAAAACGAAGTTATCTTTGGATTAAACGCTGATGAAGTCGAAAATTATTACAATAATGGTGGATATAGTCCATGGGATATTTATAATAATGATTCTCGCATCAAAAATGTCTTAGATTCTTTATTTACTGGACCTTGGGTGAAATATAAACAAGATCGTTTTAGAATGATTTTTGATGAAATCATGAATCATAATGATCAATATTTTATACTCAAAGATTTCGATAGTTACGTTAAAGCGCATGAAAAGGTTCAAGAACTATATCAAGATAAATACGTTTGGGAAAAGATGTGTTTAGCTAATGTCGCTAATAGTGGACATTTCTCTAGCGATAGAACTATTGAACAATACGCAAAAGAAATCTGGAAATTAGAAAAGGTTGATTAATAAAATGAAGTTTATTGATTTAAGCCCTCTTTTTGAAAAACAAAAAGAATTAGATGAAAATATCGCTAAAAATCATCATGTAACATATGAATCGACAAGAAACAAACGCTCTCTTGCACTCCTTGTAGAAATTGGTGAATTCGCTAATGCGACAAGAACTTTTAAATATTGGTCAAATAAGTCGAGTTTACCAAAGGAAGTTGTTTTAGATGAATACGCTGATGGACTTCATTTTTTCCTTTCTTTAGGTATTGATGCTAATATCAAAACAACAATTGTTGAACTTGTTGAAGTTGAAATGACTCCTACTGATATATTTTTAAAACTATATGATGATATTACTAAATTTTTCTCTTCTAGAAATGAAGATGATTATTTAAATGCATTTAAAACATTTTTATCTTTGCTTTATCCTCTCGGATTAACCATCGAAGAATTAGAAGTCGCGTATTATCATAAATTACAAGAAAATTATCATCGACAAGAAACTAATTATTAATTAATAAAATATAAAAAAAGAATCATACGAATTGATGAGTGTTCATCAAATTGAATTATTAGATGTATGATTCTTTTTTAATTTATTTCATTTAGAAATTGTTCAATTTCATCTTCGTTTATAACTTTGATACCTTTTTTTCTTAAAGCGGACGCTAGAACACCTTGACCATCGATTAATTTGCCACTAAACTCGCCATCATATATTTTATGAACCCCACATGATGGAGATTTTTCTTTTAATATCGCTACTTCGATTCCTAAATATGAACAAATATTAATAGCTTTTTCGACCCCATTCATATAATTTTTGGTGACATCAACTTGCTTTTTATTAATTATCTTTCCATCTTTTTGTATTTCAGCAGGTACTCGAGGTATTTTTAATCCTCCTTCAACTTCGCAACAAAAAGGAACGAGTTCAAATTTTTCTAGAAGTGAAGATATTAATGGACTTTTATTGTTGGTGCCATCGTATTTTGTATTATCACCAACTAGACATGCAGAAATAAGAATTTTTTTCATAACCACTTGATATTTTATCTATCGATAATTATTTAATCAAGTTATAATAAAAATAATTTCCAATTATGATAAACAAAAAGAAAATTATTGAATACGAAATCGATAATACAAAATATCCTGTCGAGATTACTTATAAAGCAAAAAAATTGATTCATTATCGCTTTAGAAACAATACTTTTTATGTGACTTGTCCACCTTTTGTTTTGAATTCCACAATTAAAAAAGGATTGGATAAATATGCATCAAAGTTAATTGAAACAGTAAACAAAAATGCTGGTGAAGGCGAAGATTTTATTTATTTATTTGGTGATAAAATTCAACTATCATTTCCTGGAAAAATTAAGTTTTCAACCGGAGAAGAAATTGTGTTTTCCACTAAAGAAGAATTGGATAAAAAACTCAAAACCTTTTTTCTTTCGGTGATGAAAAAAAGAGTATTGATGTATGAAGCATTGATGAAAATTAAACCTCCATATAAAGTCAAAATAAGAAAAATGGAAACGAGAAATGGTTCAAATTCTAAAGCAACAAATACTCTTTGCTTTAATTTAAAATTAATTCACTATGATTATGAAATAATTGATTCTGTCATCATTCACGAATTAGCGCATTTTTTCTATTTTGATCACTCTAAAAACTTTTATAATGTCGTTTATAAATATTGTCCAAATTATAAAACATTGCATAATTTATTAAGAAAGAAGATTTATCATTATGATCAAAAAGATCGATAGTAAAACGAACAAGAAAATTGTCTTTTTAACTAAATTAAAGAATCCTTCTTTTAGAAATGAAAACAAACTTTTTATTTCTGAAGGTATCTATAATTTGAATATGGCGTTAAAAGAAGGAATCGTTAAAGAGATATATACTTTGTCTTTTTTAGATTTTGTTCCAAAAGATATTGACCAATATATTGTAAATGAAGATATCATCAAAAAAATATCATCCACAAAAAACCCTCAAGGCATCGTTTTTGTTTCACACTTTTTAGATAAAAAATTACAATCAGATAATCATTTGGTCTATTTAGATGATGTTCAAGATCCAGGCAATTTAGGAACGATTATAAGAACCGCTTTAGCCCTTAATTATGATGGGGTTATTTTATCAAAAGGATGTTGCTCTATTTATAATGAAAAAGTCATTGCGTCTTCTAAAGGAGCGATATACTGTTTACCACTCATTTATGATGATATTTCTTCCTTTAAAAAATCTCATACGATTATTTCAACGACTTTAAAAGATATTTCAGTCCCGATTAATGAAATAAAATTAAATGAGAAGTTTATTATTTGTTTTGGAAATGAATCTCATGGGATTTCTTCTAAGTTAGAAGAAATAAGTAATGAGTTTGTCAAGATACCAATGTCGAATATTGATTCACTAAATGTCGCAGTCAGTTCAGGCATAATTTTATATAAAATAAAAGAAATTGGTGATTTTTAGTAGAAATAAAGTATACTTTATTTAATCACTTTGATATAATCAATAAGACTAGGAGGAATTATTTCCATGGAACTAGATAGAATTCAATCTATATTAAACGAAGCTTTAGATGATATTGAAAAAGCCTCTACCAAAGAAGAAATTGTTGGAGTTAGAAACAAATATTTTGCAAAGAAGAGTGAATTGATGTCATTTATGTCTTTGCTTGGCACTTTATCAATTGAAGAGAAGAAAAAATATGGTCAAGAAATCAATTTAGTAAAAGGCAAAATTAGTGAAGCGTTAAATAAAAAGGATGAAGAAATATCCAATAAATTATTAGAAGAAAAATTAGCAAAAGAACAAATCGATATTTCTTTACCCGGTAAACATAATGTCATTGGTGGTAAAAATCCATTTTTCGTCGTTCAAGATGAAATTGTTAATGTATTTGTATCAATGGGTTTTGAAGTTGAAGAAGGTCCAGAAGTTGAAAAAGATCGTTATAACTTTGAACTATTAAATATTCCTCATGACCATCCTGCAAGAGATATGCAAGATTCATTTTATATTGATGATAACTTATTACTTAGAACTCAAACTTCCGCGGTTCAAGCACGAACCATGGAAGCAAAAAAGGGACAACCAATCAAGATGATTTGTCCTGGAAAAACATATCGTCGTGATGATGATGATATGACTCATTCTCATCAATTCGCTCAAATTGAAGGTCTTGTAGTCGATAAAGATATAAATCTTGGCAATTTAAAAGCTACTTTAGAACTCTTTGTTAAGAAGATGTTCGGTGAAAAAAGAAGCATTCGTATGCGTTCAAGCTTTTTCCCATTTACTGAACCAAGCGTTGAAATTGATATTTCATGTGCTTCTTGTGGTGGAAAAGGCTGCCCAATGTGTAAAGGCACTGGTTACATTGAAATTTTGGGTGGAGGAATGGTTCATCCAAACGTCTTAAGAATGAATGGTTATGACCCAGATGTATATTCTGGATTTGCTTTTGGCTTAGGTGTTGAAAGAGTGGCTCTTCTTCGATATGGAATCGATGATATTAGAAAGTTATATACAAACGATGTAAGATTCTTACATCAATTCAAAAAACAATAATGAGTGGAGGAAAGAAAGATGTTAGTATCGTTAAAAGCATTAAGCAAATATGTTGATTTAAAAGACTTAACTCCTTCACAAATTGCGGATGGGTTAACTTTTTCTGGTGTTGAAATTGAAGAATTTCATCAACTCGCGAATGCGACAAATTTAGTAATTGGTGAAATTATTGAATGTGAAATGCATCCAGATAGCGATCATCTTCATGTTTTAAAAGTTGATCTAGGAAATAAATATGGTGTCAATCAAATCGTTTGTGGAGCGCCTAATGCAAGAAAAGGATTGAAAGTTATTGTTGCTAGAGAAGGAGCGATTTTACCAGGTGGTACGATTAAAAAAGGTATTATTCGCGGTGTTGAAAGCAATGGTATGTGCTGTTCACTTCTCGAACTTGGAGTTGAAAGTAAATATTTAACCGATAAACAAATTAATGGAATTGAAGAATTGGATGCTTCTGCACCTGTTGGAGAAGAAAATGTTTTATCTTATCTTGGTTTAGATGATGTTGTCTTTGATGCAAAAATTTTGGCCAATAGACCAGATTTGTTATCAATAAGAAATTTCGCTAAAGAAGTATCAGCAGTTTTTAAATTAAAATTTAAAGATGAACAATTTTCTATAAAATCAAATATTAAAAATAGTTTTTTTATAAGTAGTAAAACAAATAAATGTAGTCAATTTGCTTCAAGAGAAATCAAAAACATCGTCATTAAGCCTTCTCCAAAATGGATACAAGATATTTTAATGGCGTCAGGTATTAGAAGCATTAATAATATTGTTGATATCGGTAATTATGTCATGCTCATGACTGGTCAACCACTTCATATGTATGACATTGATAAATTAAATAAAAAAGAATTATATGCTTCCAGTTCTTATTCTGGTGATTTTGTTGCTTTAGATGAAAAAACATATTCACTTTATGAAGGTGATATTGTCATTTGTTCAGATGGTGAAGTCATGTGTCTTGGTGGAGTTATGGGTTCACTTAAATGTGCGGTTGATGAAAATAGTAAAAATATTGCGATTGAATCCGCTTCATTTGATGGGGCTTCTATAAGAAGAACTTCTTCAAGATTAGGTTTAGTCAGTGAATCATCACAAAGATTCGTTAAAGGAACAAATCATTTCCAAGCCGAATATGTTATTGATTTCGCTACTCAATTAATTATCGAATTATGCGAAGGAAAAGAAATTAGTGACATCGTTAATTATCAAAGTGAAGAATATAAAGAAAACATTATTGAAACATCTGTGAAAGATATTAATAAATTATTATCGACAAATTTCACTTTTGAACAAATCAAAGATGTTTTAGTTAGATTATTTTTCACTGTTGAATCTACTGATAGTGATGCATTAACTATCAAAGTTCCTTCTTTTAGAATTGATGTTGAATCAAAAGCAGATATTGCTGAAGAAGTAATTAGAATATTAGGATATGACAATGTCGAATCAAAAATGATGAAATTTGACACGACAGTCGGTCAATTATCTCCAATCAATGAAAAAATTAATTTAATTAGAAACTATTTAATCAATAATGGTTTTGATGAATGCTTAACTTATTCTTTAATTTCTAAAAAAGAAGTGGAGTTATTTAGCGAATTATTTAATCAAGAATTTGTCAGTGTTTTACATCCATTGACAGACGAACATGAAGTCATGAGAACTTCATTAACTAACTCTTTATGTAAATGCGCTGAATATAACGTCGCTCGTCAAAATAAAAACTTATCACTTTTTGAAACCTCTGTTATTTCATATAAAAATGGATATTCACATCACTTATCTGTTGTGATGGTTGGTGGAAGATTAAATCAAGGATATCTTTCTAAAATGAAATATGATTTTTATGATGCGAAAGGTATTTTTGAAGACATCGCTCAAATTCTTGGAATCGATAATTCTAGATTTAAATTTGAAAAGAACGATGTCATGAAAGAACTTCATCCAGGAAGAAGCGCGATCTTAAATGTTCAAGGCAAAAAAATTGGATTTATTGGTGAACTTCATCCAAATATGAATAAAGTATATGATTTTAATAAATTACCAGTTGTTGTTTTAGAAATTAATTTGGATGAATTACTTTCTTTGAAAGTATCATTAAATAAAATGCAACAATTTTCTCGTTTCCCATCAGTGACTCGTGATATGTCTTTACTCGTTATGAAAAATATTGAAGTTAAAGATATTATTAGAACTATCAAATCAGTGGGAAAAGGACTCGTTTCTGACGCTTATGTTTTCGATGTTTATGAAGGTGAAAATATCGATATGAATTTAAAATCAGTCGCTATTAGTGTAGTGTTCACTTCAAATGAACATACCCTTGAAGAAAAAGAAGTGAATTTGCTTGAAGATAAAATTAAATTTGAACTTAACAAAACTTTCAAAGCAGTTTTAAGGAGCTAAAATGAAAATTAATATTTCTTCTTTAAGTTTAAAAAAACCATCAATCGTGATGGAGGATGATGTTGATTTATCTAATGCTGATTTTGATCCATATCACATCAAAAATATTGAATCTTGTCACGTCGAAGCGGAAGTAACTTTTTTAAGTGATGATTTATATTCTTTAAAACTTCATATTAAAGGTCTCGCTATTGTACCATGCGCTTATACTCTCGAAGATGTTGATTATCCTTTTGATGTCAAAGAAGAATTAACTTATAAAGTATTTTATAAAGATGATGAAGAAGATTCTTCTTTTTATCCAATTACTTCAAGTGAAATTGATGTTGATGAAGCGGTTTTATCGTTAGTTATTACATCTATACCATTTAAAGTTATTAAAAAAGGAGCAAAACTACCGAAAGAAGGAAAAGGATATCGCTTCTTGACTGAAGAAGAATATTTGAAAGAAAAAGAAAAGAAGTCTTCTCCATTCGATGTTCTTGATTCTCTCGATGTTGACAAATAATTTATTAACTTTGTTTATTTAAAAAAATTCCCGGAAGAAAAATCTTCTGGGTTTTTTGTATAAAAAATATTTGAAATATCTCTAATCTTGTTTATAATAAAATTACAAGTGGGAAAAAGTGGGAGAAAGTGGAATAATGTTCTTCGGTAGATTTGATCGCAGTTTAGATAATAAAGGTCGTTTATCTGTCCCTGCTAAATTTAAAAGTTCACTTACTTCGGTTTGCTACATTATGAAAGGATTTGATGGTGCTCTAGCGATTTATAACGAAGATGAATTTTTAAAGTTATGGGAAGAAGTTAAAAATTTACCGTTTAATAAAACCAACAATCGTAAATACATTCGTTCACAACTCGCAACTGTGTGTGAACTCGAAATTGATGGTTCAAACAGAATTCAAATTCCACAAGAATTATTGACCCGTTACTCAATTGGAAAAGATGTCTCCGTTATCGGTGTTGGTAATCATCTAGAATTATGGGACAAAGCAAAATATGAACAATATGAGCTTGAAAGTGAACAAGAATTCGATGATATCGCTGAAAATATTGAAAAAGAATAATTATGGAGCACATCCCCGTTCTTTTAAATGAATGCATAGATTTATTGAATATCAAAAGTGATGGAATTTATGTCGACCTCACTCTTGGTAGAGGTGGACATTCATCAAAGATTTTATCCAAATTAAATGATAAAGGTTTATTAATTGGGATAGATCAAGATGAAACAGCAATAAATGAATCTAGACCGTTACTTGAATCTATTTCAAATAGATTTATTCTCGTTAAATCAAATTTTGTTAACATCGACAAAATATTGAAACAGTTAAATATCGAACATGTTGATGGAATATTGATGGATTTAGGTGTCAGTTCCCCTCAACTAGATGATGGTTCAAGAGGATTCTCTTATCAAAAAGATGATGTATTAGATATGAGAATGGATTCCTCTAATCCATTAACCGCTGAAAAAGTTATCAATACGTATTCTCTTAAAGAACTCTATCGAGTCTTTAACGAATATGGTGAAGATAAATTCTCTTACCAAATAGCAAAAAATATTTGTAAGGAAAGAGAAAAACAACCTATAAAAACCACTTTCCAATTAGTGGACATTATCAAAAGAAGTAAACCTGATAAAGAATTAAAGAAAATTGGACATCCAGCAAAACAAATATTTCAAGCTCTACGCATTGAAGTTAATGATGAACTTAATGTCTTAAAAGAAACATTAAATAAATCAATTAACTTGTTAAATAAAAATGGTAGGCTTGTTGTCATTACCTTCCATTCTTTAGAGGATCGCATAACAAAAAATATATTTAAAGATTATGCAGTGGAGGAAGGCAATAGAATCGATATCCCTTTACAAGGAATTGAAACCAAACAATATCGATTAGTAAATCGAAAAGTCATTGTGCCAACACAAGAAGAGATTGAAAGGAATCATCGAAGCAAAAGCGCTAAAGTGAGAGCAATTGAAAAAAAGTAAGAAATTAGAAAGGAGCTAAACACGATGAAAGACAAATTAGAAAAATTCAATCATAAAGCCGGTTATTATCGCTTAAAGAAATTCTTTTTGTCATCTGTTTTGATGGCAACTGCCTGCATGGTTATTGCTGTTCCTTCATATATTTCTGCCGTTCAAACTAAAGCGAAAGAGGACGAAGATATCTCTTTAGTTAATGAATCAAGCGAAGAAGAAATCACTCTATCATCCTTATTGTCCTATTATATTTAAATTGATAATTAATTAAGTTTCTCCTTAATTTATTATAAAGACCACTTCCCCCAGTGGTCTTTTTTTAGTCGAAAAATAGTATTTAATTAGTAGTTAATAATTTAATTTTTTCTTCGAATAATACAATAAAATATCTTATTGTATATTTTCTCAATAATTAGTAAAATTAGTAATAAGTAGGTACAATTATGAATAATGAAAAAAATGTTGCAGTTATTGAAGTATCAACGAAATCTATTAAATTTTTAGCGGGTTATGAAATTAAAGGCAAGCCTTATGTTTTATACTCTTTAAATAAAAAAATTGGACCAATCACAAATACAGGTAAGATTATTGACATGCCTCGAGTTATTGAGGAAATTATCAAGTTGAGTGACATCCAAGATAAATCAGCATTGATTCACGTTAAATCATCTGAGGTCATTTTAATTTTGCCTCCTTTAGGTCTTGAAGTATTACAAGGGAAAAGTTCATCTTTAATCAATTCCGATAATGGCGTTATTTCAAACGCTGATATTCGCAGTTTATATTCCTTTTTTAGAAGAAGAAAGATTCCAAACAAATATTCATTGATTGATATTGTTCCAGATTCATTTATGTTAGAAAATGAATCGACCGCTCTTCCTCCTATTGGAAAATGTTCCAATTCTATCGAATTAAACGCTAAACTTCATTGTATTCCTGAATCAATTTATTCAGATTACAAAAGTGCTTTGGACGCTACTAAACTCACTATAAAAAGATGTTTCATTGCTCCGTTTGCGGCTTCCCAAGCTCTTGCAAATTATGGAGATATTCCTCAAGCATATGTTTTAGTGGATATCGGAAGCGATTTAACAACTGTATCTTTAATAGTCGATTCGAAATTATTTAGTTCACGTTTCTTCTCTTGGGGAGGAGACCGAATTAATGATGCTTTGATAGAAAAATTTAATATTAACTACGATGATGCCGAAAAATATAAATGCTTATATGGCTATGATACTAGAACAACTTCATTTAAAGCTCCAATATGCACATTGATTGATGAAGAAGGTGTTGAAAGTAAAATTTATAAAGATGATTTCAATCAAGTAATCAAATCTCAATTAGAAAGCTTCACTAATTCACTTAATTCAGCATTGAATTCATTATTAGAATCTTATCCGTCAGAATCGAAAAAGATACCAATGGTTTTAATTGGTGGAGGTTCTCAATTGGTAGGGCTTAAAGAATATATTGAACATAAAATTCCAAGTGATTATGTCATTTCAAAAATTAGCGATACAATCGGTGTACGAAATGCGACATTCTTTAATTGTTTGGGCGCAATTGTAGCCGATGGAAAATACAAAACGGTTTATGATGAAAATCATCCTAAAGTAAATCAAGTGACAAGAAATCCAAAATAGGGAGAGAAAAAATATGAATAATTACAACTTAGATAATTTTGAACCAGCAGCAAGAATTGTTGTTATTGGTGTTGGTGGTGCTGGAAATAACGCAGTTAATAGAATGATTGATGAAGAAATTCAAAACGTTGAATTTTATGTCATGAATACCGATAAACAAGCATTATCAACTTCAAAAGCGGTAAATAGAATTCCATTAGGAGAAGAAATTACTAATGGTTTAGGCGCTGGGGGAGATCCAAGCGTTGGTGAAAAAGCAGCAGAAGCGAGTAAAGATGATATTGCTGAAGTAGTCAAAGGCGCAAATTTAGTGTTTATCGCTGCCGGTATGGGTGGCGGAACTGGAACTGGCGCTGCTCCAGTTGTGGCTAGAATTGCTAGAGAAGCTGGCGCTTTAGTAGTTGCGATTGTTACTCGTCCTTTTACCTTTGAAGGTAAAAAGAGAATTTCTAACTCTGTTGAAGGTTTAAATAAATTAAAAGAAAATGTCGATTCTTTCATTGTTGTGGGAAATGATAGATTATTAGTTATGAGTGGAAATGCTCCTATTAGTGAAGCATTTTCTGAAGCCGATAAAGTTTTAGCGCAATCAGTTAAAACAGTAGTCAATTTAATTTTGCTTCCTGCAATTATTAATCTCGATTATGCTGATGTGAAATCGACTTTGAAAGATTCAGGTGTTGCTTTGATTGGTTTTGGCCAAGGAAGCGGACCAACAAGATCAAAAGATGCTGCCTCTAACGCGATTAATTCTCCTTTACTTGAAGCGTCAATTAAAGGAGCGAGAAGAGCAATTATCGCTGTTACTTGTGGTCCTCAAGTTTCATTATTTGAAGCCCAAGATACAGTTAATAGAATTATTGGTGTCGCAGGTCGAGATATTGATATCAAATTTGGCATTAACATAAATTACCAATTAACAGATGAAATTATTGCTAGCGTCATCGCTTCAGATTTCGAGGAGGAAATTGATTTCTCAAAAATTCCTCCATTTAATCCATTGGACTCTCTTGGCTCTCCATCAAAGACAGCAGGAGTTCAAGATTCATTATTAGATGATAATAGTGAACAACAAACAAATGAACAAGAAACAAAAGAAGAAAACAAAAAGGAGGAAGTGGACGAAGACAGCATTTTGCCAAGCTTCTTAAAAGACATTTAATGAAAAAAAATAGTATATTCGTTGTCTCAATTTTATTATTCAGCATTGGTTTTTCTTCATGTGCGAAAAATGGGAATTCATCAGAACAATTAAGCTATAGTAGTAGTGAAGAAGAAACCACCAGCGAAATAAAAGAATATCGAACAGATTATTACAATAATTATTATGAAAACATATCATCATGGACAAATGGTGATGATTTAAGAGAAAAACTAGTAGAACGCTTATATGATGGTTATACCGCTCTAGCGTATGATGGTAATTGGGAAGTAAATCAAAACGCCGATCAAGCATTGGATGATTTTGAATGTGTTAACACAATTTACGATGACCAAAACCGCTTAAAAACCGAAACTTCTTATTTATCTAAAGGCTATCAAAGAGAACATGCTTTTGCGAAGACTTTGATGGTTGGAGAAAATCCTAATACCACGAATAAAGGAATGCTTACTGATTTCCATAATTTATTCGCTGCAAACGAGACTGCAAACAATTCTCGTTCTAATAAAAATTTTGGTGAAGTCAGTGAATTAGAAAAAACTGGCGAAGTATTTAATTGCATATATTCAGCAGATAAATTCGAACCTTCTAATCAAGATAAAGGTCGTCTTTCTCGAGCGATATTTTATATGGCTTTGATGTATGGTGATGAAGATAAAGGTGGGTTATTTGTTAGAGAAGAAACATGCCGTACAGGTGAAAAATGTATGGGCAATCTTTCCACTTTATTAAATTGGAACAATTCTTTTGATGTCGATAGAAAAGAATATCAACATAACGAAGTTGTTTATTCATATTTATATAATGGAGTGGCGCAAGGCAATAGAAATCCATTCGTCGATTATCCAGAACTTGTTGATTATATTTTTGGAAGTAAAGCAAATCAACCTGGAGAATTAAAATATTTAGAACCTAGCTATGAAAAATTAGAAATTAATAGTAGTGAAATATCTAATGTTGCAATCGAAAATGCAAAAAGAACTTATACAGAGGGCGAAGTATTATCGTTCGATGATATTTCTTTAATTAGTGTTAATAAAGACTTTACAACCTCTTCTTATGATGGCAACAAAATCTTTTCAACTGGTTCAAATGTTTATCTATTAGAAGAAATTGGAACCTTCAATCTCAAAATTTTAACATTATATAACGAGATTGATTTTAAGTTTGAGGTTAAAGATAGCGTGTTTGATGATTGTAATTTTAAACACAAATTCACCGCAAAGAGTGCAGGACAAGATTTCGCTGATATCGCTACTCAATGTGGTGTGTATCACGAGATGAATTTTGAAGGAGTTGACTTCCTATTTTATTTCGAGGAAGGCTCTGTTCAATCCAATAGTGCAACTCAAGGCGTTAAATTTGGAACCAATTCCGTGCCTTGTAAAACAATTATTATTGAATCAAAAGAAGAATTTACTTTTGATGGCAAAAATCAAATTACTGATATGCTCCTTTTAGGAGATTCGTCAAGTCAATCAACTTATGATATCACCATGTATGTTGATGACGCAGTTGTTTATACTGATAAAATGAATTATAACGCTGTTAGTGCGCAATATGGTGTTTCATTTGACGCTCCAAAACAAGGAAAAGTAAAATTTGTTCTTTCAAATATTACAAAATCAGTGTATCTTGATTATATCGCTATTAGAGTTATCTAATAGTTTAGAAGACAACGCCTTTAAATTGATGGCTTAGCGAGCTATAGATGGTGAAAGTATAGTGCCTACATATTTAAATAGATATCACTTCTAAGTAACTTTTCTGAATTAAGAGTAAGAAAAAAAGAAAAATTAAGGGCTAAATTATATTTAGAACTAAGGTGGTACCGCGCTTAGATTAGCGTCCTTAGATAGGGCGCTTTTATTTTGGAGGGTTTTATGGATTTTAAAGAAACGTTATTAATGCGAAAATCTAATTTTGAAATGAGAGCAGGTTTAGCTAATAAAGAACCTATTCTCGTCAAAAAATGGTGTGATGAAGATTTATATAAATTGATGCAAGATAATAGAAAAAATTGCAATGAATTTGTTTTACATGATGGTCCACCATATGCAAATGGTGATATTCATTGTGGCCATATGCTAAATAGAATATTGAAAGATTTTGTCATTAGATATAAAAACATGAAAGGATTTTTCACTCCTTTTGTTTTTGGATGGGACACTCATGGTTTACCAATTGAAAATATGGTGACTAAATCAGGAGTTAATCGCAAAACTACCCCAATTGTTGAATTTAGAAAAAATTGTGAAGAATACGCAATAAAACAAGTTGAAAAACAAAAAGAAGAAATTCGTCGCCTTGGTTTAGTTGGAGATTTTTCACATCCATACTTAACTCTTCAAAAAGAATTTGAAGCATCGCAAATTGAATGCTTTAAAATAATGGCTTTGAAAGGATTAATTTATAAAGGATTAAAACCAGTTTATTGGTCACCTAGTAGTGAATCCGCTTTAGCGGAAGCAGAAATTGAATACGCAGATGTTAAATCACATTCAATTTATGTTGCCTTTAAAGTTAAAGATGGAAAGGGAGTAATTGATGAAGGCGCTCGTGTAGTTATTTGGACAACTACTCCTTGGACTCTCCCTGCTAACTTAGCGATTTCTGCCCATCCTGATTTTATATATGGCGAATATAACACTTCTAATTTTGGTAAATTAGTGTTCTTAAAAGAATTTAAAGATCAATTAGCCGAAGAATTAGGATTAGAAAATGTTGAATTAATCAAAGAATTTAACGGACAAAGTATCGATGGAGTTGTTTGTAAACATCCATTTTATGACCGTGAATCATATATGATTGTTGGTACACATGTTACTAATGATGCAGGTACTGGTTTAGTTCACACTGCTCCTGGACATGGTGCTGAAGACTATCAAGTTTGTTTGAAATATGGTATTAAACCATATTGTCCTGTCGATGAAAAAGGATATTTAATGAAAGGAACAGGAGAAAGACTTGAAGGTGTTTTCTATGAAGACGCTAATGAAATAGTGTTAGAAATATTAAAAGAAAACAATGCGCTTTTAAAACATTCTGTTTTTACTCATAGTTATCCTCATGATTGGAGAACTGGTAAACCATTAATTTTTAGAGCTACTGATCAATGGTTCTGTTCAATTGACCCTATTCGTCAACAATTAATTGATGAAATACATAAAGTGAAATGGTATCCATCTTGGGGAGAAACAAGAATGGTCAACATGATTAAAGATCGTGCTGATTGGTGTATTTCTCGTCAAAGAGCATGGGGTGTTCCAATTCCTATTATTTATTGTGAAGATGGCACTCCAATTATCGAAGAAAAAGTATTTGACCATATCAAGAAACTTTTCTTAGAAAAAGGTTCTTCAATTTGGTATGAATTAGACGCTAAAGATCTTCTTCCTGAAGGTTATACTAATGAACATTCTCCTAAAGGAGAATTTAGTAAAGAAAAAGATATTATGGATGTTTGGTTTGATTCCGGTAGTAGCTTTAACGCTGTTTTAAATGGAAGAGATTTAAAATATCCATGTGATTTATATCTTGAAGGAAGTGACCAATATCGTGGATGGTTTAATTCCAGTTTAATTATTTCTTTAGCGTGTTATGGAGTTGCGCCATATAAATCAGTTTTAACTCATGGATTTGTTATGGATGAAAAATGGGAAAAGATGTCAAAATCAAAAGGGAATGGTATCGATCCTAGTAAAATCGCAAATATCTATGGCGCTGATATTTTAAGATTATGGACCGTGACAGTGGATTTCCAACAAGATGTTCGTATATCTGAAAATATCGTTAAACAAGTATCGGAAATTTATCGAAAAATCAGAAATACTCTTAAATTTATGAGTTGGAATTTAGTTGGTTTTGATACTGAAAGATTAGCGAGTGAATTTACTCTTGTTGATAAATTTATCTTAAATAGACTTAACCAATTAATTGTCGAAGTTGATGAAGATTTCGCAAAATATGATTTTGCTTCTGCCTTATCTTCGCTTATGAATTTCATTTCAACTGATTTGAGTAGTTTCTATTTAGATATTGCAAAAGATAGTTTATATTGTGAAGCGGAAAATTCTTTAAGAAGAAATCAAATTCAAACAGTGATTTATAAAGTAAGCGATGCTTTATTAAGACTATTGAATCCTATTCTTCCATTTACTATGGATGAATTTAATAAAAATCTTCCAGGCGATAGAGTGGAAAATGTTCAATTATTAGATTATCCAACTGTTGATAAAAATGAAATTTCTAGTGATATTTCTGAAAAATATACAACTTTCATTTCTATTAGAAATGATGTATTAAAAGCTTTAGAAGTCGCTAGAGGTAATCAAGTTATTGGCTCAAGCCAAGAAGCTTCAGTTAAAGTAGCATTTAATTCTATGAAAGTTCATGAATTAATCGATGAATTTAGTGAAGAAGAATTAAATAAAATATTTGTCGTATCCTCTTTTGAAGTTGTTGATTTATTAGAAGATGGAGAGACTTATCAAACATCAAAAATTAAAGTAACTCATCACAAAGGAACTCGTTGTGATAGATGTTGGAACTATTCTCTTGATATAATTACATTAGAGGATGGTAGTCATATTTGTCCACGTTGTCATAAAGTTATAGGTAAAAAAGATGAAGAATAAAAAAGTAAAAGAAATATTTAAATGGATATTTGAATCATTTATTTGGCTAGGAGTATTATTGCTCATTATCGATTTTGTCACTAAACAAATCGTTTTGCATAATATGACGGTTGGTCAATCTATCACTTTAATTCCTGGATTTTTATCCATTGAATATGTGGTGAATTATGGAATGGCGTTTGGAATTAATTTCAATAGCCAATTAGCGAATCGAATCATTTTTGTTTCCGTTTCTTTAATCGGTGCGATTATATTGATTTCAGTTTTCGCTAAGAAGGTTAATAAATTACCAAAGATTGCTAAAGCTGCAATCATGTTAATGACCGCAGGTTGTATTGGAAATTTAATCGATCGTGCATTTTATAGTGCAGAATATTTAAATTACACGACCAATGGTGTGGTTGACTGGATTGCTTTCGATTTTGGTAACTATCAATTTTATCGATTTAATGTCGCAGATTCTTGTTTGGTAATTGGTACGATCATCTTGATTATTTATTTAATCATTGATGAATCAAAAACTTCTAAAAAGGAAAAGCAAGAAAAACCAAAAGAAAATACTGAAAAGATTTTATCGTTAGATGAAAAGAAAAGATTAGAAGAAACGAAAAATCTTAATGATACATCTTCCGATTCAGAAACTAAATAAATTTATACTAAAAAACTACTAATTTAATGAAATACGAAATAATTGTTGATGATAAAAATCTTAATGTAAGAGTGGATAAATTTTTATCTACTTATTTTCAAGATAAAATTTCTCGTAATAAAATTGCGGATTCTATTGATAAAGGAAATCTCTTTATTAATGGTAAAAAAGAGAAGACTTCATATAAATTAAAACTCAATGACAAAATCGAATTTGATTATATAGAAGATTCTCCATATTTTTGTGAAGGTGAAGATATTCCTCTTGATATTGTTTATGAAGATGAAGATATCGCTATTATCAATAAGCCACAAGGATTAGTTGTTCACCCAGGTGCTGGAAATAAAAATGGTACTTTAGCGAATGCTTTAGTGTATTATTTCAATTCTTTAAGCGATGTTAATGGGGAATTTAGACCTGGAATTGTTCATCGTATTGATAAGGATACAAGTGGGTTAATTTGTATCGCAAAAAATAATGACGCTCATCTATTTTTAAGTGAACAGCTTCAAACTCATAAGATGAATAGAGAATATATTGCTTTAGTTCAAGGCGTCATTAAAGAAAATAATGGGAAAATTGATCTTCCAATCGCTAGAAGTAAACAAGATCGAAATAAAATGGCAGTGGATAAAGATGGAAAAACTGCAATAACTTATTTTGATGTAATAAAAAGGTTTGATGGATATACATTAATTCATTTAAAACTTCTAACTGGAAGAACTCATCAAATAAGAGTGCATCTTTCATATATTGGTTATCCAATTGAAGGTGATGAAATATATAACAAGAAAAACAAAAATCACCTTTATAATAAAGGTCAGCTTTTATGTGCTACTAAATTAACTTTAGAACATCCACGCACTCATGAAATGATGTCTTTTGAGATTGAACTTCCTTCTTATTTTAAGGAAATAATTGATATTATTAAATAATTCTTTTGATATTTTTAAAATTGATTTTAACAATTTTATTAAATTCTTCTATACCATATTTTTCGATAAACATTTTTGAGAATTCATCGACTTTTTGTCCTGAACCAAAAGGAAAATTCATTTTGTATTTTTTATCTAATTTTTCTTTTTCTTTTATTAAAGAATATCTCGCTATCATTGAAGCGACTGCGATACTTGGATAATAAGTTTCCCCTTTAGTGCGGGATGTAATATTTGTAATGACTTCTTTTTCATTTTTTAAATATTTATAAAATGTTTCATCAGAAACAAATTTATCAATGAATATCGAATTTACTTCATTATGCTTTTTCTTCATATTAAGCAGTGTAGCGTTATGCATTTTAGCCTTAATAACATTGATGTTATCGCCACTTTTGATTACTTCGTTATATTGGTTATTTTGCAATGTCATTTTTGAAAAATCGACATATTTAATGAGTTTAGGCACTATTTCAACAATGGTTTGATCATTCATCTTTTTGGAATCGTTGATACTGAGTTTTAATAATTGATTTAAATTTTCTTCATTTATATAAACCGCGACAACAATAAATGGTAATAATAAATCTCCATTTCCAACTTCATCAGAGCCGATTTGTGATTCAAAGGATAAATATAAATATTTATTAACATTAATTTTTTCTAAAAATTTATCGATACTATTTTCTTCTCCTGCTAAAGAAAGCGTAATTCCTTTTTTAGAAGAATAAAGTTTTATTTGTAAATCTTTATATAAAAACGAATGTGACAAATATTCAGCCTTTTCATCCGTTTCATACATTTTTAATAAATCAATAATCTCTTTCGATTTATTTTCATCAATTTTTGTAGAATAATATTTTTTTGACATATTGTTATTTTAACATATATGTTTTATAAAAAAATTAAATTATGGGATAATAATTTTATGCAAGATATATACTTAACATTTGAATTTGAAAAAATAAGACAATCGATTAGTGAATATTCGCACAGCGAATTAGGAAAAGAATATATTTCTTCTTTAGCTACGCTAAAAAGAAACGACTTAATTAACGAAAAAGAGTTTATGAAAGAAATTAGTTCTATTGTTACTCGTTTCGGTCCTTTCCCAATTAAAAATAGTGCGAATATTTTAAAATTAATAAACATTGCCAAAAAAACATATTTGCTGACTCCTCGAGATTTATATTTGATTCGAGAAGATATATTACTAATGGGCGATATTGTTAAATTTTATGAAAAACTTGGTTTAGATTATCCATTTATTAAATCTTTGATTGATAAATTTAATGCCTTAGATAATTTAGAAAAAGAGATTAAAAGAACAATCACCTCATCATTAACTGTTGATGATAAAGCGAGTGAAAATCTTTCTTCTATTAGAAGAAGAATAAAAAAACTTGAAAATAATTTACAAGAAAAAATCACGACGATATCTTTGTCATACAAATCTTTGATGGGCGATGATAACGTTACTCTTCGTGATGGTCATTTTGTTTTACCAATTAAAACAGCATTTAAAAATAAAGTTGTTGGTATTATTTATGATGTTTCCGATAGTGGAAATACAACATTTATCGAGCCGATTGAAATTGTTCAATTAAATAATGAAATAACTTCTTTAAAACTTGAAGAAAATGAAGAAATAAGAAAAATCTTGAAAGTGCTGACGAGTCTTGTTCTTCTTCAAGAAGAAGAAATATTAGAAAACAATAAAATAATTGCAAGAATTGATTTTCTTCAATCGAAAGCGTTATATGGTAATGAGATTAACGGTCAATTATTAGAATTAAAAAAAGAAAGAACAATCGTCTTAAAGAATGCAAAGCATCCTCTTATCGATAAAGATAAAGTCATCGCTAATACATATTGTTTAGATGAAGAAAAAAGAATATTGATTATTTCTGGGCCTAACGCTGGTGGAAAGACCGTTTCATTAAAAACTGTCGGTTTATTAGTGCTTATGAATCAGTGCGGCTTAATGATTCCTGTGTCTAGTGGGTCTTTATCGTATTTTGACAATATTTATATTGATATTGGAGATAATCAATCTCTCAGTGATAATTTATCAACCTTTTCTGCTCATATATCTAACATCGCTAATATTGTAAACATCGTTAAAGGCAATGATTTAGTTTTAGTGGATGAATTAGGTACTGGCACTGATCCATTAGAGGGTGAAGCCATCGCAATTTCAGTTATCAAATATTTAAAAAACAAAAATTGTTTTGCTTTAATTTCTTCGCACTTTTCTCGCTTGAAAGAATATGCTTTTTTAAATAGTAATATTGAGAATTCATCGATGATTTTTAATGAAGAAAAACTTGTTCCAACATATATTTTTAAACAAGGGGTTCCAGGAAAGAGCTATGCTCTTGATGTCGCTAAAAGATATGGCTTAAAAGATGAAATTATTTCTGATGCAAAAGAATATATATCGAAAGATAAATCAGAAGCAAATAACTTACTTGAAATACTTCAAAATAAATTAGATGAAAACGTAAAACTTGAAATCGAATTAAAAAGAAAAGAAGAACAACTAAACAAAGAAGCAAAAAGATTAGAAGTTGATTCATTAAATCTAAATAATAAAAGAGAAAAACTTTTAGTGGATGTCAAAGAAGAAAAAGAAAAGATTATAAATAGTGCTTTAAAAGAAGTTGATAATATAATTAAAACTTTATCTAATCCAAATATTAAAGCTAATGATGCGATTGAAGTAAAAAGAAAATTAGATGACTTAAAAGAAAATGAAGAGATGGAAGAATTTAATGAAACAATCAATGTTGGTGATTATGTTTCTGTTCCTTCTTTAAATATTTTTGGATATGTTAAAGCCTTTAAAGGTAAAAAGGCTATTTTAACTACCGATTCTAATATGACTGTCGAAGCTTCAATTTCTAATTTAAAAAAATTAGAGAAAAAAGTTCATGATACCAAGAAAAAAGTTATGAAAGATATCATTATTGAAAAGTCTATTCCTAGCGAGATAAATCTTCTCGGATATCGTGTTAATGAAGCAATTGAAACCGTCGATAAATATTTAGATAGTTGTCGTGTTAAAAGAATGCATCAAGTAAGAATAATTCATGGATTTGGTTCTGGAGCGCTTAAAAAGGCTATTCAATCATATTTAGATAAACAAAAAGATTTATCATATCGAAGCGGTAATGAATACGAAGGAGGCGGTGGTACAACCATCGTCATATTCAATGACTGATAAACTTAAATCTTTAATTGAAAATCTTAAACACTTGCCAGGTGTTTATTTAATGTTCAATAAAAACGACACTATTATTTACGTTGGCAAAGCCAAAGATTTATATAAACGTGTTTCCCAATATTTTCTTCGACCACAAGAAGGAAAAGTTTTTAGAATGGTCATGGAAGTTGAATATTTTAAAACTATCATTACAAACAACGAAAAAGAAGCTTTGATTCTTGAAATGAATTTAATTCATGAGCATTATCCAAAATATAATATTCTTCTTAAAGATGGTTCCCATTATCCTTATATTGCTTTAAGGAAAAAGAACGATCCAATATTACAAATTAAAAGAAACAAAAAAGATAAAAATTATATTTATTTTGGTCCTTTTCCTAACGCGAATGCTTGTCGAGAAATTATCAATTTATTAAATAAAGTATTTCCATTAAGAAAATGTAAAAATATTCCATCTTCACCATGTCTTTATTATCATCTTTCTTTGTGTTTAGCGCCTTGTATCAACAAAGTTAATAATGAAGAATACGAAGAGATGATTTTAAAAATAAAATCATTTTTGAATGGTGATAATGCCAAATATAAAAAACTATATGTTGATAAAATGAATCTCGCTATTGAAAATTTAGAGTTTGAAAAGGCGAGAGAATACAAAAATATTATCGATAGTATCGATCATTTAAACATGAAACAAAATGTTGAAACGAACGATAAAAAAGATCGTGATATTTTTGCATACGCGACTAAACCACCTTATCTCTCTTTAGCGGTTTTAACTTATCGAAACGGTATTCTTTTAGGGAAAAATACTTTTGTCGTTGAAGAGTTTTTGTCTAATGAAGAACAAGTTGCAGATTTAATTAATCAATATTATTTGAGTCATGAATTACCTGATGAAATCATTATTAATTCCGATGAAATCATCTCTTCTTTATCAAACATATTAGATACAAAAATTATTTCCATAACTAAAGGAAAGTTATTAGACATGGTGACATCTGCGAAAGAAAACGCAAATAATGCATTAGATGAGTATTTTTTATCTAGTAAAGTAGATGAAAACAAAATCGAACTTTTAGAAGAACTCGCAAATATTTTAAATATTGATGTTCCTAGTCACATTGAATTATTTGATAATTCTCATACGCATGGTTCTTTCCCTATTGGTGTTATGGTAATGTTCATAAATGGTGAACCAATAAGAAAAAAATATCGTAAATATCATATTGAGCAAGAAGAAAGCCAAGATGATATTGCTTCAATGAAAGAGATTATTAATCGTAGATTAACAAGATTAATTGAAGAAAATGAATCACTTCCTGATTTAATACTAGTTGATGGTGGATTAACTCAAACTCTTGTAGCGAAAGAAGTTGTTGATTCATTAAATTTATCTATCAATGTATTTGGCTTATTTAAAAGTGATAAGCATCAAACTGAAGGGATTATCGATTCAGATGGTAATATTTTCAAAATCGAAAATAAAAATCTCTTTTTCTTGTTAACTCGCATGCAAGATGAGGTTCATCGATTCGCTATAAAATTTCATAAAGAATTAAGAGATAAGAGTATTTCCTCTTCGATTTTTGATGATATAAAAGGACTTGGAATAAAAAGAAAAAATATTCTATTTAAAACATATCGTGATTTAGAATCATTGAAAGATGCTTCTTTAGAAGAATTGTCTCAACTTCTTCCAAAAGAAGTCGCTACTCTTCTTTTTGATAAACTTCACAATTCATAGTTTATTTTTTTAACTAAAGGTGGTATTATACTGAAAGTTGCCCTTGTAGCTCAGCTGGATAGAGCAACAGCCTTCTAAGCTGTGGGTCAGGCGTTCGAGTCGCCTCAAGGGCGCCAAATAGTTAAAAACTTCCAAATGAATTACCGTTGATTGGTATTAAGTAGTGGAAGTTTTTTATTTTATAAAATAAAATATAAATATGATTGACATAAAAGAAATAGATAAAAAGATTAAATCATTCGATAAAACAAACGTTAATGTTATTAATTCTTTGATAAAGGAATATCAAACTAGAAAAGAATATGTTTCTTATGATGAATCGTTATTAAAAAATAATGTTCTTCTTCAAAAATGTTTTTTCCACATCAATCTTAAATTAATTAAAAATCATGATGAAAGATTAGATTATATCGATAAATACAATCATTTATTTTACGATTGGTATTGCACTGATCTATTAATCGGACTAGTAAAAAAGGCATCAGTAAATAAAATGATTAACTATACAAAGAAATATCGTCACGCGAAAGATGAATATATTGTTAGATGGGGATATGTGATGTATATATCAAATATCAATAAAAAGGACAAATCACTCCTTAATAAATTATTGCCTTTACTTATTGACGATGAAAGATACATGGTAATGATGGGGGAAGCGTGGTTACTTTGTGAACTTGCTGTCTATCATCCAAATGAAATATATGAGTATATTAAGTCTAGTAAATTGAATTATAAAACATTAAGTAAAGCTATTTCTAAAATATATGATTCATTTAGGATTAGTGATGAATATAAAAGCAAATTTTTACTTTTAAGAGAAGAAATCAAAACTAACTAAATTTATACTAAAAAACTACTATAAAAGGTATTAACTATGGATAATATTAAAACATTAATGGAAAAACAAAACTATGAATTAGTAATTAAGATTACTGAAAAAAGCGAAGATATTGATGATAATTTTTATCGTATTTCTTCTTTTATTGCCCTTGGAAAACCTTTAGAAGCTTTAAGCGTTATTAAAGAAAAAAGAAAGATTCTTGAAGGAAGATTAGATTTGCTTATCAAAATTCATTTTCAAATATTATTTTTGCTTAATCGCTTTGACGAAGCGCGTAGTGAATTAGATTATTATTATCAACTTCCGTATTATTCTCAAGTCGTGGAAGAGGCTTTAAAAGATTTGCCAAGAGAAATTGCTTCGAAAGAAAAAGAACAAAGTAGATTAATATCAATTTGGAAATATATCGATGATACATTGCTTACTTCTTCTAAAGACGAAGATATAATCTCTGCTATTGAGTTAATCAAAGATGAAGATTTATTTCATTACATTACTAAACTTCAAAATATTTTGTCTGGTGATAAATTTTCTCGAACGACAAAAAATTATATAATTTTTCGATGCATTCGTTCAAAAATCAATCACGAGTTTTTATATAAAATAAAAGATGGAGAGATTATTAAAATCAATCCTTTAAATACCACTGATCCATTTCAATCTGAACTATTTAATCAAGTTTTAAAAAATATTCATTCAATTAATAAAAATCCTGTCCTTGTTAAAAACATGACTGAAGTACTACTTCTTTATATTTCAAATCTATTTCCATATGATTTTGAAGGTGATTCTTTAGTTATCTTTTTTGCCTTAAAACTCATTGGATGTGATTTATTAAAAGAAGATAACGCTGAGACGCTTGACGAAATTGAAAAAGCAGAAATATCTTTAAAAAATGTCATGGATTATAAAAACAAAATCAAAGAATTTTTATAAAATATATCATTTCGCTTGTATGAAGTTTATTTTATAGTAAAATAATTATCGCACGCGTTTGTTTTATACGGAGGAAAATAAAATGGAAAAGAAAATAAACAAATTAGAACATTGCCATGTTGAAGTCTTAGTTACAGTTGATGAAAAGACATGGAAAGATGCTCAAAATAAGTCTTTTAATAAATTTGCAAAAGATGTTACTGTCAAAGGCTTTAGAAAAGGTAAAGCCCCATTAAATCTCGTTAAGGAAAAAGTTGATCAAGGAAAAGTGTTAGATGACGCTATTAACGCTGTTTTAGGTCCTATTTATACTGATATCATTAATAATGATAAAATCGAACCATATGCTAGACCACAAGTCGACGTTACTAAAGTAAGTGACACTGAATTAGAATTAAAATTCGTCATTCCAACCAAGCCAGAAGTTGCATTAGGTGAATATACTGGTTTACAAATCGGAAAAGAAACAGTGACAGTCACTGATGAAGATGTTATGAACGACATCGCCAAAACCCAAGGCGAAAAAGCTATGTTAGTTACAAAAGAATCTGCAGCAGAAAATGGTGATACAGTCGTCATTGATTTTGTCGGAACAGTTGATGGTGTTCCTTTCGAAGGCGGAAGCGCTACTAACTATGAATTAGAATTAGGTTCAAATAGTTTCGTTCCTGGATTCGAAGACCAATTAGTGGGTACAAAAGCCGGAGAACAAAAAGATGTCAACATTACTTTCCCAGAAAATTATGTTGAAAATTTAAAAGGCAAAGCTGCTGTATTTGCAGTTACCGTTCACGAAGTTAAAACTAAGGAATTACCTGAATTAAATGATGAATTTGTTAAAGAATTAAATATTCCTAATGTTGAAACTGTTGAACAATTAAAAGAAAAACGCGCTGCTGAATTAAAAGTGACAAAAGAAAGAGATGCACGTCATTCATACATGCATAAATTAATCGAAAAAATCGTTGAAGGTTCAACAATTGATTTACCACACGAAATTATTGATAGCCAAGTTGAGTCAATGAAAAAGGATATGCTGAATCGTTTAAGCCAATCTGGACTCAATATGGAACAATACTTAAGTATTGTTGGTCAAACCGAAGAACAACTCAACGAAACAATGCACACACAAGCTGAGCATGATGCAAAAGAATATTTTACTGTTCAAGCTGTTGGTGAAAAAGAAAACATTACTGTTTCTGATGAAGATTTAGAATTTGAATACGCTAAAATGTCAGAACAATACAATATGAAATTAGAAGACGTTAAGAAAGCTTTAGCGCAACAAGTTGAAGAATTCCGTAATAACGTAAAAATGAATCATATTGACAACTTCTTATACGACAACAATAACTAAAACTTCTTTTAAAAACTCTTCTACTACTTCATGCTTCTAAAAAAGGAGGTATAAACATATGTCAGAAAAAATTGACAATAAGTTTACGCTCCCGTTGTTGATTACAAAAGGAGCAATATTCTATCCAGGAGTATCATCGTACATTGATGCTGGAAGACCAATTTCAGTTAATGCTATTTACGCTTCCAAAGATGGTAGCGATAATTTGATATTGGTTACTAGCCAAAAAGATCCCGAAATTGACAATCCGGGAGTTAATGATTTGTATTTAACAGGTACAATTTGTCGAATTACAAGTATAGCGGAAAAATCTAATTTTATAAAAATTAGGATTGAACCAATCGATAGAGTAGCGATTGATAATATCGAATTAACCGAACGTAATTTTTTCGCTGCGACCGGTACAGTAGTGCCTCTTGAAAAATATGATAACGCTGTCAATCAAGCTGTCATCGATAGTGTGACAAACTATATTCAAGATAATAGTGCTATAGTCAATCGCTTGCAAAAGAATACAATTAACGTTATTTTAAGAACAAAGAATGCTACAAATATGTGTTATTCTTTGCTTTCTTCTTTACAAATATCTAGCGAAGAAAAACAAAGAGGTCTAGAAATTGATACTATTCAACAATTATTAGATTTAATTCTTGAACTTCTCAATGGAGAAATGCAAAAGAATGAAATCGAAAATATCCTTGTTGACTCAGTGAGAAAATCGAGTGAAAAATCTCAAAAAGAATATTTCTTAAGAGAAAAAATGAAGGCCATTAGAAAAGAATTAGGTGATGACGATGATGGCCATGATATGGATAAAATTTTAGAAACAATCGAAAAAAATCCATATCCAGAAAATGTCAAAGCAAAAGTTAAGAGCGAAGTTAAGAAATTTCAAATGATGCCACCTGGCTCACTTGAAGGAGCGCTTGTACAAAACTATATTGATACATTATTAAGTGTTCCATGGTTTGATAAAACGGAAGATAATGAAAATCTCGATAATGTTGAAAAAATATTAAATGAAGACCATTTTGGCTTAGAAGAACCAAAAAAGAGAATTATAGAATATCTTGCTGTCAAGAAATTGACAGGTAATTTAAAATCTCCAATTTTATGTTTTTATGGTCCGCCAGGATGCGGAAAAACTTCTCTTGGTAAATCCATCGCTCGAGCGTTAGGAAGAAAGTTTTTTAAAGCTAGCTTGGGTGGTATTTCTGATGAAGCTGAAATCAGAGGACATAGAAGAACATATGTTGGATCAATGCCAGGAAGAATTATTCAAGGAATGAGAAAAGCGGGAGTTACTAACCCTGTATTTTTGCTCGATGAAATCGATAAATTAGCCAGTTCATATAAAGGTGATCCTGCAAGTGCTCTTCTTGAAGTATTGGACCCTGAACAAAACACCGCATTTAATGATAATTATCTTGAAGAACCATATGATTTAAGTGATGTTCTATTTATTTGTACCGCAAATTATTTAGAGAATATTCCTGAACCATTGAGAGATAGACTAGAATTAATTGAAATTAATTCATATACCGAATATGAAAAATTAAATATTGCAAAAGACCATTTAGTGGCTAAGCAAATTGAAATTAATGGTTTATCTAAAAAGAAAGTTACATTCACTGATGAAGCGCTTTTATATATCATTCAAAGATATACGCGTGAAAGTGGTGTTCGTGAATTGGAAAGAAGAATTGCTAGTTGCTTAAGAAAAGTTGCTGTTGAATTTGTTAAAAATCCAAAGACTAAATCTGCAGTCATTGATGTTGACAAAGTCAAAGCGTACTTAAAACAAGAAATTTTTGATAACAATATTAAAGAGGGAAAACCACAAATTGGAGTTGTTACTGGTTTAGCGTACACTCAATATGGTGGAGATATTCTTCCAATTGAAGTCAATGATTTTAAAGGCAAAGGTGGGTTAGTATTAACTGGTAATCTTGGCGATGTCATGAAAGAAAGTTGTTCAATTGCTTTTGACTTTGTCAAATCTAACGCTAGTAAATACAATATTCCAATTGATTCTTTAGATAGTGTTGATATTCATATTCACGTTCCAGAAGGCGCTGTTCCAAAAGATGGACCAAGTGCAGGTGTGGCAATTACATTAGCGATTATTTCTTGTCTTAGTAAAACACCTGTCAATCCAGATGTAGCGATGACTGGAGAGGTAACTTTAAGAGGTCTCGCTTTACCAATTGGTGGACTTAGAGAGAAATCTTTAGCGGCTTTAAGAAGCGGAATTAAGACAATAATTGTTCCAAGAAAAAATGAAAGAGATGTTAGTGAACTTCCTTTGGAAGTTAAAAACAACTTAAACATTTGTTTCATGGATTCAGTTGATGACGCATATAATATTGCGTTAATAAAATAAAACGATGATTAATTTTAAAAATACTAAATTTGTTAAGAGCGCTTCCAAACGTGAAGAATGCCCCAAAGAATTAATGAAAGAAATCATTATTTGCGGGAAAAGTAATGTTGGTAAAAGCAGTTTGATTAATTGTTTGTGTAACAACAAAAAATTAGCGTTTACTTCATCTAAACCAGGTCATACTAGATTGCTTAATTATTATAATGTCGATAATAAGTTCTATTTAGTGGACGCTCCTGGATACGGCTTCGCTAAAGGGGGAATTGACTTAGATCGTTTATTTGTGGAAATGATGGAATCATTTTTCATGGATACTTCGAGATTAAAAGGTGGAATTCTTCTTTTAGATTCTCGAAGAAAATTTTCACAAGATGAACTCGATATCGTTGATTTATTTAATCAAAATAACATTCCATATATTTTAGTGCTTACAAAGACTGATAAAATTAATCAAAGTGAAAAACACAAAATTAAAAAAGAAGTGGAAAGTCAAAATTTAAATCCACAAGATATCATCTATTATTCTATCTACGATAAAAATTCGTCAAATAGGATAAATATTGCGATTGAAAATATTATTGGATAAATAATATAATATGGTTGTTCGTTGAAAAAGAGGAGTAACGATTATCAAGTATATAGAGATTCAGGGATGGTGGAAGCCTGATTACAAGAAATCGTGAAGGTCGCTTTGGAGAACAAAAAATAATTAAGAGCATTGTTTACATACAATGAAATAAGGTGGTACCGCGCTTATAATGGCGTCCTTATGAAAAATAAGGATGCCATTTTTATTTATAAAGGAGATTGTTATGCTAGATAAAAGATATGATCCTAAATTAGTGGAACAAGGTAAATATGATAAATGGAAAAAAGAAGGTTATTTTACCGCAGGTGATATAACTAAAAAACCTTTTTCTATGGTCATTCCTCCCCCAAATGTTACAGGTAAATTACATATTGGTCATGCTTGGAATACGACAATTCAAGATATTATTGCCCGTTATAAAAGAATGAAAGGCTATGATGTTTTATGGCTTCCAGGAATGGACCATGCAGGTATTGCTACCCAAGCCAAAGTTATGGAAAAATTGAGAAATTCTGGTGTTGATGTCACTAAAATTACCCGTGAAGAATTTTTAAAGAAAGCTTGGGAATGGAAACAAGAATACGCTGATTCGATTCATGATCAATGGGCAAAAATGGGATTGAGCCTAGATTATTCAAGAGAAAGATTTACACTTGATGAAGGCTTAAATAAAGCTGTTAGAAAAGTATTTGTTGATTTATATAACAAAGGATTAATTTATCAAGGCGAAAAAATTATCAATTGGGACCCTGTTCAAAAAACTGCTTTATCAAATGTTGAAGTTATTCACGAAGATGACAAAGGATATATGTATTATTTCAAATATCCAGTTGTTGATAGTGATGAATATTTAATTGTTGCGACCACTCGACCGGAAACGATGTTTGGCGATGTTTGTGTTGTTGTTAATCCAAACGATGAAAGATATCAAAAATTTGTTGGAAAATATGTTATCAATCCCGCTAACGGGGACAAATTAGTGGTCATTGCTGATGAATATGTTGAATTAGATTTTGGAACTGGGGCAATGAAATGTACACCTGCTCATGACCCAAATGACTTTATTATTGGTGAAAAATATCATTTTCCAAAACCTATCATCATGAACAAAGATGCCACAATGAATGAAAAATGTGGTAAATACGAAGGAATGGATCGTTTCGTTTGTCGTGAACAATTAATTAAAGATATTGAAGAACAAGGTAATTTCATTAAAAAAGAGGAAATTGTCCATCCAGTCGGTCATTCTGAAAGAAGCCATGCGATTGTCGAACCAGTTTTATCAAAACAATGGTTTGTTAAAATGAGACCTTTAGCGGATGAAGCTTTAAAAAATCAAAAAGGAAAAGGAAAAGTAAATTTTGTTCCAAAAAGATTTGAAAAGGTTTTCACTCAATGGATGAACAACGTTGAAGATTGGTGTATTTCTCGTCAGTTGTGGTGGGGTCATAGAATTCCTGCTTATTATAATAAGCAAACTGGTGAGGTGTTGGTAAGTGAAGAACCTCCAATCGATATTGAAAATTATGAACAAGAAAATGATGTACTTGATACTTGGTTTTCTAGTGGATTATGGCCATTTTCAACTTTAGGATGGCCTAATGAAACTGAAGATTTAAATAGATATTTCCCAACCAGTTGTCTTGTTACAGCGTATGATATTATTTTCTTCTGGGTTAGTAGAATGATTTTCCAATCTTTAAATGCGACGAATAAACGTCCATTTAATGATGTTTTAATCCATGGATTAGTAAGAGATGAACTCGGAAGAAAAATGTCTAAAACTTTAGGAAATGGTGTCGATCCTTTATTAGTCATTGATAAATATGGTGCGGACGCACTTAGATATTTCTTGACCACTAATTCTACTCCAGGACAAGATATGAGATACATTGAAGAAAAAGTTCAATCTTCAATGAACTATTTAAATAAAATTTGGAATTCAACTCGTTATGTCTTAAGTGTTTTAGATGAAGGATTTACTCCAAAAGATATTACAAAATGCGTTTTATCTCCATTAGATAAATGGATTGTTAATAAGATGCAAATAGCGATTAAAAACATCACCAAAAATATGGACAAGTATGATTTTAATGCAGCCAGCCAACATTTATACAACTTTGTATATGATGATTTTTGCTCATCATATCTAGAAATGAGTAAAGTTAGTTTATCTAGTGATAATGAGGAAATTATTATTGGAACAAAGAATACACTTTATTACTGTATCAAAAACATAATTTTATTAATTTATCCATATACACCATTCATTGCTGAAGAGATGTATTTATCTCTTCCAAATCATATGAATAGTGTAATGGAAGAATCGTATCCAAAAGTTAACAAGAAATTAATTGATAATTCATATGACGCTCAAGTTGATTGCTTATTAAACATGATTAAAGATGTTAGAAATTATAAAATCGTTAACAAATTAGCGCCTAACTCTTCTTTACCATTAAGCATTAAATTCAAAGAAAAACCATTTGATGGATATATGTCTTATCTTGAAAGATTTACTTTCGCTAAAGCTATTCAAGTTGTTGATAAATTTACATTAAGTGGAGAGACTTTCATTTATCAAAACGGCGAATTATTGATCGGAAGTTTATTATCTAAAGATGAACAAAAACAAAAACTTATTAAAGATATTGATTTTGAAGAGAACGAAATTAATCGTTCTGAAAGAATGCTAAACAATCCAGGTTTTGTCGCAAAAGCGCCAAAAGAAAAGATCGAATTAGAAAGAACTAAATTAGAAAAGCATAAAGAAAATCTATCTCTTTTATTAGAAAAATTAAATAATTTATAAAAATTTCAAAATTTTATAATCAAAATTAAAATTTCCTCCTAATTAAATAATAGGAGGATTTTTTATGGAAATTAGAACTTTAACTCAAAAAGAACTTAAGGAACATGTTGTTGGTGAAGCTATCACTTTGACGGCTGTGCTCGCTGTTTGTGCTGCGGCCTTATTAGCGATTGTTATTTATCGATTATTTGTTTCTAACAAAGGAACAGTGACAGTTCCGGGTGGTTGGAAATTTACTTGGAATTAAGATGGGAAAAATCAAAAATTTACCAGTAGATGAAAGGCCGAGAGAGAAGGCATTAAAATATGGAATTGAATCATTAAGTGATGTTGAATTATTAGCGATAATTATTAATTCTGGCACTAAAAACGAATCGGCAATCGATATTGCTCACAAAATAATTTATGAAAATAGTGGGTTAAATAATTTACACTTATTGACCATTAATGACTTATGTTCTTTTAAGGGTATTTCGCTCGCTAACGCTTTAAAAATTAAGTCTTGTTTTGAATTATCTAATCGCCAATTCAAGATGGTTAATAATACCGAAAATTATTTGTATGATCCAATAAAAATTATTGATAAGTACAAAATTGATTTGTATTCCGAAGATAAAGAGATATTACTCATCGTTGCCCTCAATAAAAGAAATCGAGTTGTCAAAGAAAAATTTTTCACTATGTTTTCAATTGATGAGGTTAGGGTAACTCTCATAAATATTTTGAACACTTTAATAGATTGTCGCGCTAAAAAATATTATGTATTCCATAATCACACCAGTGGAGATTTTTTACCTTCGAAAAATGATATTTTAATTACCGCATCTTTAAAAGAACAAACAAACAAAATTGGTATTAAAATGGTTGATCATATCATCGTTGGAAAAGAGTGTTATTATTCATTTTTGAACAAATGTTCGAGAAAATATGAAAAATAGTTATTGTTTCTTTTTATAACTTATGTTATATTACAAACGTTGTCGCCTCACGAGCTTCAACCGCATAGAAAAGGTTTTAATAAATATTCTAAAGAATATACCTCAATAGCGAGTCTAAAGTGAAATCTAAAAATAGGAGGGACATTATGTACGCAATCATTGAAACTGGCGGAAAACAAGTTCGCGTTGAAGTTGGTCAAAAAATTTATGTTGAAAAATTAAATGCTGATGTTCAAAGCGAAGTTGTATTTGACAAAGTTTTATTCGTTGGCGGTTCCAAAACTGTAGTTGGTAACCCATATGTCAGCGGTGCGACAGTTAATGCCAAAGTTGAAAAACAAGGATTATCCAAAAAGATTCGTGTTTTTAAATACAAAGCAAAAACTAACGAACGTAAAACTCATGGTCATCGTCAACCATATACATGCTTAGTTATCGAAAGCATCAATGCATAATCATGATTAGAATTAAAATCATTAAAGACAAATTGTTTACTTTAGAAGTTAAAGGTCACGCTAATTACGATGAAATCGGGAAAGATATAGTGTGTGCTGGAGTATCCGCAGTAATATGCGGAGGATTCAATTCAATTGAAAACTCTAAAGGATTTGAAATGATTATGGACGAAGGTTACTCTTTGCTTAAAGCAAAAGAACCTATTAGTTTACACGATGAGATTGTTATAGAAACGATGATTAATGGCTTAAAAAACATTGCCAAATCGTATCCAAAAAATGTAACAATCATTTATTCTTAAGAAAGGTGTTGTTAATTATTATGTTTGAATTAAATTTACAACTCTTTGCGTCTAAAAAAGGTGTTGGTTCAACTAAAAACGGTCGTGATTCTGCTGGTCGTAGATTAGGAGCCAAAGTCAGCGATGGTCAATGGTGCCATGCTGGTTCAATTATTTACCGTCAAAGAGGTACAAAAATTTATCCAGGTGAGAATACAAAAATTGGTGGAGATGATACTATTTTCGCTACTGCATCTGGTGTTGTAAAATATGAACGTTTAGGAAAATCACGTACTTGTGTACGAGTTATTCCAGATTAATTCATTTTTTGTCAGTTAATTATTTATTAGGTCACTAAAGTTAGTGACCTTTTATATTATTTTGCATATTAAAATATAAAAATTTATTATATAATAAAACCATGAAACTTATTTCTATTGTTATTCCAATGTACAACGAAGAGGAAATGTTGCCTCTTTTACTTAAAGAATTAGATAAAGTCACAAATGAACTTTGTGATTATAATTTTGAATTTGTTTGTGTTAATGATGGCAGTCTTGATAATACTTTATCGTTACTAAAAGAGTATCAAGAAAAAGATAAAAGAATAGTCATCGTAAACTTATCGAGAAATTTCGGGCATGAAAATGCTTTATACGCTGGTTTAAAAACCGTGAAAGGTGACGCGATAATTCCGATGGACGCTGATTTACAAGATCCTCCTCATGTTATTATCGATTTAGTAAAAACCTATGAGCAAGGTTTTGATGTTGTTAACGCTAAAAGAACATCGAGAAAAAAAGATACCTTTTTCAAAAGAAATTCTGCGGGATTATTTTATAAAACCGTTAACAAACTTTCAAAGAAAGTTAAAATTCCAAGTAATGTTGCGAATTTTAGACTCATCGATCGTCGAGTTTTAGATGAAATTTTAAAATTAAAAGAAAACAATCGAGTCTTTAGAGTTCAAGTACCTTTTGTTGGATTTAAAGTTGCCGAAGTATATTTTTCCCGTCCAAAGAGATTAAAAGGACAATCAAAATATAATGTCAAGGCAATGACTAATTTAGCGGTTTCTTCAATTGTTTCATTAACAACTAGACCTTTGTTATGGTCTTTTTATTGGCTCGCTATTTTAGTAGCGATATTTTTATTATCCTCAATTGCGAATTTAACGATATATATTCTTGGACTCACAAATGTTTTTACGACTAATTCGACTTTTTACATTTGCATGATGATTTGGCTAGCGATTAATATTTTGCTTTTAATATCATCTATAATCATGCTTTCTTTATCGATTATTTCTATTTATTTATCAAAAGCGGTTTTAGAAAGTGAAAGTCGACCATGCGTCATCATCGATGAAGTTATTCGAAAGGAATAATTATGTTTATTGATCGTGCTGTAATTGAAGTTAGAAGTGGTAAAGGCGGAGATGGCGCTATTGCTTTTAGAAGAGAAAAATATGTTCCAAAAGGTGGCCCTGCTGGTGGAAATGGTGGAAGAGGAGCTTCCGTTTATTTAAGAGCAAATAAAACAATAAATACATTGTTTAATTTTAGACATTCTCGAACTATTATTGGTCAAGATGGTGAAAAAGGCGGTATCAAAAATCAGTTTGGTAAAGCAGCGAGTGATGTTTATGTCGATGTCCCAATCGGAACGGTCATCTATTTAGAAGAAGGGAAGAATTTTCTCGGCGATTTAAATGAAGACGGCAAAGTTATTCGCGTAGCGAAAGGTGGCCGTGGAGGGCGAGGAAATACTTGTTTTAAAAGTCCGACTAATCGAGCACCTAAGATTGCTGAAAATGGTGAACCTGGTGAAAAGTTCCGTTTAATTTTGGAATTAAAACTTTTAGCGGATGTTGGTTTAGTAGGATATCCAAGTGTTGGTAAAAGTACATTTTTAAGTATTGTTAGTAATGCTCGTCCAGAAATTGCTGATTATCCTTTTACTACCATTATTCCTAACTTAGGAATCGTCTCAAAATTTAATAAATCTTTCGTTATGGCGGATCTTCCTGGACTTATTGAAGGTGCGCATTTAGGAAAAGGATTAGGATTACAATTTTTAAGACATATTGAAAGATGTCGAATTCTTGTTCATATGGTGGATATGTCCAATACTTCTCGTGATCCTTACGAAGATTTTTTAACAATAAATAACGAATTAAAAGAATATGGTTTTTCTTTAGAAAAAAGACCGATGATTGTGGTCGCCTCTAAAATGGATGAAGAAGGTGCTTTAGAAAGATTAGAAACATTCAAACAAAAAGTTAATGTTCCTGTCATTGCTTTATCTTCTGTTTCTGAAGAAGGTAAAGATGAAATCATTAATAAATGTTTTGAATTACTTGATACCACTCCATTTTTCCCACTTGTCGATGAAAAAGAGGAACAACTCGATACAAAAATTTATACTCTCAAAGAGGAAGAAAAAGAATTTTATATCACTCATCCTGAACTTCATAGATTTGTTATTAGTGGAGATAAAATTATCAAATATTATCGAATGACTAATATATCTACAGATGAGGGTATGATGAAACTATTACAACATTTTAGATATGTTGGAATCGATGATGAATTAGAAAGATTAGGAGCAAAAAACGGAGATAATGTCGAAATTGATGATTTTGTCTTCGAATATGTTGAGTAAGTATTATGAAAGATAAAGAAAATAATGTTGATGTCCCAATTATTTCTTCTCTGTTATCAGCGTTTTTTATTGTTGGAATTATCGTTTTGTTTGTCTTAATATTCCGTTAATTTTGAGGTATTGTTATGATTTTTTATTTAAAAGGAAAAATTTGTTATAAAGATAAAGAGACCATCGCAATCGATGTCAATGATGTGGCGTATGAACTATTAGTTTCTCATCTTGAAGACTATAATTTGGGAGATGAAAAATTAATTTATACATATAATGTTGTGAGAGAAGATGAAAATTATCTCGTCGGGTTTTCTTCTTTAGAAGAAAAACAAGTATTTTTATCTTTAATAAAAGTTAAAGGTATCGGACCTAAATCCGCGATTACTGCTTTATCAAGTACAACGCCTGATTTATTTAAGAAAGCGATCTCTTCTAATAACGTTGCTTATTTAAAGAAATTGCCAGGGATTGGTCAAAAAGCCGCAAGTCAAATTATTTTAGATTTGAAAGGTAGTTTAACTGGTACGAAAGGTCATCCAGAAATTTATGATGAAGCATTTGAAGCTTTGAAAAATTTAGGTTTTAAAGGAGCACAAATAGATCGCGCTTTAGCGTCTATTAATGAGCCTGATTTAACTTTGGAGCAACTAATTAAAAAATCATTACAAATTTTAAGGAAATAAAAATGAAGCGATTATTGGATGCAAATAAAGATATAAACGAGAAAGAAGAAGTGTCATTAAGACCGTTAACTTTTTCTGAATATGTTGGTCAAACTGAACTCGTCAAAAATTTAAAAGTGTTTGTTGGGGCAGCATTAAAAAGAGAAGAAGCGCTTGATCATATTCTTTTATATGGCCCACCTGGGTTAGGCAAAACCACTTTAGCGTATGTCATTGCAAATGAATTACATACAAAAATTAAATTAGTTAATGGACCAAGTATTGAAAAGACTGGTGATTTAGCGGCAATATTAACTTCATTAGAACCAGGTGATGTGTTATTTATCGATGAAATTCATCGATTACCTCGTGTCGTAGAAGAAGTTTTGTATGGTGCGATGGAAGATTTTAAACTTTCAATCATGTTAAATAAAGATGATAACGCTCGTTCGATTTCTATTGAATTACCACCTTTTACTTTGATAGGTGCGACAACACGTGCCGGTGATTTATCTTCCCCTCTTCGAGCGAGATTTGGATATACGGAAAAACTGAATTTTTATTCGTTAGAAGAAATTGACGCAATTGTTAAAAGAACATCGAAAGTATTCTCTTGTCCAATCGAGGATGAAGCTTCACTAGAAATTGCGAAAAGAAGTCGTGGAACACCACGTATCGCTAATCGATTGTTCAAAAGAGTAAGGGATTTTGTAACGTACGAAGAAAAAAATCAAATTACTCTAGAAGATGCATTAAAAGCTTTTAAAGCTTTAAAAGTCGATGAAGAAGGCTTAGATTATGTCGATATTCGTTATTTAACAACATTAATTAAAAGATTTAATGGTGGACCAGTTGGATTAGAAACTCTTGCCAGCGCAATTGGGGAAGAAACCATGAATCTAGAAGATGTTTATGAACCATATTTGCTTCAAAAAGGGTTCATTGATCGCACCCCAAGAGGGAGAATGGCAACCCCAAAGGCTTACAAGCATTTAAAAATTGCTGTGCAAGATACTCTATTTTAGTTAATAAATGCCTATTTTTATATTGAAATATAAATACTTTTATAGTATTTTTATTCTTAGACGCGTAAGCGCGATTGAATTAAGAAACATCAGGAGGAATATATATGCGTAGATTTTGGGCTTATATTGTATTAGCATTTACTGCCTTATTAGCAATGGGAACAACTTTTACAAATTTATTTGTTAAAAGCTCTTCTAATATTGAATACCAAGATGGAAAAGAGATTGTTTTTAGAATTACCAATAAGGACAATAAAGATTTAGAAGTTGAAGAAGGAGCAAGTTTAGAAATTGCCGAAGTCATGAAACAAAGACTAGACAATTCCGATATTACCAATTACGAAGTTGACACTGTTGGTAATGATACTGTCAAAGTTATATTTTCTGAACAAAATACAACAAACTACGAAAATATCATTTACTATTTATCATTCAACGGTAAACTTGCTTTATCAACATCCACTGACACTGTTGCTATTGATGATGAATTTTTATTAGAAGATAGCAAAGCATATTTGGATACTGTCAACAATTATCCATCAATTGTTATTCCAGTAAATACTGATAATTCCGAATATAAAGCTGTTATCGAAGAAGCCAAACGTCAATTAGAAGCTGGTGAAGGTGAATCTTCCACTGATAGTGATGGAAATACCACAACCACAGTTTACTTATACTTATGGTGCGACTTCGAAGAAGGCTACGATATATATAGTAAAACACTCAGCGATAATGAAGATTATGATGAAAATGTTGCCCAAAAGATCATCATGAAATTCAACTACACTGATGGAGCATTTTTCCCTGATGATGAAGAAAATAAATTAGCTAGTGCCGTCAACATCGATTCAAATAAAGATGGTGTTGCTTCGGTCACTGAAGTTAAAAACGCATATAATACCGCAAGATATTTCATTAACTTAATTAACGCAGAAGCCTTAGATTACGATATTACTTTCATGTATGAAAAGACTGTTCCTGCTTGGACTGAGAATTTAATTTCTTACGGCACTAACGCAACTCTAGCGATGTCAAAAACATTCATTTCCTCAGTTATTGCCTTAATTATTGTTACTTTGATTTTAGTAATATTCTTTAGATTAAGCGCTGTTTCAACCTTTGTTTTAACTCTTGGAAGTATTTTTGCTGGCATTGGTTTTACCATCTTGTTTGGCGTTGAATTTAATCTTGCTGCCATCGTTGGTCTTGTTGCTGTTGCAATCGTCTCGGTTGCTTCTAGTATTATTTACTTCACTAAATTTAAAGAAGAATGCTACAAAGGAAGAAGCATTAAGAAAGCTAATACTGAAGCTAGCAAAAAATCTTTATTACCAATCGTTGATATTCATGTTGCCTTAATTGTTGTGGGTGCATTCATCTTCTTATTAGGTGGTAAATTATTAATTGGCTTTGCTTCAACCGCAGTTTTAGGTGGATTATCTTCCCTTGTACTTAATACTTTAGTATTAAAAGGTGCAATGTGGTTATTAACAAATAACACTTCATTTACTAATAAATATTCAATCTTTGGTGTTGAACCAGAAAACGTTCCAAATTCATTAAATGAAGAAAAACAAAAATATTATGGTCCATATGAAAAATCAGAATTAACAAAGAAGAAAAAAACTGTTTCTATCGTTACAGCGGTAGCGTTCGCTGCTTCTTTAGTTGGAATGATTACCTTTGGAGTTATTGGAAACGGTAATTTCTATAACGCTCCATCATCACTTAGAAATTCTCAAATTTTCATTGAAACCAGCACAACAAACACCTCTTTAAAAGAATCTGTCGTCAGTGAATTCCTTGATCAATTCTACGTTTATAATTCATCTGATACAGAAGCTACTCAATTATCGACATTAATTGACTCTGATGGTATTGAATCATATGAAAATGTCGTTATTGAAGAAGGTGGTAATGAAGTGACATACAAATATTTTGTATGCACATTGAAAGTTGCTTTGAGTGATAGTGTCAATTCTTATATCACTACTGATGAAGATAATGTTGTCCCATTAAATGATTTATTAAATGAAACATTATCAGACGAAAACATTGACTCCAATGCGACAGCGTCTATCAAAGAAGTTAAATCACTCTCTGTAACTGATACTCCTAATACTTCTTACATTATGCTTGCAACATTTGTTGGCACTGCAGTTGTTTCACTTTATTTGATGGCTCGATATGGTCTTTCTAAAGGTCTTCCAGTCATTGTCTTAAATACTGCAATTTGTTCAATTCCATTTGGAATATTTGCTTTAACAAGAATTGTGACAACTTCTTATGTTTCGGTTTCTCTTCCAATCGTCGCTATTTTAGCGTTATTACTCGAAATTATATTCATGAATAAAAATAAGGAATTAATTTTGGAAGATAAAAAACATGATCGAAGTGTTGAAAATCGAGAAGAAATCATGAAACGAGCGAACGCTCTTGCTCTTGGTCCTGCTATTTCTTTAGCTTCGGCAGCAATTGTGACACTCTTATGTTTATATGGTTTTGGTCCAGAGGCTACAAGTTCATTATTCGCAATGGCGTTAATCGGATCATTAATCGCTTTAGGAATTATATCAGTCTTGTATGGTCCTATCTCACAATGGCTATATAAATTATTCTCAAAAGTTTCATTCGATGTTAAACCTACAAAAGAAAAGAAACGCAAGAAAAAATCCAATAAACAAAATACTAGCGAACCAGAAGAAGCAATTTTTATTGGAATTAATGATTAATAATAAATTGGCTACTATTTAGGTAGCCTTTTTATTTATATATGGCTTTATGAAAGATTTATTCAATAGATTATTAGATTTTTACAAAATAAAAGAAGAAGACTACTTCGAATTAACAAGAGAAGTTGATTTTTCTTCATTTTTAAATGGACATCATTTTAACGATATTGACGCTGCCGCGGATTTGGTTAAAGAATCTATGAAAAATCATGAAAAAATCATGATTTATGGTGACTATGATGCGGATGGTATTATGGGTGTTTCAATACTTAAAAAGATGTTTTTATATG
>JBJEDU010000007.1:0-12031 GCA_051872395.1 Bacilli bacterium | reverse complement strand
GATGTCATCTGTTTAATATTTTTTTGTTGCAATAACTTTGTCATCTAACATATTTCTTGTTTACTACTTCATCTTTAATTTTTTCGATGAAATCATCAAGAGAAATTGTTGTTTGCTCTTTTGAAGAGAACTTACGATATGTAACTGTTCTATCTTTAACTTCTTTGTCGCCGATAACGATAGTGTATGGGATTTTTTCAACTTGAGCGTTTCTCATACGATAGCCAAGTTTTTCGTTACTATCATCAAGTTCCACTCTAAAATCATTTTCTTTAAATAATTTAGTAATTTCTTTTGCGTAATCTAAATGATATTCATTATTGACTGGTAGAACTTTGATTTGAGTTGGAGCTAACCAAGCAGGGAACGCTCCACCGTAATTTTCAATAATAATACCGATGAATCTTTCAATAGAACCTAAGCAAGCTCTATGTAACATAATTGGTTCTTTCTTTTCACCATTACTATCAATGTAGGAACATTCAAAACGATGAGGTAAATTCATATCTAATTGAATTGTGCCACATTGCCAAATTCTTCCCATTGAATCACGTAATTTGAAATCTAATTTTGGACCATAGAACGCTCCATCACCTGGGTTAATTTTAAATTCTTTACCACTGGCTAGACAGGCTCTTTTTAAAATATCTTCGCTCTTATTCCAAATTTCAATATCACCAATATAGTCTTCTTCTGGTCTAGTTGATAATTCAATGTAATAGTCTAAATTGAAGACACTATACATTTCTTCATAAAACTTTAATAATGTTTTAATTTCTTCTTCTATTTGATCTTCGCGACAGAAAATATGAGCATCATCTTGCGTGAAAGCGCGAACTCTAAATAAACCATTTAACGCTCCGCTGGCCTCATGACGATGGACTAAACCTAATTCTGCTAAACGAATTGGTAAATCTTTATAACTATGTAATGAGTTTTTATAGACGAGAATTCCACCTGGGCAATTCATTGGTTTAATAGCGAAATCTTTTTCATCAATCTTCGTTGTGTACATATTTTTTTCGTAATGTCCCCAATGCCCTGATGTAATCCAAAGTTCTTTTGATAACATGGTTGGGGTTTTAACAAAATCATAACCATATTTGACATGTTGGCTCTTCCAATATTTTTCAATTTGTTCTCTTAAAATCATTCCTTTTGGAAGCCAAAATGGAAAACCTGGACCAAATTCAGAAATCATGAATAAACCCATTTGTTTACCTAGTAAACGATGGTCTCTTTTCTTTCTTTCTTCCACTAAATTTAGATAAATATCTAAATCTTCTTTTGAATACCAACTAGTTCCATAAATTCTCACTAATTGTTTGTTATTACTATCGCCTCTCCAATACGCTCCAGCGATATTGAGTAGTTTAAAATGTTTGATAGCGTCAGTGTATAACAAATGTGGACCTTTGCATAAATCAACAAAATCACCTTGCATAAAGATGGTGATTGATCCTTCAATTTCATTGATTAATTCAACTTTATATTCGTTATCTTTAAATAATTCTAATGCTTCTTTCTTGCTAACTTCTTTTCTTTCAATCTTAAAGTTTTTGTCTGCAAGTTCTTTCATTTTCTTTTCGATTTTCGCTAAGTCTTCTTCAACGATTGGACTAGAAAAATCAATATCATAATAAAAGCCTTCTTCAATCGCTGGTCCAAATCCAAATTTGGCATCTGGGTACAGTTCTTTAACAGCCATAGCGAGCAAGTGAGATGTTGAATGATTTAAAACCTCAAATGCTTCTTTTGAACTCTTTTCTATTTCTTTAATTGAACCATCTTGTAGTTGTATTTTCATATTAATCCTTTCTTGCTTTTGAAAAACCTAAACACGCTCCACCGATAAGGCCAGCATTTTGTTTATATAAGCATTCTGTTAAATTTAAATTTTCATTTTTTTGTTTTAATTTATCAAAAAATAAATCTTTTGATTTCATAACGCCGCCTGTAAAAGCAATAACTTCTGGTTGATAAATTTTATTGATGAATTGTAATAAATCAGTAAATAAATTTAACCAATCTTCTAAAATAGTTAATGCTTTTTCATCCTCATCTTTTACTAATTTGAAAAATTCAATGGCAGAATCAACTACTAGTCCGTTGATTTTACATAAATTAACTATTCCTTTACCAGAAGCAATTGTTTCAAAATCATAATATTCATTTTTGTATAAAAATGGTGTATGACCTATTTCTAAGCCGATTTCTTTAGCTTCTTTTTTATATGTAAAGCCACCGCCCACACCTGTGGAAACTGTTAAAAAGTAAACACTGTTATAGTCTTTACCAACACCTAAAAAAGATTCGGCTAATAGAGCCATCTCAGCGTCATTTTTTATATATACAGGTAAATCAAATCTCGATCCAATTAATGTAGGGATATCGACATCTTTAATTCCGACATTAATTAATTCATCAACTTTACCATTAGAGCGGACTTTTCCTGGTAAACCAACACAAATGTTTTCTATCTCATTAACTTCAAAATCTAATTCATTTATTAATGAAATAATATTTCGATAGAAAGCATCTCTATCACCATAAGTTTTATTGTCTTTAATAATCACCTTTTCAATTTCGTATTGATTATTAATGATGGCGGCACGTAAATTTGTTCCACCGATATCTAACGAAATTACTTTTTTCATAATGATTATTGAAGCATATCAATTAATTTTAATAAATTCTTATGGATGTCTCGTTTCATTGTTAAAGCATCTTCGATATCATAATCAACGATATGATTATCTTTGATACCAACAACTCTTCCAGCTTTGCCATTATTTAGTAATTCAATAGCGTGGCTTCCGAGTCTTGAAGCTAAAATTCTATCTGCCGCGGATGGAGAACCACCTCTTTGTAAACGGCCTAATACTTCTGTTTTTGTTTCAAATCCAGTTTCTTTTTCAATCTTCTTTGCGAATTCATCGATGTTGAGTAAGTTTTCACTCACGATGACAATTGCGTGAGATTTTCTTTGTGATTTAATCTTTCTAAGTTTTGAATATAAAACTTCATCGCTAACAGGATGGTCATAAGTGACAGTCATTTCAGCGGCTTCTGCAATACTAGAGAAAATCGCTAAGTCACCACAATGACGACCCATAACTTCGATTACCGAACATCTTTGATGGGATGAAGAAGTATCTTTAATTTTATCGATACAATCACAAATTGTATTTAAAGCAGTGGAGAAACCGATAGTTTCATCTGTGGACGCCACGTCATTATCGATAGTGCCAGGAATTCCAATTACTTTGACTCCTTGTTTTGATAAGGCAAGAAGACCTTTATAAGTTCCATCTCCACCAATACCAATAAGTGCATCTATCTCATAATCTTTTAAATTTTGTACAGCTTTAGCAACAACATCAGGATTTTTGAATTCTGGTAATCTTGATGTTCTAATAACTGTGCCACCGCGATTTATAATATCGCTTGTGAAATCTTTTGTTACTTGATGGATATCACCTTCAACTAATCCTTTATATCCGTCGTAAACGACATACATTTCTTTGCCGTAGAATAATCCGGCACGGATGCAGACACGAATCGCGGCATTCATTCCAGGTGCGTCGCCACCACTTGTTAAGACAGCAATTCTTTTAATCATAAAATAAACCTTCCTTTATTTCGCATAATATATTAACACAAATGTATTATTTATTAAATAATAAATGTGAAAATTTTGTAATCAGTAAACAATTACTTTTTACGTTGATATTATTATTACTTTTTTGTCCTAATTCAATATATTTTTAATATATTTTAATAATCTCGTTTTGCTCAATTGAATGTTTGATAAAAAAGTGTATACTTTAAACATATGATAATTTTAAAAAATAAAGATTTTCTTAGCTGTCAATTTTCGTCTTTAATCGCTGATTATGATCGAAATACTATTACTCGTTTATATCAACCGATTATTGGTTTTTCTAGTGCAATGGTTTATTTTACTCTTTGGAGTGAATCGGAATCTCAAAAATTGACACCACTTATTTCTCATGATTCTTTATTAATAAGAATGAAGATGGCAAGTGGTGAATTTGTTGAAGCTAGACAAAAATTAGAGGCTATTGGTTTATTGAAAACCAAATTAGAAAAGCATAAAGATTTTAATGTATATCATTACGAAATATTTGCTCCAAAAACTCCAGAACAATTTTTTAAAGATAACCTTTTATATGGGTTACTGAAAGAAAATGTTGGAAAAGATGAAGCATTAAAACTCAAAAATTATTTTTCTATTTTAGATAAAAATACTGAAGGCGAAGATATATCTTGCAATTTCATTAAAGTATTCCATCCAAATTTAGATTCTGGAACTTTTGATGACACTATTTCAAAAGAAAAATTACTTGGTCGAAAAGTTTCAAAAATAGATAGTGAATTTTCATATGAAAGATTCATTGAAGAACTTGCAAAAATTTCACAAATTATGCCTGATGCTATAACAAAAAATGAATTTAAAGAAATTGAAAGAATTTCAACTTTATATGGTGTTAAAGAAGATGTTGCTGCTCACGCGGTCAATACTGTTTATGATTCTTCTCTTAAAAAAGGAAATAGAATTAATTCCACTGAATTAGCGAATATTTTAATCAAAGAAATCGATTTTAGATTTATATCGATAAAATCAGCGAAAAATGATAGAGACTATAATTATGTTTCTTCGACTACTGATTTAGGAAATAAAATCAATTTATTGGAAAGCAAATCTCCAAGAGAATATTTATCTTTCTTACAAAATGCGACAATTCCTGCTGACCCAGATTTAAAATTGATTAATGATTTAAGTTATAAATTCAAATTACCTAATTCTGTTATCAATGTTGTCATTGATATAGTTTTGACAACAAATAGCAATATACTATCAAAGGCATATTGCGAAAAATTATGTGGAACATTTGCTAGAGAAGGAATTAAAACCGCTCTCGATGCAATGAATTTTTATAACAATCAAGTTAAAAAGAAAAGAAATCCATATAAAACCTATATTAATAATAGTCAAGAAGAAGAGGCCTCTAAAGATAATAAAGAAAGCGATGCTTCAGTTCCTATTAATAATAAAGAAGAAATTGAAGATGAAGAATGGGATAAACTCTTGGAAAAAATCGAAGGAGATAAATAAATGGAAAAGATTAAAGATTACATTGATTCTCTTTCGAAATATTCTATTAGTAAAGAAGATAAAGATGAAATCATCGCTTCAATTAAAAGTGATCCAGATTTGTCTATGGTTTACGATAGAGGAATCACTGATGAATTAATAGAAAAATATTATGATAAAATCTATGATTTTTTGTTGGATTATCATTACTGTAAAAATTGTCCAGGATTAGATAACTGTGAAAAAGAAAACCCTTATATTGTTTGCAATATTGTTTTAAAAAATGGTTATGTCGATAGAAAATTATCCAATTGTAAAAGAACTCTTGAATCATTTAACAATAAAAATAGATTTTTAATTAGAGATTTTCCAGAAGAATGGTTAAATAATTCGATTAGAAATATCGATAAAGCTGGTCGAGCGAGCTTACTTAAAAGATATATCGACATTAAAGAAAATGGCGGTTGGTTATATATTTATGGCGCTTTAAAAACTGGAAGAAGTTTTGTTTCGTCGATTTTAGCTAATGATTATGGAATGAAAAATAATTCAAAAATTTACTATTTAGATTTTCCAACGAGAATTAATGAATTATCATCTAAAAAATTCAATCAACAAACGATGATTGAAAAAATCAAAAATATTGATGTTTTAGTGCTCGATAATTTTGGCGATGAATATATTTCAAGTTATATTCGCGATATGATAATCATGCCAATTTTAAAATATCGCTCCACTAATAACTTATTTACAATTTTTGTTAGCGATTTCTCAATTTCAGAAATTGAAAATAATTACAAAGCAGTTGTTGGCTATAATAAAGCCAAACAATTATCTTCTTTAATTAAAAATATGTGTAAAGAAGAAATTAATTTAGGAGAGAATTCAATTTATTAATAATTGTTTCAACTTCTTTATTTAAATCATTTATGGTTAGATTATTCGCGATGATAAAATCTAACCTATTTTTATTTTTATCAAAATTAGATGTATCATTAATTTTTAATAGAGAATTATAAGAATTTTTATTTCTTTCTTTAATTCTTTCAATTTGTTTTTCTTTGTTGATATCTAGCCCAATAATATAATCGAAAAGATCTTCCATGTGAGCTTCAAATAGAAGCGGAATTTCAAATATAATCATCTCTTCATTTTTATTATTTTTAATAATATTTTCACATTCTTTTCTCACTAATGGATGGATGATATTATTTAATTTTTTAATAAATGAAGGATTATCATTTAAATAAATTCTCAATAAATTTTTATCGATATTATCAGTAAAATTTAACTTTGTTAAATTGTTAATTTGTTTAATAACTTCATCTTTTTGATATAAAGATAAAACTATTTCATCAGCAGAATGAGTTTGATATTTTTTGTTTTTAAAAATATTTAACACTGTTGATTTTCCAGAAGCAATTTTGCCATATATTCCAATGATTAATGGTTTTCCTTTTTTCTTTTGACAACACGGGCAATAAGTTGTTCCTCTTCCACCTATTTTTTTAAATCGGAAATGGTGGTGACAAATTTGACACAATTCATCTTTTTTACCATACGCTTTTAAATTTACTTGGAAATTTCCATCCATTCCTTTTCCTGGATGATAGCTTTTAATAGTGCTTCCTCCAGATTTAATTGCTTCATTTAAAACGTTTTTAACATTTTTTAAAAGATTTGTAATTTCATCTTCTTTAATATGTGTCAAAGGTGTAGATGGATTTATTTTAGACATATATAGTGATTCATCTGCATATATATTTCCAATTCCTGCGATGACAGTTTGATCTAATAAAATCGATTTAATATTTTCATTTTTATTTTTTATTTGTGATAAAAAATAATCAGTTTGAATCTCTTTATTCGCATCATTACCTAAATCAATGAGTTCTTTTTCATTTAAATATTTATCTTTCGTAGATAATTTCATGATTCCAAAACATCTCGAATCATCAAAAATTAGTTTTTCTTCATTTTTTAAATGAAATATGATTTTTGGATAATTTGATGAAGGTTCATTTTCTTTTAATAAATAATATTTTCCTTCCATTCTTAAATGAGAAATTAAAACCAAATCATTAGTGAAGAAAAATAATAAAAATTTACCTTTTCTTCCGACATCTAATATCGTTTGATTTTTTAATAAATTTTTAAATTCAAAAACATTTGATAATATTGTTTTTTCTCGTATTACTTCGATATTATCAATGGTTTTTCCTATTAAATTGTTTTTTAATAAGTTTTTAATAGTTTCAACTTCTGGTAATTCAGGCATATTATTTAGCGCTATACCAATCTTTTCCAAAACCTCCATCAACTTCTAAAGGTATGGAAATATTTAAAGCGCCCTCCATTGTTTCTTTAATTGTTTTATAGACGATATCTTTTTCCTTTTTATTTACTTTAAAAATCAATTCATCGTGAATTTGAAGAACCATCTTTGAATCATAGTTATTTTCTTTTAGTATTTTGGCACATTTATTCATTGCTAGTTTAATTAAGTCAGCGGCAGTTCCTTGAATTGGAGCGTTCATCGCTGCGCGTTTTGCGAATTCTCTTGTTTGATAATTTGAATCATGAAGTTCGTTTAAATATCTTCGTCTTCCTAATAAAGTTTGTGAATATCCAAATTTTAATGCTTCATCGACCATCGATTGGAAAAATTGTTTAATTTCTGGGAATGATTCATAAAAACTATTGATAATTTGTCGTGCTTCATAAATGCTAATTTGAAGTTGTTCGGATAAACCCCAATCTGATATCCCATAAATTATTCCAAAATTTACAGTTTTTGCTTTTCTTCTTTGTTCACTTGTTGGTTCTTCAGTTAAATGGAATATTTTCTTTGCAGTTTCTGTATGAATATCCTTTCCTTCGATAAAGACATCTTTTAAAGATTTTGAATTTGCTAAAGCGGCTAAAACTCTCAGTTCAATTTGTGAATAATCTAACGATAAAATCTCATAATTTTCATCTTCGTAGAAGAAAGCTTTTCTGATCATTTTTCCTTCTTCATCTCTTATTGATATGTTTTGCAAATTAGGATTGGAACTAGATAATCTTCCTGTCTGTGTTAAAGCTTGATTAAAAGAACAATGAATTTTTCCATCGCTTTTAATATGAGGTATTAATCCTTCGACATATGTTGAGTTGAGTTTGAAATATTTGCGATACTCTAAAATATTATCGATGATAGGATGGTATTTTCTTAGTTCATTTAATATTTCCACTGAAGTGGACATTTTTTTATTTTGAGGTAAGCCGAGTTTCTCAAATAAAATATTCGCTAATTGTTTTGGAGAAGAAATATTGAATTCTTCACCGGCGAGTTCGTATATTTTATTTTTTAATTCCTCAAGTTTTACCTTGTAGGTATCGCCATATTCTTGAAGGACATTTTTGTTTAATGGGAAACCTTCAATTTCCATATCGACTAGTGTATCCACTAAAGGAAGTTCCAAATTTTGATATAAGTCTAATGCGTTAATTTTAACTAGTTCCGTTTTCACAAGTCTTTCTAAAGAAAGAGAATATGAAGAAATGATGGAACTTAAATATGGATTCGCATTAGTGAATAAAGAATTTTCATTATTTTCTTTGACATCAATTTCAAATAATTTAAGAATTGAAAAAATGTCATTTTTTATCGATGAATTAAGTAAATAGCACGCAATTAATAAATCGAAATAATTATTATTTAATTCCACTCCGTGAGTGTGTAATGAAACTTTATTTTTCTTGTAATCAAAAGAATATTTTCTTACTTTGTCACTTTTTAAAACGCTCAACAAATATTCATCTTTTAATAAATCTTCGTAATAAATATAGTAATTTTTTTCTTTTGTCGAAATGGAAACACCAATAATATTCGAAGAATAATAATCGCTATCATCATCTAATTCGACATTGATACCGATATCTTCACCGAGATTAATGTTTTTAAAATTATCTCTTATTTCATATTTAATCTCTTTGGTATATTCATCGCTGATTCTCCATTTATTAGAGACCTTGTTCATGTATTGTTTTAAATCATATTGTTGGCAAAATTCGCTAATGATTTTTAGTTTATATCCTTCATATTTAGTGTCTTCAACAATGAAAGGAATATCGATATCATCTTTAATTATGGCTAAATCACGACATAATCTTCCTAAATCTTGATTATTGACAATCGATTCATATACTTTGCCCTTCAATGTTTTAGAATTTTCGACGATATTATCGAAATTATTGTATTCTTGAATTAGTTTAATCGCAGTTTTTTCACCGACGCCTGGGATGCCTGGTAAATTATCGCTGCTATCACCTCGTAGACCCTTATAATCAATAATTTGTTTTGGTTCAAAACCATATGTTTCTTTAACTAAAGAAGGGGTCATAGTCATGACATCACTCAACCCTTTTTTGATGATTTTAACTTTAATTTTATCATCTACTAATTGGAGAAAGTCTCGATCAGAAGTGTAAATATAAACATCTAATCCTTGTTTTTCAGCTTGTCGAGCGACAGTGCCAGCAATATCATCACCCTCAAAACCTTCTTGTTCAAATTGAAATATGTTCATCGCTCGTAGATATTCTCTAGCAATTGGGAATTGAGTAATTAATTCTTGAGGAACTGGTTTTCTATTTGCTTTATATGTTTCGAGTGCTTCATGTCTAAAAGTATGCTTTCCAGTATCGAAAGCAACCATAATATAATCGCCTTTATCAATCTCGCTGAGAATACGATTGATCATATTGGAAAAAGCGAATATTGCATTTGTGGGGACACCATCTTTATTTCTCATGATGTCATCTTGATTAAACGCTGTCGCATAGTAGGCTCTAAAAAGTAGAGAATTACCATCTATCACAATCATTTTATTCATAATTAATTTCCTCCAATATAGATATATCATTGGCAATGAATGATGTTTCATTATTCCTAAAAGAGTAAATGCCTTTAATTAATACAACCTTGTTTTTAACAAGGAATTGATATGACTTCGAATATAAATCTGAGAATATTATCGATTCAATTTCTCCGGTTTCATCGAATATTTTTAAGAAAGCCATATTCGTTCCTTTTTTGGTTGTAATTCTTTTACAAGAACGAATAATTCCAACGATGTTATAACTTGTATTAATTTTCTTAATTTCGTTTATTTTGGTTCGATGATATTTTTCAAGTAATTGTTCATGCAGTTCAAGTGGATTTTTCGATAAATTAACTCCAATAGCGTCATATTCTTTTTCTAAGTTATCGATTTCTAAATCTCTCGCTTCATTTAAAAGTGGTTTATTAAATCCTAAATCGAGATTTATTTCGCCATCTTTCGTAGTAATTAATTTTGCGTATTTAATTCCTGTTTGAATTGAATTTCTTAGCGTTTCTCTTGATTTATGCAATTTATCAAAAGAACCAGAATTAATTAATTGTATAATTTGATTTTCGCTAATTTTATATCGATACATTCTGATGATAAAATCATAAAAATCTTCAAATAATCCGTTATTTCTTTCTTCAATAATCTTATCGATAATAATATTATTTATTCCTTTGATTCCAGTTAATGGATAGAGCAAATTATTTCCTTCAATTTGAAATGATTTATCTGATTTGTTGATATCGGGTAATAAAATGTTAATTCCACCTTTTTTCATTTCGAATAAATAATCAATAAACTTAGTATCATTATTGATTGAAACATTATCGAGTAAAGAAATATAAAATTCTTTTGGATATTTAGCCTTTAAATACGCCATTTGACAGGCGAATTTTGCATAGGCCACCGAGTGAGGTTTATTGAAACCATAAGATTCAAATTTATCGATGCTATCAAATGTTTTTAAAGCATCTTCTTTTGAATATCCTTTATTTATTGCTCCATTTATAAAATTCTCTTTTAAAGAATGTAATACATCTCCTTTTTTCTTGGAAATAGCTTGTCTAAAACTATCAGCGTCAATTTTTGAAAATCCTGCCATAACTTCAGCAAGTTGACTAATTTGTTCTTGATAGACAATTATTCCATAAGTTGGGGATAATATTTTTTTGACATCTTCAGAAATATATTCAATTTTTATATTGTTATTTTTCCTTTTAGCGTATAAGTCAATGTTTGGCATTGGTCCAGGTCGATATAAGGCAATAATGGCAGAAATATCATCAAAACAAGTCGGCTTCACATTTTTAATGACATTTCGCATTCCTGAACTTTCAAGTTGGAATATTCCCATTGTTGAAAGAGTGTTAAGTAGTTCAAATACACATGGTTCATCATAAGGAACATTGAATTTATCGATTTTATTTCCATTTTTATTTATAAGATCACAAGTTGAAGAAATGATAGAAAGGTTTCTAATTCCTAACAAATCCATTTTTAAAAATCCTTGTTCTTCTAAATAAATGAATTCATATTGGCTAATATAGTTATCTTCGTAATCACAAATGACTGGAAGACAAGTTTCTAAAGGATCTTTATTTAAAATATATCCAGATGCATGCATTCCATTTTGTCTAGGTAAAAACTCTATTTTGTACGCTAAAGAGACAATCTCTAAAAAGTATTTATCAGAATCTACTAATTCCCTAAATTCTTTAATTTTTTTATAAGATTCTCCTAATGATAAATTTTTATCTAAAAGAGATTTTGTTAAAAGGTCGATGTGTTGAGTTTTATATCCATAAACTCTACCAATATCTCGAAGTGCTTGCTTTGCAAGAATTGTTTGGAAAGAGATGATATTAGCAACCCTTTCTTTCCCATATTTTTCTCTTAAATATTCGACGACTTCTTCACGTTTTGTATCTTCAAAATCAGTATCGATATCAGGCATAGTTTTTCGATTAGGATTTAAAAATCTTTCAAAACCTAAATCATATTTTATTGGATCGATAGTGGTGATGTTTAAAAGATAACT
>JBJEDU010000006.1:0-47878 GCA_051872395.1 Bacilli bacterium | reverse complement strand
TAACACATCATATAATAATTATTTTCAATTTAAGGATACAAGCATTTTAAAAGTATCTTCATTTTATGGCATGAATTCTACTGGCAAGTCAAGAATCACAATGGCGTTCGCAGCGTTAAAAGAGCTTGTTGTTACTCCTAATCATGGACCACTAACACCTTACTATCCATTTAAATTTGATGAAAAGACTATTAACGCTCCAATTATTTTAGGAATAGAGTTTTCTACTTCAAATAATAATGATTCTCCAATATTTAGATATCACGTTTCATATAATTCAACTTATATTCTTAATGAAAAATTAGAAATGTTTGTAACTCAAAAGCCGACTTTACTTTATGAAAGAAAAACTCAAGAAGATGGTCTTACTATTGTTCAATTAGGCTCTACAGTACAAAATAATGCTTTATTACAAGAAATTACAAAATCTGTTGTACCAAGCAGAACATTTTTGTCTGTTTTTAATCGATTCAAAATCGATGGTTTTTATGATGCTTACTTATTTTTTAGTGAAAATATGTTTAATATTTCTCCTGTTATTACTAAATATGATGATTACGTGCCTATTGGACTAGAAGAAAACCCAAAATTAAAACAATTTATTTTTAATATGCTTCAAGCTGCTGATTTCAACATTCTAGATATTTCTATTGGAAAGACAAAAATTAAAAATCTTTTTGCGAACGCTCCAGGGATAACAGCAGAAAAAGATACTTTGTTTTTTAAACACAAAGTTGGAAGTTCAGAAGGAATAATAGAGTTTCTCGATGAATCGCTCGGAACAAAAAAGATGGTCGTATTAGCGTCTTTATTATATCCTGCTCTTTCTAAACCATCAGTGATGATTATTGATGAATTAGAAACATCTCTTCATCCAGACTTAACAAAATTAATTGTTAAATGTTTTTTAGATGAAACAATAAATCCATATAATTCTCAATTAATCTTTACTTCTCATGAAACGACATTATTGAATTTAAATTTATTAAGACGAGATCAAATTAATTTTGTTTATAAGGATGAAAATACATGTGGTACTTATATAAAATCATTGATGGATTTTCATGTTAGAAAAACTGACTCAATTGAAAAAGCATATATCGCTGGTAGATATTCCACTTCTCCAGAGGTAAATGAACAATTATTGGAGGGTATTGTTATGCATGATAAAAAGCTAGAAAAGAAGCATGTCTACTTTTAGGTTACCAGTACATAACTAAAAGCGCTTTTATAAGGTGTAAACGTTAAAATTGCTTTAAAAAATGAGAAAAAATTAGATTATAAACAAAAAAGATGTTTATAAAATGAAAATTTTATTGAATTTCATTTATAAATAAGTAAAATATAAATGAGGTAGAAAAAATGAAATTGTTAAAAATTAAAGTTCCAAATGGTTACAAAATGCTTGAAAAAGGTTTTGAAGTTAATTTTTTAACTAGAACTCGTGTTGATAAGAAAGTTGATAACAATAATCTTATAGAACTTGAACCTGGTTTGTATTATCCTATCAGTACTATTTTTATTGGTAAAAATTCTTCTGGTAAAACAACAGTTCTTGAATTAATTTCGCTTATCTTTACTTTCATTATAAGTGGTAGAATTTCAACTTCTGTTATTGAAGATCGAGATGATTTCTCTTTAGAATTTGTGTTATATCATAAAGGGTTTATTTATATCTATAATGGTAGTTTTATCAGACCTAAATTTGATAATAATTCTTTTTTACTTATTAATAATGAATCTTTAAAGAAAACGACATTTAAAAAATCTTATAATAAGGATTTAAGTAATATTACTTTCTTAAAAGAAAATTTGATTGATTCAAGCGAAAAAGGTGACACTTCCGGAATTACTAAATTTAATTTTTATGAAAAGTTTATGTTTGCTAGTTTATTTTTTAGTGATCCTCATCTTTTATCTAATATGATTAATATAATTAATGAAGATTATGGTGATGGTTCATTCGATGTATTAGTAAAATTATTCGATGATAGCATTGAATCAATTAAGCCCACAAAAATGGATGATAATACTCTTGCGTTTAAATTTAAGAGAGTAAATCAACCTGAAATGATTGTTAATTGGTCTTATTTATTGAATAGACTATCTTCTGGAACAGTTCGTGGTATTTATTTATTTGCCGCTTCGCTTATTTCTTTTAAATATGGTGGAGATATTATCATCGATGAAATTGAAAAAAGTTTTAATAAAAATCTAATCGAAAATCTAATAATGCTATTTAATGATAAACAAATAAATAAAATGGACGCTACATTGATTTATTCTACTCATTATTCTGAATTGCTCGATTTTAGTAATAGGTGTGACAATATTAATGTTTTGCATAGAGAAAAGGATGTTGTTTCTATAAAAAATATGTGTACTGATTATAAATTAAGAACAGAATTATCTAAATCAAAACATTTTGATCAAAACACTTTTGACAATCTTGTAAATTATGAAAGATTAATGGATTTAAGGAGAATACTTTATAAATGATAATCTTATTAGCGTGTGAAGGACATAGTGAAGTTTATCTTATTGAGAGTTTGATGGAAAATGGATCTTTGAGTTTTGAGTATCCTTTGATGCTTGATAAGCCTTGCAAAATAAGACAATTATCAGAAATTGCTCCTATTATTCACTCTTTGCCTATTAACGAAGATATTATTGTATATCGCATTGGTGACACACTTAAAGATGAACTCTCTAAAACTGGTTTTGAGATTCGTGAAAAGCATATTAAAGAATATAAAGTATACACAAAACTAGAAATTGAAGTATCAGTAAAAATTATATTTATGCATTAAATTAAGATTATGAAACTTTATATAATTGGAAATGGTTTTGATCTTGCTCATGGGCTACACACTTCATATAGTGACTATTTTTCGTTTGTTAAAAAGCACGCAAGCAAATACAATGGTTGGGATATAATACTCAAATATTATCCCGAAGAACATGAATTTTGGTCTGATGCCGAGACAAACATTTGCAAAATTAATTTATCGAGGTTTATTGATTTAAAGAGAAATTCTAAGCCTTGCGATCTTAATATTCTCCTTGATAAAATTCACGAATCTTTTGAACAGTTTATTATCAATGCAGAGAAGGATGTTGAAAAATTAAAAAGAAAATTTATCATTGATACAAATTCAATTTTTATATCATTTAATTATACGTCTGTTCTTGAAAATGTTTATCAAGTTCCAAGTAATAGAGTTATTCATTTACATAATTTTATAAATAATCCAGCGCCTAATAAATTCTTTGCCTTAGATCATAACGATTTGGTTCTTGGACACGGTCCTGATATCAGCCGCTATTTCTATTATGTTTTGCCACTTTATGTGGGCAGTGATAAAGATTATATATCATTCAGACAAAATACACTTAAGAATAGTTCAAAAATTATCAAAGATAAAAATTGGAGCTTCTTTTTTCTCTAATTCAAAATCAAGTAAGTGAAATTGTATTTTATGGTTTTTCATTTTCTTCTAATGATGAAGAATATATTCAATTATTAAGTATGTTTTTTTCTATTCCTAAAATAAAATACAAGTTATATTATCATGTAAAAGAATCTGAAACCGATGAAGAAGTGGTGGTTAGGTTAACAAAAAACATTAATTTGTGCGCGCTTAATTCAAGAAGAATGGAAATGATAAATTGTAAAAATATATGTGAATTTTAGATATTGAATTATCAAATGTTAGTGGCATTATAAAAACTACTAATGGGGATATAGACATTTTTGGATTATTGCTGTATATAATCTATTATCTAACAAATAAATTGATTAGTTGTTTTCTTAATTATTATTTTCTATTAATATTATTTTATTCGATATTTTCTTTCTTTTTTCTAAATAAATTTATATGCATATTATCAGGTAATACCCAAGATAATATAATTGAAATAACAAACATATTTAAAACATTATTACTTAATAAATCTCCAAGCCATCCGATACCTAAAGAAGAAAATAATGATGTTGATAAATATATCGATCCACTTGATGTACTCACATTAGCGATAGTGATTCCAAATCCTAAACAAACGCTTATCGCGGTTATCATAATATTTTTATCACTCCAACCTAATTCAGAAATTGATTTCATTCCCACGACAGCGATAGAACCAAATAATATTACCATCGTTCCTCCAATTACTACATCAGGAATAGAATATATGAAGTTAGCGATAGGTGGGAAAAAGCTCGCTACAACTAAAAATAGTGAACCAATAAAGATAGTAAATCTATTAACAACTTTTGTTTGAGCGATAATTCCAACATTTTGTGAGAATGTTGTAAGTGGTAACGCTCCAAAACACGCTCCAATCGTGGAATTTAAACCATCAAAAAATAATGTTCCACCTAATTCTCTATTTGTTGGATTTCTATTTAAACCTGAATTCGCTAAAGCAGTGGTATCACCAATTGCTTCAACAATTGCCACAATAAAGCACACACAAGTTAATATACAAGGCACTAATTCGAACCTCAATTTTGTAAAATCTAATAAATGAGGAAAATCAAATATCCCATTAGGTCCTATTAAATTAGCGGTATCTATTTTTAAAATAGAAAAATCGACCATTCCTGGAATAACACAGGCGACGATATAACCAACAATAATACCAACGACGATGTTGATGTTTTTCCATACACCCTTAATTAATAAAGACCAAAGTAACGCTACGACGATAGTGATAAACGCTACTAAAAGATAGAAAATATAATTGACACCAGTTCCAGTATTTCCTGTTTCGATAATATTACTAATAATAGTAGTGCCACCAAAAAATTGATTCGCCCCGCTAGATAATAAAGATAGACCAATACCTAAAACGACAATCGCTGGAACGATTGGTTTAATAATCTTACCCCAAAATCGGTATAGCAAAGAGAAAATCGCCGCGAATAATCCACCGACGATAATAGAACCCATAATTGTGTAATAGGCTGCCTCTCCTCCACCTGCAGATAATCCGATAGTGATAAAAATTGGAACAAAAGTAAAAGATGTTCCAATAACTATTGGAAGCCTCGCTCCAATAAATAATTGGATCATTGTTCCAATGCCTGCCATAAATAAAGCGCCAAGCATTGAATAAATAGCAAAATTCGTGCCGTATAATCCTAAAACAGAAAATACAATGATAATCGGAGTGACATTAGCCGCAAACATTGCTAAAACATGTTGAATACCAAAAGGTATCGCGCTTTTTAAAGGCACTCTTCCATTTAAATTAAATAAATTGTCTTTGTGACTTTTTCCCTTAAAGATGGATACAATACCTTCTTTAAGGTCAGTAAAAAATGATTTAACTTTCATAAATATTATTATTAATAATGAGTTTTATCTTTAATGTTTTTATATTCTTCGTATAATTTCAAACAGGCTTTTCGATCTAATTCAATGACGAGTTTTTCTCTTTCGCCTGGTTGTTGCATATCATAGAATTTTTTATCTCTAAAACCAATATCTTCGGTATCGATAATATTACATCCATAATATACTTTATCGATATTTGCCCAAAGTATCGCTGACATACACATTGGACATGGTTCTCCAGTCGTGTATAATTCGCATCCACTTAAATCAAAAGTATTTAATTTTTTGCAAGCTTTATGGATTGCCATCATTTCGCCGTGACACGTAGGATCATTATTTTTTACTACTTGATTATGTCCTTTTCCAACTACTACTCCATCTTTAACGATGACTGCACCAAAAGGACCGCCATGACCATTTCTAATACCTTTTCTGGCTTCATTAATCGCCATTCTCATAAATTTGTTCATAATTAATCTCCATTATAATTTGCAAAAAGAAATAAAATAACAAAGTTATTCAATGTTAGATATTATTTAATTTTGCTTTCGTGTATATTTTATTCTAGATTTAATTTTATTGCGATTATTATTTTTTCTTTTTAATTATATTAAATATTTATTGATTAATATTTATAGCGATTTAATTTAAAAAAATTATAAATAAATAACAAATTTTATAGCGACTTTTGTAGTTTAATTATTTTTGATTGTTTTTTGTTGTCCTTTTTAACATAAAAAATTTGAAAGAATAATATTTATATTATAAAAGTTAAAAAATAATAAATATTTTTATTGTATTTATCGAAAAAAAAGCATTATAATTCTTGCATAAATTACATTTTGAAAGGAGGATTCAATGGAAAAAATGAAATTTAAAAGATTTGCAACACTATTTCTCTTACTATTCACTTCTTCCTCTTTATTATCTTCTTGTAATAACGCAAATGATATTACATCTAGTGAAAGTGAAGAATTAGTGGAATTAGAATGTGAACCAATTTCTAGTGGAACTTGTGGTGGCATTTTGATTGATGTCGCGGTGAATCGTTTACTGGCTAACGATACCCAATATGAAGCGACATTTAAATGTAATTCCATTAACCCAGAAATGACATTTAAATCATCTCGCCCACAATCAGTTACTATTGCAAAATCTACATCAAGTGCTGAATCTTTTATAATTGAAACTCATAATCCTGGAGATTCTATTCTTCAAATATACGATTATGAAGGTATTTTAGTTTATCGAAATGTAGTAAGAGTTAGACAGTCTTACACTCCTGAACAAATCACGCAAGCGATATACGATTACGATATTTATAAAGGAACAAAAATGGCAGGTAACCATCGTATGACATTTACCTCAGTTACTCCTTTTGCGGGTTTATTTACTGGAAGTGATGATTTTGAATCTGGAATGAATATTTCTTTTGAAGCTACATATAATACATACATTGATGCATGGGATATGTATGAATTCACTATTGAAATAACTAACAATGAATCCAATTCACAAACCATTTTATCTTCACTTTGTGTAACCACAACGGCCGATCAAATTCTTCTATATTATAAAAGTAGTGGTGTTAGTGAGGAACATTTATTAAATATATTTTTCCCCGCTGCGCTCGAATATTTACATGAAGGTCAAATTTAAAAAATAGAAAGAAGGAAAATTAATGAAAAATAAATTAAAATTTTTACTTTCTAGCGCTTTACTTTTTACTTTAGTAGCTTCAGGATGTCAAAAAACTGATCCTACTAATTCTTCTAGCTCCTCTAGTGGAACAACAAGTGAAACTAGTGAAAATGAAAATTCTAGCGAAGAAGAAAGCTATGTAATTAAAGTTAACGCTCCTGCAGGAATTCAATATTCCTTAGACAAAACTAGCGCTAAATATGGCGAAACTGTTACTTTAACTATCACAAATCTTGATAGTGGTTTCTCTATTGAAAGAGTTATGTTAAATGACACAACTGAATTAGTTTCTGATAGTGGAACAACTTATCAATTTGTTATGCCAAATCGTTCCGCAATCATCACAATTTATGCGACTGTAACTGGTGAAGTAACTCTTATTGGTGATATTGCCGCTGTTTTATCGTTAGAAGATAGTGGTATTTATGTCGCGCGTAATATTCAAGTACCATCTTCTATGAAAACTGCAAAATTTTCATATCAAGTCAAAGGTGAAAATGATGTTGTCACAACTTTAGATTCATCTTTATTAAATGAATATTTATGTTTCGCTAATATTACATATTCACTTGGTTCTGGTTATAAATTCGAAATCGCTGGTGGTTACACTTACGATTTCTATTATGATCCAGCAAGTTATTATCCTTGCTATGTGATAAGAACTAGTGTTGATTATCTTCCTCAAACCGAAAGCGGTTTATATTCACTATTTGAAGGCAGTTACCGCAGTGAATCTACTGTTAACTATCCTGATTTAGTCGGTATTTCTTATTCCGTAACTGATAAAACCGATTCTTCTAATCCATTAAAGATTAAATATGACTATAAGATGTATGAAAATAACATTTCTTTAGCGGAAGTTGAAGATGTTTATGAAGAGAAAGATTATTTCGTCTATAAAAATTATGATGTTGACAATCAAACATTGACTGTCGTCGATACTTATTTACCTGCGAAAGGTAATAACGATCGCTTTAGAGCGGAAGCTAACAATCGTGGGGCTTACGCTGGGGTATGGGATGTCGTTGATGTCGCCGATGAATATGGCTTATCAAAAATGCAACAAGTTAGTAAAAGAGAAGCTGTATTAAAATCTACCCACACCGCCCATTATGGCAATCAATTAGAATTTGAATTAATGTATGCTTATCGTGTTGGTTTTTCATCATGGAATGATGAACAAACCGGATATGAAGTAAAAGTCGATTCTTTTAAAGATGAATCAGACAATATTGTCGTCAATGTCAATTCTTGGATTGAATATGATTGTGCCGCTAGCACATATACGAGTGAAATTCATCAAGGTGAAATTTATGAGATGACTATTGTCTTCACTCCTAATGGTTCAGTTAAAAGTGTTGATTATTTAGAAAAACTTTATAACAAAGATAATTGGGATTTCGCTAACGATAAACCAATTCCTAATGCAACTTATACTGAAGTTAAAAAGATTAATGCAACCTATACTTATGGTGATCCATATTCAGGAACTCCTGAGTTTGATACTTCTCCATATTTTATTGAAACCATTAATTCAATTAGATTTTATGATTCACTAACTGAACAACCAGATAATGATGGAAAATCCTATCTCCATTACGCTGATAAAGTTCAAATTAATAAAAATAGTCAAGATGAAACTTTACCTAATTTAGTAGAGTTTACTTATTCTCCAGCCACTGCGCTTGATTTCTGGCAATATCGTCCAGTTTCAAGTTCAAACGAAGAAGTTATTACTAAGACTCCATATGATTTATATAATGTTATGACTTGTGTCAATGTTGGTAAATCGACAGTAACATTTGCAAATGGAACAAAAAATAGTGGTACTTCCTATGATTTGGAAATTACAGTAAACGCGACAAAGAAATTTAGAAATGTATATATTTACTCTACTTGGGGTGGATATCCAGGTGATGTCGAAACCTCATCAAGTGCGAATATTGTCGCAGGTGAAATCAGTTCATTTAGAATCGCGGTTACACCAAGTAACGCTCCAATTATTTATGATGCGGTCAGTGAAAACCCAGAGTTATTAAAAATTGTATCTACTGGGGAAAAATTAACTCTCGATGCTTCTGGCGCGATTGGTATTACTACTTCGACCACAGTGAGAGTAAAAATTACATCCGATTGGTTTGATCCAACCGTGACAACTAAATATGTCATGTTCTCCTTTACCATTATTCCTGCTTCCGCAAATCCTATTGGAACAACATGGAAGATGGTAGGTTATGAAGATCACGTGACTTTAAACTTTACTGATGCTGACTATACTGGCACAACTTCTTTAGAAAATGCCAAAGTTGGTTCAATAATTGATGATGGTTACCAAGATGATGGAACTTCATCAGGTGATTTAAGAGTTGATTTCATTTATTCCTATAGTGGAGGAAAAGTTACCGCCAAATTAACGGGTATCCAATTCTCGAATAATAGCGAAGGCTTCCCAACTGATCCAACTGATTACATCATTGACTTCTATTATGATGCTGTAAATGATCAATTTGGTGTCTTCCTATGTGCTTGGGAATATGACTCAGATTATGAAGACTATTTCTACGATATTATCTATGGTGATATCGATGATGAAGGTAACATATCGAGTTATACAGCATTTGCTCGTTCTTAATGTAAATGTTTAAATCAAAAATTAAAAAGATATTATTGCTTGGCATCCTCCTTTTAAGTGGATGCCAAGCTAATACAAAAACTGAAATCAATTCTTTAAAAGACGGTTTATTATTTCTAAACACTAGCAAAAATTATACTTTAGAAATTGAATCTAGTACTTATGGTACATGTTCGTATATTTATACGAAAAATAGTATTGGATTTACGGCTAGTCGTAAATCTAGTGCGATGTTTGCCTACATCAAAGATAGTAAAGGCATTTATCCATTAAATTATGATAATGGTTATGTCGCGGGAGAATATCTATTAGATGAGGCAAGCAAAAAGATTACTAATCTATGGGGTGGTGAGGTTTTTAAAACCTTATTAGGTGTTGAAACCTCTTATATTAAAGGTTTATCAAATGATATCACCACATTAACTGTGACAAATAAAAATTATAAGATGGCGTTTATTCAATCAATTGGATACGACATCAATAGTTATGTCAATGTTGATAGTTTAGTAATAAATTACGTTGATGATGTTTTAACTTTTTCATTAAAGATGTCGAATAATAAAAGCGCTGAAACATATACGCTTACTAATATTAATACTTCAAAAAATGAAGAAGTCGATAACTTTTTGAAAAATGGTGGAAAAGCCTTAACTTTATCATCTTCCTTACTTAGAGTTAGAAACTTGATAAAGAGCAACAACTTCTTACGGTATATCTATGATATGGGTAGCCACGAATATACTGGCATTGAGATATTCAATCCACATTATTTCTATAGCGAGATTACATCGAGCAATTATGGAAGTGGAGCGATGGCTATGAATCAAAAAGCAAATGAATATCATAGTGTCGATTTGTATGGTTGTTATAACTTTGTTGTTAATACATCTATCGTTAAGGCTGATGCATCAAATATTGGATTTTATTCCATGGTGATGTATGAAAAACCCGACATCGTTGAATTTTATCATTACCCAACTTACTTACAAATTCTTTCTTCAATGCAATATTTGAAGACTGGTGAAGTCGACGGTTCTCCTTATCAATATGAAGGAGAAAGTTATTATTTTGACCAAACTTCGTTGGTGTATGATTTTGTCAGCAATTTCTCAATTGACCAATCGTTTGATGTGAATGAATATATTCCTTACGCGATTGGTATTGATTTCATCAATAATGATGCAGACAAAGATTGTTATGTCACATTTATTTACTATTTCACATATGGAAATACGCTTTATGCGATGCCTATTCCACTTACAAATTTCAATAATAGTAATGTGGCGTTATTGGATGCAATCTATGATGCATACAATGATTAACAAGGAGATACTTTATGAAAAAAATTGGTGTAAAACTCATGTTTGTTTTATCCGTTTTTGCTTTGTCTGCTTGTAATTCTACGAGTAATACTATTGGAAATGGAAAAGTAGAAGGTGTTGTCGAAGCCTCTAATCATTTTATTTCCACTGCTTCAGATGAAGCAGTAACTGTAGTTGTTCCTTCTAGTGCTACAAGTGGAACAAAGGTTGATATCACTCTCACTTATGATGAGAACGAATATCAAGTTGATGGTGTAAGCGTTAACACTATTACCCCATCAAAAACAGGCGAAAAAACTTTCTCGTTTATGATGCCTGATGAAGATGTCACAGTTACTGTTACTGGTAATTATGTCGATCCATCCCATGGCAAATATGCCATTATAAATACTAATGAAGATAAAGGTGTTGTCTTAGTTGGCGCGGAAAAATTTGTCGCTAGTGAAGAAAACGTTTCTTTCAAAGTTGAATTAGATCCTTCTAGCGCTTATTCATTTACCGGCAATTTAACAATCACCGATAATCTTGACCAAGATGTACCATTTACTCTTGTTGCTGGTGTCTATTCATTTGTTATGCCAGAGTCAAGTGTCACTATCGTTGCCGAAGTCGAAGAAAAAGAATTCCTCGTCGTTGTACCAAGTTCTGAAACTTCATATGTTTCTTATTCCGCGGTTTATATTGTTGAAGAAGACGAATCAATTACCAAAGTTGATTATGGTTATTCCTCATCTATTTCCGGATATAAATTATATGTAAAAGCTGGTTCTTCAGTTAGAGTTACTGTTAAAGATACAACTACTGATATTGTAACTGGATTAAAAGTTGTAAGTGCGAATGGTAATACTTCAACTTATGCCGCTGTTAGTGAAAGTTCAACAAAATATACTTACTTTACTATGCCATCTGCAAATGTCACTCTTAAACCAGAAACTACTAAGAACTATAAATCTATCAATGTAGTTAACACTGAACATTTAACTATGACACTCAAAAGCAAAGATGGCGATGATTATGTTGATGTTGTCGATTATGAACATTTCGTTCCTGGTGATACTGTTTATATTTTTGTTACAAGTGATGATGAAGATATTTCAGTAAACAAAATCACCGTTTCTTGTAATAATGATGCATCCACTGCGACAGTTACCACTGTCGATTCCGCGAATGGAATTTATTCATTCAAAATGGTAAATTACGACGATGTTAAAATCACTATTGCTGAAAAGAATGTTGCAGCTTATAAAAATTATGTTTTTGCTAATGTAAATCACTTCGGATTAGAAGTTTATACTACTGGAGCAAGAACATCATTATCTGCCAGTTCATCATATTCTTTATTCATCAATGGTGCTGGCGAAATCAAAAAAGGTACATCAACTAGTTATGGTATTATTTCAGTTTCTGAAACTAGTACATACACTAAAGGTTTAGCATCAATTCAATCATTATCTAGCTCAACTGCTTCTATCTATGATTTCTATTATGACGAGAATGTCATTGTCGCAGGATGGTCTTTAACTAGTACTTTCGCTAATGGATATGGTAAAGACTGGTTAGTATCTGTTCACTCTCTTGATGATTCTGATACACTTTCTAATTATTCATTTGAGTATTATCTTGAGTCATCTAAAACATTCTTCGCTTTAAATGCATATAGAAAAGTTAATGAAGAAACGACTTATTATTGTAGTGTATTCTTCGATTACACCAATAAAGAAGTCTATAGTAAGGGTTTAACATTTGAATTATTAAATGATACCACAACAGTGGTAAGTACAACCGCTAACTATAACGTCGTAGTCGATGGTGTGACCATTGGTACTGTCAATGGCTCTACATACACTAAAGCCTAATGAAAGGAGATATTAAATTATGAAAAAGAAATCAATTTTAGCTTCTTCTATTTTACTTCTTGCTTTACTTTTAGGCGGATGTAATAAAAATGTTATCGATCCATCAACATCTGATGATTCTGAACAAACAGTTTCTAGTGAAGAAATCGTTAATGTTACTGGTGTCAATCTCGCTAGTGTCAGTAGTGATACATTAACCATTGGTGATACTTTGCAATTAGATGCGACTGTTTCACCTGAAAACGCTACTGATAAAACTGTCAGTTGGACTTCTTCTAATACAAGCGTTGCTTCTGTCAGTGATGCTGGTTTAGTAACCGCTTTAGATGTTGGTGATACCACAATTACTGTTTCTACCACTGATGGGGAATTTACTGATGATGTATTACTTCACGTTGTCGCTCCAGTAGTGCATGTTACAGGTGTTACATTATCAACTGTATCTTCGACAGGTTTATTTGTTGATGATACCTTACAATTAGAAGTTACCGTCTTACCAGAAAATGCCACTGATAAAACTGTCAGTTGGACATCTACTGATACAGATGTTGCTTCTGTTAGTGATACTGGTTTAGTAACCGCTTTATCAAAAGGTACAACTACTATTACTGTTACCTCTACTGATGGTGGATTATCTGACTCTGTCACTTTAAATGTCTCAAATAAAATCGTTCACGTTACAAGCGTTACTGTTTCTGCTAGTAAAACAACTATTGAAGTTGATGAAACACTCGCTTTAGGTGTTACTGTTTTACCAGAGAACGCTACTGATAGTAGTGTCACTTGGGCTAGTAGCAATAGTAGTGTTGCTACCGTCAGCGAAAGTGGTGTTGTTACAGGTGTTTCTTCAGGTGAAGCAATTATTTCTGCAACCTCTACTGATGGTAATCTTTCCGACTCTGTCACTATAAGAGTGGAAAAACATTATTCTATCACTACTCCAAATATCGATGGAGTTACAGTAGTTGCCCCAGCATCTGCTTTAGCAGGTGAATATATTGAAGTTGAAGTATCTTCTTCAACATTATTAATTGATGCAGTGTATGCAAATACTACTAAATGTGGAATGATGAATGGTAAATATTTCTTCTTCATGCCTGAAGAAAATGTTGAAATTTCTGTTTCCACTTCAGTCGCATCAATTTCTCACGCAATTAACAATGGTAATTCTAGTGTTGTGACATTATCTTCTAGCTCCGCTAAGAGTGGCGAAGAAGTGACCGTTAGCTTTACTATTGCTCCTGGATATGATTTATCCACTGTCATCGTCAATGGTAATATTACTGCTTTCGATGTAGAAGACTTCACCGTTATTGAATCAACTGTTACTGGCAATTCAGTAACCTTTGTCATGCCTGACGAAGATGTCCTCATCACTGTCAATGTTACCGCTCACGAATACTCCATTTCTGTCGTGGATACTTATGGTTCGTTATCTGCGGTTGCTGTCGATGGCACACCCATTAGCAAAATTGGTGGAAAATATCATGCGCCTTATAACTCAACAGTGAAATTTACTTTCTATGGTTCAACTAGCTCAAGTGCTTATAAAATGATTGGTTCTGGAATAAAAATTGTTGAAACTAACACAGTCTATTCAGTAGACAGTGAAGGTGCAACTACAGTTACATTCACTATGCCACATAGAAATATTACTGCTGAAATTTTAACAAATCCTGTTTACCGTAATATTACACTCAACAATTCTGAACATATTACATTAGGTTTGTTCTCTAAAGTTGATGATAATTATGTTGCTTTAAGTGAAAATAAAGCAATTTATGAAGAAACAGTCTACGTTAAAGCAACTGCATCTGATGATTATGAAGTCAATTCATTAACAGGTACTTATTTATCTGCTACATCATCAAGTTCATTCACTTCAACCTTAACAATTAATGCAATTAATTCAGATGGATTCTACTCATTCACTATGCCACTTTCAAGAGATGCTTCTTGTACGTTGACTGTTACTGAATGCTATGGAAAACTATTTGAAGGTGAAGATTGCGTTGGTAATTATGTTGGTTTCAACTGGTATAGCAATAATTTCTACCACGAAACTAATGGTTCTAATAGTTTAAAGACTGCTTCAATTGCTTTAAGTGGTAAAATTGTCCATAAATCAACATCGACCGCTCTTGCAGCTAGTATCGATGAAAACGGCACAATTACTGCTACAGATGGTACTTTATTCCATTACGAAAGTAATATCTTAGTTTCAAAATACACACCAAGCTCTTCTGGCTATACTGGAAGCGATATGATGATTTACTTCAAGTTAGAAGAAGGCAAAACAGTAAGTGATTATACTTATACATTTGCGTGTTTGAATTCATCTTTCTTTGTTTGTGAAGTTTATAACTCAGATGGATTGTACGCTTCAGCGTTGTATGATGTCGCTAATAATACACTTTACTTCGATGTATCCTTCGTTTTTGAAACTGGAACAAGAATCAATGAAGTATCGAATGGTTCTATTTATGACAGTGAAGGAAAATATTTAATTGACTTCTCAAGTACTGGTAGTAAAGTTTCATTCTTCGCTAACGATGGATATAAAGGAACCTACACTGATGATGGTGATAATGAATTAGTCTTAGATGGTTCTGGAACAGCGACTTACCAAGGTAGTAGTTGGGCATATGCTGCTGGAGAAGATGGTGTTACCATTACATTATCCAATTACACATCCACTAATAAGAATGTTGTCGTTGTCACTATTGATAAAGCTAATAAAACATTCGTTTTAGTTTCATCTGATAGTGAAGAATTACCACAATTTACTGGTAATATGTATTCTTCTAAGAGTTCTAATAACTGGTATTACACCTTAAACTTCACTACACCTGGTTCATTAAAAATGTTTGCTGGTTTTGAATTTGGTGATACATCCGGACAATGGAACGCTACTGTTACAAGTTGGAATTACGATAGTGAAACATCTACATTGACTGTCAATATGTCAAATGCCACCACACTTGTGGCGACATATGACAGCGAAAGTGATACCTTCACTCTCGTTGGTACTTTCTCAAGTATTCCTGATTCATATGGTAGTTTATCCGATGGCGCGGTATTTACCAAACTTAGCTAATAAAATTTAAAAATTTTATATTAGTAATAAAAAAGGGTTGGCATTAGCCAACTCTTTTATTTATCATTAATTTATGAAAAGTAAATATTTATTATTTGTTATTCCATTTTTATTGATGTCATGTCAAAAGAATAATGTTGATGATTCTTTAATAAACGGAGAATATAATTACGTTAGGTTAGAAGCATCAAAAGAAACATATTATTCATTTTCAAAAAATTCTTATGAAAGAAAATATTATATGCCTTCAACTGGAAACGCTAATATTTTAGTAGTTCCTTTAATTATTGAAGGATATGAAGAAAATGCGACTGAAGAAAATAGACAAAGAATTAATTATTGCTTTTTTGGTGATTATTCTTCGACCGGATTTGAATCAGTGAGTTCTTATTATAAAAAATCAAGTTTTTCAAAATTGAATATTTCAGGTGAAGTTTTACCTTGGATGGATATTGATATGTCTCCAAGTGATATTTTAAATGCCAATAATTCTATTTATAACGATTATGGAACTTTTACCGTTGTTGAAAAAATATATGAGAAATTAATGAAAGAGAATTTTGATTTTTCAAATTATGATGTTGATAATAATGGATATATTGACGCTTTATATATTGTTTATTCTTGCCCTTCGTTGATTGAATTTGATTTTGTCACTTCCTCGAGTGAAGATAATCCATTTTGGGCTTTTACTTATGTAGATTACAACATTATCGATGATTTTCATGATGAAAATAACATTATTCCTCATCTATATTGTTGGACTTCTTTTGATACGATGAATCGTGGAAGTACGGTTGGAATATATAATGACGCTCATACGTTCATTCATGAAACTGGCCATTTGCTCGGTTTAGTGGACTATTATGATTATGATTCATTACATTCTCCTTTAGGATGTTTTGATATGGAAGATTATAATGTCGGTGATCATAATGCATATAGTAAATACGCTTTAGGGTGGATTAATCCAATTTTAGTGACTGGAGATTCTACTATAACAATTTCCCCCGCGACAAAAAATGGAGATGCAATAATTGTTAAAGATCCTAGTAAAACATTTTCTAATTCAGCATTCGATGAATATTTAATTTTAGAATTATTAACTCCTGATGGGTTATGGACAAATGATAGCAACAAAGCATACCCAGGAGTTAATAATAAAACATATACTATTCCTGGAATTAGAATTATTCATGTCGATGCGAGAGTGAGAAATGCTTCAAGTCAAGTCGTCTATGATTTTACAAATCAAAGTAGTTTAAAACAAATGTGCTCTAACACTCCTTCAAAATCATATTCTAATATTACTAGCAGCACTCGATGTAAATATGATTTACTTGCAATGATTCCTGCTTCTAATTCTCGAATTTATCAAACTTCTGCAACCGCGGTTGCGAATAATAACTGTTTGTTTAGTGAAAATATGGTTTTTACCAGTGGTGATTATGAATTTTATTTTAATAATGGTAAATTGCATAATGGAGAAGATTTTCCTTTTAAAATAACTTTTAATAAAGTATCTTCCAGTTCTGCAACAATTAGTTTTAAAATAGTTTAGGTAAAAAATATATGAATTTTGTTAAATGTAAAAATTGCCAAAGAGAATATTTTGAAACAGATGATAAATGTCCTTTTTGTGGTCATTATAAAAATGAAGAAGTTAATTCTTCCTCACCTTTACAAGAAGATAATAATACTAAATTTAATATCGATACCCAGTTTGATGATTTTGAAATAATCGTTCATCGATTAGAAACTCATCCAAATATAGGAAAACAAAATAATGAAATAACCATTAACGGTAAACCGGTTACTAATCCTATTCAAGCATTCGTTTCTCTTGGATTTGTTTTAGTATTTTTAATTGTTTTTATCTTAATTTTCTTTTTTTCATTTACTGGTGAAGGAGACTTTTTACCAATTAGTTATCTATTCTTAATTGTTCCTCTTTTTATGATTATTATAGTCATTGTTCAATTTGTGGTAATTATACAAAAAATAAAAAAAGCCAAAAGAAGCAATATACCTTTTAATGAATCTTTGAGCAAAAACAATATTATAGATAACAAAAAACATTCTCATGAATGTGTTTATTATGATTCTTTCGCTCAAAGATTCATTATTTATTCCTTGAAGGATGAAAAATATAAAGTTAAATTAAAAGACATTAAAAAAATTAGTTATAGTCGTCTATCTTGTTTATTATCCATCAGTGTTATTATCGATGATAAAAAGAAAAATATAGTCACTGGTTATACTAGTGAAGAAGATTATTTAAAATTTAAATCTATTATAAATAATAGAAAATAAATATATTAGTAAATTTTATTGAAGTCATTTTCAAAAGAATATGATATTGTTTTCTCTAAAGGTCAAAGTTTTACAAATACCTCCATGCTTAGGAGGATAAATTTGAATGTTTAATAGTTCGAGTCTAGAAATATTTACACTTATATATACAGAGTATATAAGATAAAAGAAAAAGACACATACAATTTGTACGTGTCTAGACAATCATTTTTGGCGGAGAAAGAGGGATTTGAACCCTCGCACACTGTTACATGTCTATGAGCTTTCCAAGCCCACCCCTTCAGCCTCTTGGGTATTTCTCCATTTCGCTGTAATTTTTAGCATTTATAATAATATATTAATCTAATATTTTTGTCGATACTTTTTTATAAAACGAATCCTAATACAATAAATATATAAATATATTTTTATTGTGGTAAAATTAGTTTGATGAAAGAATATTTAATTAACAAATCTGATTCTAATCAAACATTAGAGAAATATATTCGTAAAGTTTTATATTTTGTTCCTCTTTCTTTTATTTACAAATTATTTAGAAAAAAGGATATTAAAGTCAATCATCGTTGGGAAAATAAGAATTATATCGTTATAGAAAACGATGTTATTTCTATTTATATAAAGGATGAAGATTTTGATTTATTCAAATCAAATAAAGAAAATAAAAAATATCAAAAACTTGATGAGATATCCAATTTAATAATTTATGAAGATAACAACATATTAATTATTAATAAACCTCAAGGTTTACTTGTTCAACCAGATAGTTCATTCGCTAAATCTTTAGATGAAATGGTTATTAATTATTTATATTTTAAAAATGAAATAGATCCAATAAATAACGTTGTCACTGGCGTTGGTCCAGCGCATCGAATCGATAGAAATACTTCTGGTATTGTTATTTTTGGTAAAAATATTTCTTCTCTTCATCTTCTTATGGATTATATGAAAGATAAAGATAAAATCGAAAAATATTATTTAGCAATAGTGAAAGGTGTAACAGAAAAACAAGGAGAAATAAATGCGCCTATATTAAAGATTGAAAAAAATAATCATGTCGTCGTTGATTTTGATAATAAAGATAGTAAACCGGCGTTAACAAAATATAAATTAATTAAGTCTTTTAATAATTATTCTTTAGTGGAATTTCGTTTATTAACTGGTAGGACTCATCAAATAAGAATTCATTCATCATATATTTCTCATCCAATTATTGGTGATAATAAATATGGAGATTTTATTTTAAACAAGGAATTTAAAAGTAAATATGATATAAATAATCAATTACTTCATTCCTATAAAATTAAATTTAATAAATTAGATGGTGTTTTATCATATTTATCTAATCGTGAATTTATCGCGGATTTACCTGATAATTTCATTAAAGTTATAAACGAAGAAGAAAAATAGATTTATTAATAAATCTTATTATTTGAATATTTTTTATTCTTATGAAACAATAATTAAGGAGATAAAGATTATATGAACATTGAAGACAATTACAATCGATGGCTCAATTCCTCAAAAGTGAGCCAACATATTAAAGACCAATTAAAAGCTATGAAGCCTGAAGAAAAAGCTGATGCTTTCTTTAAAGATGTTGAATTTGGCACAGCAGGAATGCGAGGCGTGTTAGGTCCTGGCACAAATAGATTAAATGATTTTACTATTAGAAAAGCCACAGTAGGATTCGCAATTTACTTAATAGAAAAATATGAAAATGCAAAAACTCAAGGAGTTGTCATTTCTCATGATAATAGATTTTTCTCTCGTGAATTTACTTTATTGAGTGCGGAAATATTAAACGATTTCGGTATTAAAGTGTATATCTTCGATTCATTAAGACCCACTCCTGAATTATCATTCGCAGTTAGGGAATTAAAAGCTTGTGGAGGTATTATGATAACTGCCTCTCATAATCCAAAAGAATATAACGGATACAAAGTATACGATGAAAATGGTTGTCAATTAGTTCCTAGTAAAATTTCCCGTTTAGTGGATATTATTAATAGTCTTCCAAATGAACTTGATGTTGAATACACTCCTCTTTTAGATCGCGGAGAATTAATTACACTCGATTCTTCTATCGATGATAAATATGTTGAATTAGTGGAATCTATCGAATTAAATAAAGATTTAGATAAATCTAATTTTAAAATAGTATTCACTCCAAATCATGGTACGAGTTATGTTAATGCGATGAGAATATTCAAAGATTTAAATTATCAAGTTATTCCAGTTGTTAGTCAATGTAATCCTGATCCAAATTTCTCTAATACTTTATCCCCTAACCCAGAGGATGAAAGATCATTTATTGAACCATTAAAAGTTGCAAGAGAAAATCACGCGGATTTGGTAGTGATGACTGACCCGGATGGTGATAGAGTCGGTTTAGCGTATCTTGGAGTGGATAATGATTATCATACTTTGACTGGTAATCAATCCGCGGCTATGCTTATTGATTATATTTTGTCTTATCATAAAAATAATCATTCTTTAGATAAAAATAGTGTTATTTATAACACTATTGTGACCTCTTTACTCGGAGAAAAAATCGCTAATAGTTATGGAATCAATGTTGAATCATTTTTAACTGGTTTTAAATTTATTGGCGATAGAATTGATTATTATGAAAAACATAATGGTCCAAAATTTCTTTTCGGTTATGAAGAATCATATGGTTGTTTAATTAGTCCTTTTGCAAGAGATAAAGATGGTTGCCAAGCCATTTTGATGTATTCCGAAATGGCGGTTTATTATAAAAATCATGGTCTTACTCTCGATCAAGTTTATGATAAATTAATGAAAAAATATGGATATTATGAAGATATAGTTTATTCTAAAGAATTCAAAGGTCCGACTGGTTTACAAATGATGAAAGATATTACTTCATCAATTAGAGAAAATCCTTTCATTACATTAAATGATAAAAAAGTAATAAAAGTTGAAGATTATTTAAAACAAGTAAGAATCGATAATAAGGGTAAACAAACAAAAATTGATTTACCAAAATCAGATGTTTTAAAACTATATTTTGAAGATGATTCTACTATCGCGATTAGACCAAGTGGAACTGAACCTAAAATGAAATTTTATATCGGTGTTATCACTTCTTTAAAAGAAGAATCTGAAAAGAAAAATAAAAAGTTATATCAAAGCTTATTAGATTTACTTAAAATTTAATTAATCTTTTTGTATTATAAAAAATTAAATATATATCTTATGATATATATTTTTTTATTTCATTTAAGAATCTATGACGATTAAATGATTGTCGTTAGATATCGCCTTGTTTTTTTTTTTTTTTTTTAATATAATAGTCAATGTATTGAGGTAATAAATATGGCTATTTGTTTATTTGCTGCGAGTTTTATTGGCGCTTTAAGCATTTTTTGTTTGTTTGGAAATTTTTTCTCAAATGTTTCACAACCATCTCCTAATGCTTTTGATCTTATCTTTGGAACGACTAAATATTATAATATCAATGGTTCATATTATAAAGCCACTTGGCAACGTTTTGATATTTTAACTACTTTATTTGTATTTGAGTGTTTGATTGTCATTTTTGGTTTAGTTGGTTTGTTCATCTCCTATCAACTCGCTAATCATTACGCTGATGAAAAAAAGACAAATATTTTCTTTATAATTTTTGCGCTTCTTTCTTTCTTAGTCGCGATATTAGCCATCTGTGGATTTGAAAATGTTCGTAATAAACTCGGTGGTTATCTTGCAGATATTGGGGCATTTTATTTAATTTTTATATTATGTAAATTTGCTATTGTTTGTTTATGTATTGTTTATTTTGTTATATATTTGTTGAGCAAATTAGGTTATGGATTTATAAAAAAACAAAAGCGAAGTTATATTACTGCTAGCTATAATAGAAATAAGCCAATTGATGCGATATCTAATTGTAATAAACCTATTAATAAACCTAATGATACTTCAATTGAAAAAAATGAAGATGAAAAAATTGAGGCAATAAAAAAATATAAACAATTATTGAATGAAGGTATAATTACCGAAGAAGAGTTTAATAAAAAGAAAAGTGAATTATTAAAATAATTAATCTATAAAAAATCGGTTAACTAAACCGATTTTTTTATTTATTCAATATGTGTTTAATTGCGTGCATGACACCATCAGAGTTATTGTCATATTCTGTAATATAATCTGCAACTTTTTTAAGAGATTCATTGGCGTTTTTCATTGCGACTCCATAACCTGCTAAAGAGACCATTTCTATATCGTTATCAGCGTCTCCAATAGCGACAATATTTTCGTGTGGTATATTGTAATATTTCGCGATTCTTTCTAAACATTCAGCTTTTGAAGTTTTTAAATAAAATATTTCACTATATTCAGAATCATACCAAAATCTAACTTCGAATCCTTCGTGTTTATGTGTAGCGTCTAATATTTTTTGATCGTATTTTTTATCTTTTCCTTGCATGAGCATCGTCCAAGGATCATCAGTTATAGTTTCATCGATATTTCCATAGATAACATCAAGATTTCCATGCCAAAAGAATTTCGCTAATTCTTCATCTGGATGTTCAAGCCATATTTTATCATTTGTTTCACACATGACATTTTTAATATATGGTTTAACTTCTTTATATATATCGACAATTACCTCTTTTGGAAAAGTAAAATGGGTTTCATTAAAACTACTATCGTAAGGATGAGTACAATATGCACCATTATAGCAGATGAGTGGTGAATGTAAATTTAGTTGATCATAAAATACTTTGAGCGCTCTAAAGGGACGACCACTCGCTAAAATGACAACATGTCCTTCTTTTTCTAAAGATGATAAAAATTCTTTGGTTAATGGTGAAATTTTCTTTTCATCATTTAACAAAGTGCCATCCATATCGAGAGCAAAAATATATTTTTTGTTATTATTATTGTTGTTATTCGACATTTAATAATCCTACAGCGGTTTTAATTCTTTGTAGAGTTTTATTTGATATTTCTCGTGCTTTTTTCGCACCATCTTTTAATACTTCAAGATATTCTTTTGATTCTAATATCTCTTGATATTTTTGTTGAATATTTTCTAAAGTGGAAACCACTAAATCAGCGATTTCTTTTTTGAATTCACCATATCGATATCCTTCAAAATGTTTTACTGCATCTTCGATTGTTATATCTTTTAAAGAAGCGTAGATGGTAAGTAAATTAGAAATGCCTGGTTTATTTTCTTCATCATAGATGATTTCGCATCCAGAATCAGTGACCGCGCTCATAATTTTCTTTCTAACTGACTTTAAATCTTCAAGTAAGAAAATATCACCTTTGGGATCAGATTTAGACATCTTTTTAGTTGGATCAGAAAGCGACATGATTCTCGCTCCAACTTTATTGATTCTTGTCTTTGGCATTTTGAGTACTTCGCCATAACGATTATTAAAACGATGGACTAAATCTCTTGTTAATTCAACATGTTGAACTTGATCATCTCCAACAGGCACTATATCAGCGTCATATAAAACGATGTCTCCTGACATTAATACTGGATAAGCAAATAAGCCTAATCCAATCGAAGATTGATTCATTTTGCTCGATTTATCTTTGAATTGGGTCATTCTTGATAATTCACCCATATATAAATAGTTTTGCAAAATAGTGTTTGCTTCTGCGTGAGTGGAAACATCGCTTTGTAAAAACATAACAGATTTATTTTTATCTAATCCACAGGCTAAATATAAGCAAGCAATATCGATAGAGTTTTGTCTTAGTTCATTTGGGTCAATTGGCAAAGTTAAAGCGTGTAAATCAGCGACAAAAACAAAGAATTCTCCTTCTTCTTGTAACTTCTTTAAATTTTTTAAAACGCCAATATAATTTCCTAATGTTAATTTTCCGGTCGGTTTAATTCCGGTCAATATTCTTTCCATCGATATTTCCTCCTCTTTTTATTATTTTGCCAAATAATATTAATTATTGTAATACATTAATATCACTTATTAAATAGACCATCCAATAATTGCTGGTATTTAATAGATATGGATAATAATAAAATGAAACTTTGATATTTTCTAATGCATATTCATAAGTTAATGAATTTATTAAATCGCTATCAGAATATAAATTTTTCTCATTATCATTACTTATAAATGCACATTTTGCGTTAAGAGCAGATGTGTAAGTTGAATAACAAGATGAGTTATATGTATCACTCATTACCATATTAATTTGATCGTTTTTAACATAGTAATTTATATAACCTTCAAATTTATAAATAGATTTAAATACTTTTTCATAATTTAATGAATGTGTATTTACTTCTTTTGTATATTTTATTTTATATAAATCTGTGCTTGATAAAGTTTCTATATCATTTGAAAAATCTATCTCACCAATTTCTGTCATTGAACTAATTTTATCAACAAATACAATTCCTGGCGCGTAGCGATATACATTCATTATTCCAAGAATATCGTATGTTGAATTTAATATAAAACCATTACCAATTTTATCATTTCCGTTCAATTGGAAATAATTTGTTCCATCATACATTAATAAATTGTTCGTGGTTAATTTCATAATATATCGAGCTTTAATTTTAATAATTTTACCTAATCCACATCCGCGATTATTAATGACAATATTTTCGATTTCATCATAATAATTTGTTTCAAACATAGTAGTGTTATATAAAGAGGCAAAAGAATAAGATAAAGAAGAATTTTCTAAGAAAGAATAATTTTCAACATTTATTTCAATAGAATTATTATTGTTAATTATTTCTCCTTCAATTTTATATATGGTTGAATCTAAATATTGATAATCTTTGATTTTGCTATAAAAGAGGGAATTGATATTGATATACATATATCCTGTTTCATCAATAAAAAGAGTTTTATATTGATTTATTTCTCCATATAAACCATTAGTGGCGACTTGATCCTTTGATAAGACAACTCTCCCAGTTAACGAAACATCTACATTAGTGAAAGTCACTCCAATATCGTTTGGATTAGTTGGAAAATTTAACCCATAATTAATAACTTCTTCAATGTTATTTAATATAGGATTTTCTTCCTCTTCACTAGAATTTTCTTCACTTGATTTTTCTTCACTTGTTGTTTCTTCACTTTCTTCTTCGCTTGTAGTATCACTAGTATCGCTAATAAAATCGCTAGATTCTTGAGTATTTGATTCGCTTTCAATAGATGAATCGACATTTGTTACATTATTACAACCCGTTAATAAAAATAGCGTAAATAAAAGAATTAATAATTTGTTTTTCAATTTTTTTCTCTCCCAAATAAAATAATGTTTGTTTTTTAAGTTTTAATCGCAATCTTTGTAATGGAGTTTAATTCCTCTTTTTACTTCGATTTCGTTTATCGTTTTTAAATTTATTTTTCCTTCATTAATTAAAGTTGAAGCAATAATTCCTGATACTTCCCCAGTTAAGGCAGCGACTGGAATAACTCTCGTAGCTTCCCAAGCATCATCGTAAGAAGAAATTATTCTTCCGGCAAATAATAAATTTTTAATTTTTGAATTATATAGACATCCAATGGGTATTTCATACCATTGTTTGATTCTATTGAAAACACTGATGACACCAATAGAATCTTCGTGATATTTATAAAGGTCATCATTAGTTAAAAGATAATCACCTTCAACCATTGATATTTTTCTAAATTGTGACATCGAAGGTAAGATAGATAAATCTTTTTTGATTCCTTGTTCATATTCTTTTAACGCTAAAAGTTGACCAGTTAATAGATATTCATTGACATCATCTTGGTTTGCGTTAGTAAATAATCTCACACCTTCTGGATGATTTTTTCCATCTAATCCTGCTCCTGTATATTTAAATACAGGTTTGTCTAATCCTTTTTCATATGTCGTTGTTGCATATGTTAAATAATTAACGCCATTTCGAGTTTTTAAGCCAACACTTTTTGATGGTGAAGCATTTCCAGTTGCGTCAATAAACACTTTAGCGGTCAACCTAATCATTCCTTCAATAGTGTGAATATCCACTGATTCGATAATATTATCTTTTTTATTTAAACCAATTATTTCGCTTTCAAAAAATATGGTGACATTTAATTCATTTAATAATTTAGTGAGTGATAGGGCAAATAAATTAGGATTAAACCAGGTGGAATATCTTCTTTCACCGTGATGCGTATTTAACCAACTATCATCGACAGTTTTATAGCCATATTTTATAGATAATTTCAGTAATTCTTCCGCTTGGGAATAGATGATTTGTTTTCCTTCACCAGAACATAATGGTTCATACCAATGTATTAATCCAATAGTGGCTAAACCACCTAATAATGCGCTTCTTTCAATGATCGCGACTTTTTTATTTTCTCTCGCTGCGCTGATGGCCGCGGATACTCCTGCGATACCGCCACCTAATATAATTATTTCGAAATTTGTATTCATGTTCTTATTGTATAATAATTTTCGAATTATTTCTTTATATTTTATTAATATTTTAAATTAATAAGAGTAAAATATACTCATATGAACATTTATGGTTTAGAAAAAATGTCTTTGCTTGATTATGACAATAAAATTTGTGCCACTTTATTTACCTGTGGTTGTAATTTTAAATGTCCTTTTTGTCATAATTCATCTTTAGTAAATATCGATAAATCTATTTCTCCTTTAAATAATGAAGAAATCTTTTCTTTTTTAAAAAGAAGAGTGGGCACTCTTGATGCGGTGACTATTACTGGAGGGGAGCCAACATTAAATAATGATTTAATCGACTTTATTAAACAAATTAAAGAATTAGGTTATTTAATCAAACTTGATACGAATGGAACGAATCCTGAAATGATTAAATATTTATTAAAAAATAAACTTATTGATTATGTCGCGATGGATATAAAAAATAGTTTCGATAAATATCCTTTAACTGCCGGTTCTAATAATATTAATTTAGATAATATTAAGAAATCTATTAATTTTTTAATTAATAGTAATTATGATTATGAATTTCGAACGACAGTAGTTAAAGAATTTCACACTAAAGAAGATTTTATTAAAATAAATGAAATGATTAAAGGTGCGAAAAAATATCGTTTACAAAAATTTGTTGATAACAAATATTGTATAAAAAAAGGGTTACACGAGATTCCTTTAGAAGAAATTCAATCGTATACCCAATTATTAAATAATATTAGTGATGTATCTTTAAGAGGTTATTAAGATAAATATTTGGTGACGTTTAACGCGGCAACAGCAGCTTCACTCATCCCAGTTATTAATTGATAATAATCTTTTTTTGTGCAATCACCAATCGCGTATAGTCCATCAGTTTTAGTTTCTTGTTTATTATTAACTAAGATGAAACCTCTTTCATCTAAGTCCACTAAAGAAGAGAATATTTTATTATTTGGAATTTGACCAATCGCGACGAAAGCAGCTTTAACTTTTAAATAAACATCTTCTTTTGTTTTCGTATCGACAAAATGCACTTGTTCTAATTCATTTTGTCCGATGAATTCGACAGTATTTAAATTATGTTTTACAAAAATATTGTCAATTTTTTCCATTCTTTCAACAAGAATTGGATCAGCAAAGAATTTATCAAATAAAGTATATAAATATACTTTATTACAATAATTAGAGAGGAGTATGGCATATTGAAGTGCGGTATTCGCGTCTCCAATAACAACCGCATCTTCGCCTTTATAGAAAGCCCCATCACATACCGCGCAATAGGAAACACCTTTTCCTTCTAATCTTGCTTCGCTTTCTAAATTTAATTTACGATGCACTAAACCAGTCGCGATAATGACGCTTTTTGCTTCATATTCAGTATATGTAGTTTTGAGTTTAAATATATCGTTTTCTTTTTTGATTTCAATGACTTCATCGACATCAAATTCAACCCCTAAATTCATTATTTGTTCCAATAAACGATTAGTTAAATCTAATCCACTTATCGATTGAATAGTGGGAAAATTTTCCACTCTTGGAGAAGAAGCAATTTGTCCACCAAAAGATTCTTTTTCTAAAATCAAAACCTTTTTACTCGCTCTAAGTAAATTGAGCGCTGCGCTCATTCCACTTGGTCCGCCACCAATAATAATTGTGTCGTACATAATTATCCTTTAATTGATTCAACAAAACCTTTGATAGTGCTTGGATTATCAAATACTTGATAGCCACCATCTTTTGTTGGAACTAATAATGTTGGGGCTTGTTTAATATTAAATTTAAGTGTCAATTCTTTATTTTCTTCAGCGTCGATGTTTTTATATTCAACATTAGCTTTAGCTAAAATTGATTTGGCCATTACACATTTTGGACAAGTTTTAGAGGTGAATAACATCAATTCATTGACAGTAGGAGTTTCTTCATTAACTTCTTTACTATATTCACGACAAATATTATGTGATTCAAATGAAGATTTATTTAAATCATAAACTTGTCTTTCTTTGAATTCTTGACGTTTTCCATCATTCCAGTTTTGAACAGGACGATAATATCCAGTAATTCTTGAATATACTTCAGTTGTTTCACCACATATTGGACATCTATATTGTTCTCCTTCAATGTAGCCATGATGACGGCATACACTGTAAGTTGGAGACATAGTGTAATATGGTAAACGATAATTTTCGGCAATTTTTCTAACCAAATTCATACATGATTGCCAACTTGGTAATTTTTGTCCTAAGAAAGCATGGAAAACAGTACCAGATGTATATAAGGTTTGTAATTCATCTTGAATATCTAATGCTTCAAAAATATCGCTTGTAAAGCTGACTGGTAAATGACTTGAATTAGTGTAATATGGTGTTTCATCTGGATCAGAAGCTTGAATGATATCAGGATATTTTGCTTTATCATGCTTCGCTAAACGATAGGCAGTAGATTCTGCAGGAGTGGCTTCTAAGTTATATAAATCACCATATAATTCTTGATAGTCAGATAATTTTTCTCTCATGAAGTTCAAAACTTCTTTTGTAAATTTTTGAGCTTTTTCATGAGTGAGGTCTTCTTTAATCCAACGAGCATTTAAACATGCTTCGTTCATACCAACTAAACCGATAGTGGAGAAATGGTTATTGAAAGTGCCTAAATATCTTTTGGTATATGGATATAATCCATTTTCTAATAATCTGGTGATGACATCACGTTTAATTTTTAATGATCTAGCAGAAATATCCATGAGTTTTGTTAATCGCGCGTAGAAGTCTGCTTCATCAACACTGAGGTAAGCGATACGTGGCATATTGATAGTAACAACACCAACTGAACCAGTAGATTCGCCACTTCCAAAGAAACCACCAGATTTCTTTCTAAGTTCTCTTAAATCTAATCTTAAACGGCAGCACATACTTCTAACATCGCTTGGTTCCATATCGCTATTAATGTAATTTGAAAAATATGGAGTGCCGTATTTCGCGGTCATTTCAAATAATAATTTATTATTTTCGGTTTCAGACCAGTCAAAATCACGAGTGATAGAATAAGTTGGGATTGGATATTGGAATCCTCTTCCATTCGCGTCTCCTTCAATCATTACTTCGATAAAGGCTTTATTAATCATTGCCATTTCTTTTTCGCAGTCTTTATATTTGAAGTCGCATGGTTTTCCACCAACAATCGCATCGAGTTCTGCCATATCGTTAGGAACAGTCCAATCGAGTGTGATGTTAGTAAATGGAGCTTGAGTACCCCATCTAGATGGGGTATTAACACCATAAACAAATGATTGAATGCATTGTTTAACTTCTTTATAACTTAAATTATCTTTTTTAACGAAAGGCGCTAAATAGGTATCAAATGATGAGAAAGCTTGAGCACCCGCCCATTCATTTTGCATAATACCTAAAAAGTTAACCATTTGATTGCATAATGTCGATAAGTGATTAGCGGGACTAGAAGTAATTTTTCCACTGACACCACCTAATCCTTCATTAATTAATTGTTTTAAACTCCAACCAGCGCAATAGCCAGTAAGCATACTTAAATCATGGATATGAATATCAGCGTTTCGATGAGCATTCGCGATGTCTTGATCATATACTTCACTGAGCCAATAATTCGCGGTTATCGCGCCACTATTTGATAAAATCAAACCTCCAACAGAATATGTAACAGTGGAGTTTTCTTTGACTCTCCAGTCATTAACTTTTAAATAATTATCAACTGTTTTTTTATAATCGAGTTCTGTCGATTTCATTTCACGAATATTTTCATGAGTTTTACGATAAGCCATATAGGCTTTGCAAACACTGACATAGCCAGTTGCTAATAAAACATTTTCGACAGAATCTTGAATTTCTTCAACCGTAATAGTGTCATTTTCCACTTTACTCGTAAAATTCGCGGTTACTTTTAAAGCGAGTGTGGAAATCATTTCATCACTAAAAGGCATGTGTTCAGCTTTAAAAGCTCTTGATATCGCATTTTCAATTTTGGATAAATCAAAAGGAACGATAGTTAAATCTCTTTTCTTAACATTAAGCATACAAATTCCCCCTTTATGCTGTTTTGTTAAATATATTAATAAAGATAAAAATCTGAATTAAATTATTTGTGTAAGAGAATAATAGAAGAATTATTATGTATTTTCAATTAAAATTATTTTTATTTTTGACAGTGTAAAAAACAAGCATATTTATTTTATTTTTCAAGCAGAAATTACATACATTTATACACTGTCAAAACTAATTATATTTTTTAAGAATATTACATAAAATAATAAATTAAATTGTTATTTATCAGTATTTTATTCTCAATAAATTTGTTAGAATATAGATAGAAAAAATTATGATTAAAATTTATACATCTCCTTCGTGTTCTAGTTGTCGAAAAGCTAAGAAGTGGTTCGACGAACAAAATATTCCATATATTGAAAAAAATATTTTTTCCGCTTCTTTAAATGAAGAAGAACTAAAAGAAATATTATCTAAAACCGAAAACGGCACGGAAGATATAATTTCTCCTCGTTCTAAAATAGTGAAAGAAAAAGGAATCGATATTGATTCATTAAGTATTAAACAATTAATTGAATTTATTAAAAATAACCCATCAGTGTTAAAACGCCCAATCATGTTTGATGATCGTAAATTTCAAGTTGGATATAATCCAGATGAAATTAGAGTCTTTATTCCTCACGCAAAAAGAATTGCCGCATGGGAATGTCAAGAAGGAAGATGTCCTCGTTATCACGAATGTGAACACGTCAAAGATCGTGAATAAGTTATTTTAAACAATTTAACGCTCTTCGACCTTTTGTTATATAATTTTCTGTCTTTTTGATATTAAAAGTATTTAATATTTTATTAAATAACTCTATCGCATTTTTCTTATTTTTATATTCGATTTCAAAATCGAAATCAACGATGTCAAAATAAGTATTTTTATCGATGACTAGTAAACAATCATCGATGATAGTTTCGAATCTTTTGGTTTTTAATTCACATCGCTTCTCAATTTTATTTGTTTCGATGTTTCTCTTTTTGAGTTCATCTAATATTTTTCCAACTGGAACGATGCCTTTGTTATTTAGTAATGATAATTCATTGATATTTAGTATTTGATGTATTTCTACTGATTCATTCTTTGAATTACTAATTTTTAAAGTGAGATGTGGTTTTTGTCTATCGATGGTTCTTAACCGTAAAATCATATTTGAATTATCAATATCATGACTCGGGGTGTCAAAATAAATGTTTAAAATATCCTTGAATTTATTACCTGTATTTGAATGATAAATAAAACAAGAACATAATTTAAAATATTCTTCTTCGGTTAAAGAATTTCTTAATTCTTTTTCTTTTTCAATCAACATATTACTTGTACCCCCTTTATTAATATTATGATATAATTTTTTTACAAATTTATGAAGACGACTATTTATTCAAAAGAAGGTTTTGAAACTTATAAAAAAGAAATTGAAGAAATCATCGTTAGTGAAGGTGATGTTTTAGATACCATCAATCCAGATATTTGTATCTATTTAGGGGGAGATGGAACTTTTTTAAGTTCGGTGCATGAATATTTTGATAAATTGGACCATATTATTTTCCTTGGTGTGAAATGTGGTAAACTCGGTTTCTTTTATGAATTTAAAAAGGAAGAATTTTTAAAAGCTTATCGTAATTTAAAAGAAAATAAACTGAAGATTATTTCTTATCCATTACTCAAAGGTGTCATCAATGATAAAGATACGATTTATGGTGTCAATGAAATTAGAGTAGAAAATCCTTTCTCAACTTTAAAAGCTAAAATTAAAATTAATGAAGAACTTTTAGAAGAATTTTTTGGTAATGGTATCAATGTTTGTTCAACTTTGGGATCTTCAGCGTATAATCGTTCTTTGGGTGGTGCGTTAATCGATAGAGATATTAACCTTCTTCAAATTAAAGAAATCGCTCCATTAAATTCGAGTGTTTATCATAATATCAATTCTCCTTTAGTGGTTAATCAAGATAAAGAAATTGAATTATATATCGATAATGAAAGATCAATATTAGGATATGACCACTATATTTATTCAAGTGAAAAGATTAATAAAATCTGTATTTCTTATTCTTCGACAAAAAGTGTTAAAGTTGCATTCTCTAAAAATTATTCGTACATTAAACAATTAAGAAAAGGATTTATTGAATAATGAATGAATTTAAAACTGACATTAATCGTTTTTTAATTAATAACGCGGAATATATCGCTCTTGCCATTGCTTTAATTATCGTTCTCGCTTTATTAATTATTTTTATATTAATCGGTGTTCAAAAAAACAAAAATTCAAAAAATAATAATGAACAAAATAATTTAGTTCAATTAGTAAAATGTTTTGGTGGCATCGAAAATATTGAAAAATATGAATTGAAAGGTTCAAGATTTTCTTTTGTTATTAAAGACAATTCTTTAGTGAATAAAGAAGAAATAAAAAATTATGGAGTTTCATCCATAATTTTGATGTCTAATAAATTGACAATTGTGTGTGATAAGAGTAAAGAATTACTTTCTTATTTAGATTCGATTATGTCTAAATAAATAAATTCTTCTTTTAATTTTTCAACAGGTAAACCCATTATATTAAAATAAGAACCTTCATAAGATTTAATTATAGGAAAGTCGCGCCCGCTGTCTTGAATTCCATATGCCCCCGCTTTATCGAGTGGGTTTTTATTTTTTATGTATCTTTTAATTAATTCATCATCTAAAAAGTTGAATGTTACATGACTAACATCATATCCTACTTTTAATATCTTTCCTTCTTTAGCGATACAATACGAAGAATAAACCTCATGGGTTTTATTTGATAATTTTTTTAACATTAAAAATGCATCGTTTTCATCGGTTGGTTTATTTATTATTTCCCCATTTAAATAGACTGTCGTGTCGCATGTTAAAATAATTTCTCTGGGATATTTTTTTATTGCTTCATTCATCTTTTGGATGGCTAATATGGTTACATATTCGATGATTGAATGTTTTTCATTATCAAATTTTCTTTCATCGACATCTAAAGAAACATTAACAAAATCATCTATTAAATATTTTTTTAATAATTCGATTCTTCGAGGAGATTTACTAGCTAAAACAAACATATTAATTTTTGCTCATGATGACAGGAATAATCATCGGACGAGATTTCGTTGTTTTTAAAAAATATTCGCTGGCGACAATTTTCATGACATTTTTTAGTTCACCAAAAGTCGTTTTAGCTTGAAGCGTTCTTTTGACAGCTTGTTCCACTAAAAGGCGACACTCATCCATAATCTTTTCAGACGATTGATTTACTAAGCCTTTCGTATAAAAAGTTGGAGGAACTAATAATTCATTAGTTTTGGAATCAATCGCTACTGCGATTGTTAACATACCATCTTGAGTTAATATTTTTCTATCTGAAATAACGGCTTCATTTAGTCCGTTGATGTCTTTTCCATCAATATATGTATTACCGTGTTCAATTTGATATCCGCGAGTAATTTTATGTCTATTCAATTTAATAGAATCTCCATTATCCATGATGAATATATTATCTTTATGTACTCCAACACTTTCAGCGATTTCTCCATGAATTTTTAACATACGATATTCACCGTGCATCGGCATGAAATATTTTGGTTTAAATAGTTTTAACACTAATCTTAATTCTTGTTTTGAAGGATGACCACTAGAATGGATATCACTTAAAATTGAATTGGTAATAACATCCGCGCCACAACGAGATAATAAATTGACAATTTTATTAATCATAATGCCGTTTCCAGGAATTGCGCTTGAAGAGAAGACGACTGTATCTCCTGGCATAATTCTAATATCTTTATGTTCACCATTCGCGATTCGAGTTAACGCTGCCATCGGTTCACCTTGGGATCCGGTACATAAAATAACGGTTTCATTCGGTCTTAATTTTTTAACATCTTTCGTTTCGATTATAAAATCATCAGGAACATGAATATATCCAAAACTTCTCGATAATTCGATGGTTTTTTCCATGCTTCGTCCGACTATTGTGATTTTACGATTATGTTTAACTGCAACTTCGCAAATTTGTTGAATACGAGAGATGTTGCTTGAGAAGGTTGATACGATTAATCTTCCAGGAGCGACATCGAAAATATCTTCGATAGAATCTAAAACATTTCTTTCACTTGGGGTATATCCTTCAGTTTCTGAATTAGTGGAGTCTGATAATAACAAATCCACACCTTCATCTCCAAGTTTTGCCATTTTGGTTAAATCGATATCGGGTCCAATTGGAGTTAAATCAACTTTGAAATCACCAGTAGAAACTATTCTTCCTTCATTTGTATCTAAAACGACACCAAAAGAATCTGGGATTGAGTGGGTAACTCTAAAAAATGAAACTTTAAATTCATCGTTGATGTTAAAAACATCATCATCGCTATATTCGACAATATTTCCTCTTTGTGTCATTTTATATTCTTCAAGTCGATTTCTAATCATCGCGGCCGCTAATCGGGGGGCATAAATGACTGGAATATTGATACTTTGAATCAAGAAAGGAATACCACCGATATGGTCTTCATGACCATGAGTGATAATAAGTGCTTTAATTTTATTTCTATTATTTTTTAGATGAGTATAATCTGGGACTACGTAATCGATACCAGGTAGTTCAACGCCTGGAAATCTCACTCCAGCATCGATAATAACGATGCTTGAATCTGTTTCAAAACAATACATATTTTTCCCTACTTCGCCTAAGCCTCCTAAAGCATAGATAGAAATAGGGTTAGATAAAAGTCTCGCCATATTTTTCTCCTTTAATAAAACTGATTATGCTATGAACAATAACCTTGTTTTTATTATAACAAACTCTTTTTAATTTAAAAAGAGATAATATCTTCATTATTCAATTTTTCAAATGGTTTATTTTTATCGATTCTATCGTAAAATAATATACCATCTAAATGGTCGTATTCATGTTGAAATACGACTGCAGGATATTTTTCTAAAGTTAAAGTGACATCTTTTTTTGCTAAAGCATCATATGCTTTTAAAACAATCTTTTCATATCGATGCACTAAACCTTGATGTTCTTTTTCAACAGATAAACATCCTTCACCGGCTTCTAAAGCGCATTTTTTAACTGAGTTAGAAACAATTTTTGGATTAACTAATTGATATTCGTATAATTTTTCATCAGCGTTATAAAAATATACCACGAACATTCTTTTTAATATTCCTAATTGAGGCGCGGCTAATCCAACTCCAGGACGAATATTTCTTTTTGCTGCGTATTCTTCATCTTGTGATTTTTTTAAATAATCGAGCATGAAATCTAATGTATCTTGATCTTCTTTAGAAAGAGGTAAAGATACTTCGACACTCTTTTTTCTAATTTTTGGATTTGTATCTTTTATAATTTTATATTTCATGGCGTTATTTTATCATATCTTTTATTTAATAAAAAGATATCTTCATATATAATATAGCCATGAATGAAGAGTTATATTTAAAAATTGATAATTTAAATAGTGCGATTAAAAATAGTCATCTTTATAAATGTTTAATTAAATCAGAAAAAAAGATGGAAAATAGTGCGGAAGTTCGTTTATTATCCAAAAATAAAGATGAAGCTTTAAATAAATATAATTCTTTAATAACAATTAATGGTTCTTCTTCAAAAGAAAATGAAAGTGCACTTAAAGAGCTTCATCTAGCGAAAAAGAAATTAGAAGAACATAAATTAGTTAAAAGATATTTAAAACATTATTCCATATATCATATGTTATTAATTGAAATAAATATTGAATTATTCAAAGATTTTAAAAGAGATTTATGTCAAAACAAGAAAACAAAATAACAATCGTCAGCGGTCTTTATCGTTCGAAAAAAATTGACGCTCCAATAGATAAAAATATTCGACCAACAAAAGGAAGAATTCGAGACGCCATATTCAATTCTCTATTTTATTTAAATAATAAAGTATTTTTAGATTTATATGCTGGTTCAGGAGCGATGGGAATTGAAGGAATATCTCGAGGATGTAAAAAAGTCTATTTTAATGATGTTTCCTCTTCTTCTATTAAATTAGTAAATAATAATTTAAAAATATTAAATGTTGATTCTAACATTTATCAAATAACTAATTTTAAAGATATTGATGCTTTGTCTTATTATAAAAATAATGACATCAAATTCGATATAATTTTTATTGATCCACCTTATGAATTTAATGATTATTCATTAATTGTTAAATTGATAAATGAATATCATCTATTAAATAAAGATGGTGTAATCATTGTTGAAAGTAATAAAAAAATAGAAATTGATGATAAATTAGTTAATATATATAAAGAAAAGAAATACAACGATATTTACGTATGGTATTTGAGGGAAACAATATGAAAATAGCAGTATATCCAGGAAGTTTTGATCCAATTACAAATGGTCATTTAGATGTTTTAATTCGTTCTAGTAAAGTTTTTGATAAAGTTATCGTTTTGGTCGCTATTAATCCAAATAAAAAAAGTCGTTTTTCTGTCGAAGAGAGAGTAGAAATGATTAAAGATGCGACAAAAGATATCGATAATGTCAGTGTTGATTCATATGAAGGTTTAACTGTCGATTACGCAAAAAAAGTCGGTGCGAAGCACTTGATTAGAGGATTACGCGCGGTCAGTGATTTTGAATATGAATTCCAACTCAATAGTGCGAATCGCTTCGCTGATAGTGAGATTGATATGGTCTTTTTTATGTCTAGTACAAATAACAGTTTCATTAATTCCAGCACCATTATCGAATTAGCGGATTCTGGAATTGATGTTTCTTCTTTAGTTCCTGCTTTAGTTAATAAAAAACTTAAAGAAAGAAAAAAATAAAATTAAAAATTATTAATCATTAATTTTAATGACGGAAACCATTCTTCCGTTATTTTTATTTTCTGTATGGGCAGAGAAGCATTCTTTATTATCGACAGTATTTATTTCGGATACATCGATGTTTTTTAAAGGAATATCACATTCTCTTAAATCGATAATATTTGCGAACGCTAAATCGAAAAGAATATCTTCATTGAATAATCTTAAAGCTTTTTCTAATTTGGCTTCTTCAATCTTTTTCGCATCTTCTTTATCGACATGGAAATCAACTAAATTTTGGTATGGGCCTATGTCAATATAGATATCTTTTCCGGAGAGATTATATTTTTCTTGTAATAGTTTAATAGTTTTATATGTTATATGTTTTAAAGTTGCTTTATATGAAGCGTGAATAATTGCCACTAAATGGGCTTTTGGAGCATAAACAAATATTGGGGCACAATCAGCGTGAAAGACGCCTATCGCCAGTGATGAGTCAGTCGTATATAAAGCATCAGCAGCCACGCCACTTTCAAAACTAGAACATCCTTTATTAATGTCTTTAATTGTGACCTCTTCAACTTTATCTGAATGACTTTGATATGTATAAATTACATTTTCGACATTGAGTTTTAAATCTTGCGCTAATTTGGATCTTCGAATTTTAACTAATTCTTTATCATCTTCAATATGATATGCCATATTGCCAAAATGTCTCGTTGTTGTTAAGGCAGTAATTTCATTATTAAATTTATCCCAATAAATATAGTTCATATTATTGCTCCTTTTATAAAATAAAAGCCGTCATGCGACGGCTATAATTTTTTAGGAATTAACCTTTGTAATTATCTCCAAAAATTCCTTTGTGATTCCAAGCATCGCATAACGTTTGTGCTTTCGCTTGACTTGTTGAAGTGGAAGCTCCACCTTTTGCCGTTCCTTCATAAGCGAAGAATACTTCGGAAACACCATATTTATTTGTGTAGGAAGTTGAATCATCAGTTAAATCGACTAAGAAGACGGTTGGGCTAGCAAAGCTATCACTATCTTCTAAGTTGCGTAATTCACTGGCATAAGAACCGCTGGAACCATTTTGATTGACATAATAATATGATTCTTCTGCTGATTGAGCGGATTCTTCAAAAACAAATGAATGGGTATCATAGAAATATTTTTGGAATAAGTTATCACCATCATCATTTTCTGAATCTAAGAAAATAGTGAATAAACCAAATTTATTTCCATCATCTATTTCATAACCACTTTTATTCCAGTTCTTTTGTAAATACTCGAAACCATAATAATTAGCTTCGCATGAGGCGCAATCTTCTTGAACAAAGGCAACAAAGAATTTTTCTCCGTATTTTTTTGTTTGTTCTTCAGTTTGAGTGTCATTGCTATAATCTTCTAAATATTGTAATAATTGGTCTGCTTTTGATTTTTGTTCATCACATCCATCTAAACTAAGTTTAAATTTGTTGTAATAAGTAACATCTTCTGCTCCTGAAGCATACCAAGATTGAACCCATCTAGTAATGTAAGGAATAGAGAAGACAATAGCGAAGATACCACCAACAATTAATAATGGTTGAACCCACGCTGTATCACGAATCCAACGACCGATTCTTACAAAGAAATTTCCAATTGCTCTTAATACTACCATTTAATTAAAACCTCCATATTTACATATAGCGATACTATTCTATCATTCTAAAATATTTCTTTCAATAAGATATTATCTTATATTTCAATCTACTTTTAAATTAGATTTTCTATTGAGTTTTTACAAACGAATGATTAAAATACATTCGAACATATTTTATGAAAAAAATTAAGAAAATCAAGAAAAAAGTAAACGACTTCCTCTTTGATCATTTACCAATAAGAATTTTATTAGATAATACAAAATGTGTATTCTTTTGTATTGTTGCAGCGTTTATCTTTTCTTTTGGCTATACGTCATTTGTTACCCCAGTCGATCAAGAAACTGGTTTATTAATAGTGACTGGTGGGGTCAGTGGTGTCACTCAAAATTTAATTTTACTATTTGAAATCTGTGGGTTAAAGATTGATTTCTTTGTGGCCTCTTCAATTTTATACGCTGCACTCAATGTTCCTATTGCAATATTTGCTTTCTTTTTCGTTGGAAAGAAATTTGCTATATATTCAATTATTAATGTTTTTGTTTCATCCTTATTTATGCAAATTATTCCAAACTGGGATGTGACAAGTGCGATTAGAGAAAATTTATTTATAGTCAATAATGATGTGACCAGAGTTTTATTTGCAGGTGTTTGTACTGGTTTAAGTTCTGCAATCGCTTATAAAGGTGACTTTTCATGTGGTGGAATCGATGTATTTACATATTATTTCGCTCTTAGAAAATCAACATCAGTCGGTAAATATTCCGTTGCTATTAATGGTTGCATTGTTTTATTACATACGATTTTATATTGCATCAATTCACCGGCAAAATACGATAATGCGATTATCGCTGCGTTATTTTCTATTGCTTATTTATTTATTACTTCTCTCATTGTTGATTTCATTAATGTTAGAAATAAAAAAGTTCAAATTCAGATTATTTCTTCGAACGTTCATATGCAAGAAATACTCGTCGCGTATTTCCCTCATGGTGCGACCGTGTTGAAGGGTAAAGGTGCGTATTCGGGTGTCGATAAAAATGTTATCATGATGATCGTTAGTTCATCTGAAGTTAAGAAGGTCGTTACCGTTTGTCAAAAAGTTGATGATCATGCCTTTTTAGCCGTTTCACCACTTACACAAGTATTTGGTAAATTCTTCATCAAACCTGTTGAGTAATAATATATTTATTGTTAAAGGAGGCACTTTATTTTATGAGAAAATTCCCATTGATTTTTTTGAGTGCTTTATTACTTTCTAGTTGCACTTTGTCTTTTATTGATTCAAGTTCATTATCAAATAGTGAAAATAATAACGAAAGTAGTGAAGAAAATGAACACTCTTCTTCGCTCAATGACAGTTCTTCTGGTGATATAAGCAGTGAAAATAGTTCTACTTCCATCCCTTCAAGTTATAATCCAGATTTAACTTTAGAAAAACTTTTTGATCCAAATAGTGTTGTAAAAATAGTTTTAGATTTCTCAAATGAAGCATTATACAAATTAGCGGAATATGGTGTTGATTCTTCTTTCAGTAAGCAAGAGATGTATCATCCTTGTCAATTATCAGTTCAAGTCAATAACACCACTGTGATATATAATGATGTTGGAGCGAGAATGAAAGGTAATACTTCTCGAAATAATGATTTTATCGACCAAAACGGAAACTTTTTAAATAGAGAAGAATTATGTCATTTTAAAATTGCTGTCGATAAACCATTTAATAGTCCAGATATTAATGATTATTATCAATTAGAATATAGTGACATACAAATTGAAAAAATTGAAAGTAGAAGAGTTAATACTTTAAAGAAATTTGATTTGAAGTGGAATAGAAATTATGATCAATCATTCACTAAAGAATTATATTCTTTGAAATGTTTCTCTGATGTGGGAGTTGTCTCGCAATTAGCTAATTTAGTGAGTTTAACTATCAATACGGAAACTGATAGTGTCACTATGCCATATTTACTTTATCAAACCGTCGATAAAGCGATGATGAAATTAGCGTTCCCTGAAGGAAGTAAAGGAGATTTATATAAATGTACTTACACTGACCGTGGGCCTGCAGATTTACGTGAGGTTGATATGAATAAGATAGGGGTAGAAAGTGAAGGATTTTCTCCTTCTTACGATTTAAAAACTAATGAAGATACTTCAGATTTTTCTTCTTTGACTAACTTTATCAATTCAACTTCATTAACTTATGTTGAAGAAAGTAAAATTAAAACAAATATTGAGAATTGTTTGGATGTTGATTATTTCCTTCGTTTCGCCGCGATGAGTTGGGTTGTTGGTTCCCCTGATGATTATCGTAATAATTACAACAATTATTATTTATATTTTAATTCCAACAATAATAAAGCATATTTTATTCCTTATGATAATGACCGTGTCTTCGGTATTTTAAAAGGGTGGTCTATTGATACTTCTACTCAAAGTATGGATTCTGATCGCTTAACAGGAACAATTACTGAAAATGGATGTGGAATGCCTTTAGTTAGAAGACTTCTCGTTTGTGGTTCTTCTTCTCGACCAATTATTGAAAGTTATGAAGAGAAATATTTCGCATATTGTAAACAATACGCGAATGAATATTTAGATAATGATAAATTTGTTGCTTTTACCAATCAATTTTATTATTCATCAAAAAATGTTAGTGAGGAGAATGAAAATCTCACTTTTCAACAATACGCTGAAAATAAATTAGCGACGATAAATTTATAGGTAATTAATTATGAAAATCATTGCAATAAAAATGGATATTACTAAAATCGGAGAAAAAGCTGATGTCATCGTCAATGCTGCTAATGAATCTCTTTTGGGTGGAGGCGGTGTTGATTATGCGATACATAAAGCCGCTGGAAAAGAATTATTAGAAGAATGTCGCACTTTAAATGGGTGTCGTCCAGGCGAAGCAAAAGTTACTAAAGCATATAACTTAAAAAATAAATACATCATTCATACAGTTGGACCTCGTTACTACTCTAATCCGCATCCAAATGAAACACTGGCATCATGTTACTTAAATTCCCTCCGCATAGCAGATGAATTAGAACTTGAAACGATTGCGTTTTCTTCAATTTCTACAGGAGTATTTTCTTTTCCATTAGAAAAGGCTGCTGAAATTTGTGCGAAAGTAGTTTGTAGTTATAACGCAAAACATTTAAAACAAGCTTATATGTGTATTTATTCAAATGATGAACGATCTATCCAAACTCATTTAGAAATTTATAATAAAGCTTTTGAAAAATATTCAAAATAAAATTATTTATTATTTATAAAAAAATAAAGGTAATATTATAAATAAATATTACCTTTTTTTGTCTCTTGGCGGAGAAAGAGGGATTTGAACCCCCGCAAGACTTGCATCCTCTAGCAGTTTTCGAAACTGCCCCCTTCAGCCACTTGGGTATTTCTCCATGCGAAGTTTATTATATCAAATGATGATAAAAATACCATTTTTCTTTTTAAAATAAGCAAAAATATATATTTTGATTATTTTCTTATCCAATTTTGTCATCATTTTATTTATAATAAATAACATGGATTGGTGGAATTTTAAAGATATCCCATTTTTGAGCTTTTTTATTAGCATTAATGTTTTATTACTTTTACTTATTATCTTTTTGATATCTCTTTCAATTAGCGATTCAAAAGATAAAAAATATCGTGAAAAAATTAAACAAGAAAGTAACACTACAAGAATATTTGTTATCGATGTTAGAAAAAATATTGTGACTTATTTTAATAGAAGTAGTCTTAAAAATAAAAGAGAAATGGATATGATTCAGTTTTATCATCGCTTTCATCCAAGCGATGTTGAAAAAGTGAAAAACTGGATTTTTTCAATTTGTATTGACTCAAAAAACTGTGAACCTTATTTAGAAGCCGATATCGTCATTAATCGTGGAAAGAATTCCTATTTTTCTTTACTCAAACTTCTCAACTATGATAGCGAGAAAGGTTTTTTAAATTTAGAAAGCCACATTTTAAGATATATCACTCCATCACATTTACCATCGAAAAAGAAAAATAATCATGTGACTAAAAAATTCGCTGGAGTGGTCCCTTCTAGTGTGATGAAAAATCTTATTGTCAATTCTAAATCTATTAAAGGTTTTACCTTTTGCATTAAATTTTTCTATATGAAGCAAAAAGCTTTAGCGAACGAAAAAGTTGAAAGATATATGGCAATGACTTTAAGAAATGAAATATATCCTTTCGCGTCAAATAGTAAATCACCTCGACAAATAGTGGAAGTCAATGATAACGAAATGTATTTATTCGATTTATTTTTATCATCGAAAGATGATGCGATGCATCTCGCTAATTCGATATCTCACGCTTTGAAGAAGACTATTGAAGTCAATGGTTTTGTGAGTTCAATTACTTTTTCTATTGGTGTTATTCAAAATTCTTTATTCTATCAAGATTATGATGAAATAATTTCCCATGTTTGTGAGACGGCGATAAGCGCACATCAAAATGATTCTTTAGTGCTTTTGTATTACAAATCAATCGCTGCATCAAATGTTGAATTACTTCGATATAATGATGAAATTAATCAATTGATGGAACCTGGTTCACTTCGTTATTTATATCGACCTATCATCAATGTTTCAAAGAAAAAAATTACTGGATATTTTTCTTATATCAAAGCTTATGATTCATCATTTACCTCATTTTTAGAGATGAGTAAATATGCTTATAAAGTTAATCGAAATAAAGAATTATTTACCAAGGTAGCGAAAAATGTCATACCTAAATTCGCTAACGAAAAACCAGACAATAAATGCAAATTATTTTTCTCGGTCAGTTTATTAGATTTAGATGAAATGAAAGAAATATTACCTCACATTCCGCGAATTAAAGACGTTAATTTAGTTCTCGTTTTTGACGAACAAGAAGTTAATCAAAACGCTGTAAAAGTGGAACTCATTAATGAACAAATGAAAATTATTCATGATTTATCATATTCAATCGCATTATCTTTAAAAGATAAAAATTTATTGTTAGATCCATCTATTTATACGAACTTTGATTACTTTGTTGTTGGGGCAGCGATGACAGAAGAAATTAAAAAGAATAATCGAATTAGACTTTCTATTCACACTTTGATAGAACAGTTGCTAAAATATAAAAAGCCAATTATTGCCACTGACCTTGAAAGTTGGCAATCAATTGAACTTATTATCAAATCTGGTATAAACTACGTTAGTAGTGAAGCAATATCAATTAATAATGATATGCTTCTTCCAATTGAAAAGAAAAAGATGGATAAATTATCTCAAATGGGAGACAATTACAAATTTTAATGAATTAAGGGATATATATTTATGGAACAAAACAAAATTAAAAACGATTCAATTACTCGTCAAGAAGATGATTTTGCGCAGTGGTACACTGATGTGTGCCGTAAGGCTGAATTAATGGATTACTCATCTGTCAAAGGGTTTATTATTTATCGTCCATATGGCTACGCTATTTGGGAACAAATTCAAGCTTATCTTGATAAAAGATTTAAAGATACCGGACATAGTAATGTTTATATGCCACTTGTCATTCCTGAATCTTTATTCGATAAAGAAAAAGAGCATGTAGAAGGATTTGCTCCTGAAACTTTAATTGCGACAGTAGGTGGAAATAACAAATTAGAGGATCGATTAATTATTCGTCCAACCTCTGAAACTTTATTTTGTGAACATTATGCAAGAGTAATCAATTCTTATCGCGATTTACCAAAACTTTATAACCAATGGTGTTCAGTGGTCCGTTGGGAAAAAACCACAAGACCATTTTTACGTGGTAGTGAATTTTTATGGCAAGAAGGTCATACGATGCATGAAACGGAATTAGAAGCACGAAACGAAACATTAAAAATGCTCGAAATATACGATGATCTTGGAAGAGATTTATTAGCGATTCCTTTTTCAAAAGGAAGAAAGACTGAAAAAGAAAAGTTTGCTGGAGCGTTAGAAACATATTCTATTGAAGCTTTAATGCCAGATGGTAAAGCTCTTCAAAGTGGAACCACCCATTATTTTGGAAATGGTTTCGCGAAAGCATTTGGTGTTCAATTTCAAGGAAGAGATGGTAAACTCGCTAATCCATATCAAACATCGTGGGGTGTTTCAACACGTCTATTAGGTTCTATTATTATGGTTCATGGTGATGATAATGGTTTAGTATTGCCTCCTTTCGTCGCTCCTATTCAAATTGTTGTTATTCCTATTGCTCAACATAAACCAGGAGTTTTAACAGCGAGTCGAGAAATATATGAAAAAATCAAAGAAGCCGGATATCGAGTTCATATCGATGATGGAGATAAATCTGCGGGTTGGAAATTTTCTGAATACGAAATGAAAGGTGTTCCACTTCGTATTGAGTTAGGACCTCGAGATATTGAGAAAGGTGTCGTCACTATTGCAAAAAGAAATGATGGAACAAAAATTAGTGTTCCAGTTGAAAAATTAATAGGTGAAATCGAAACTTTATTAAAACAAATTCATAATGAAATGTATCAAAAAGCTTTAGAATATTTACTTTCTCATACGAAAGAAGTTCACACTGTTGAACAATTGAAAGTTGTTCTTGAAGAAGGTGGATATGCCAAAATGATGTGGTGCGAAGATGAAGCCTGCGAAACAAAAATTAAAGAAATGTTTAATGCGACCGCTAGATGTATCCCATTTGATCAAATTCCATTCGATGATACTTGTCCTATATGTGGCAAAAAAGCAAGAAAGGTTGTCTTATTTGCTAAAGCATATTAAAATTATTTGAACAAAACTTTAGACTATGATAGTATAAGTTTTGCTTCATGGAGTAGTACCCAAGTTGGTGAAGGGGCTTCCCTGCTAAGGAAGTAGATCGGGTAACTGGTGCGAGAGTTCAAGTCTCTCCTACTCCGCCAAAATTTAAAAAACGAGATTGATATTATATATCAGTCTCTTTTTTTATGTTCTTTTTAGCGTTATAATTAATAACGAAAGAATTAGATTATAATTATTTATTTACCTACATTTTATGAAAACAAGATATCATTCCCTCAGCGTTTATCGTTTGATTGCAACGATTTGTATTTTACAATTTCACATATTTTTTCTTGTTCATAATTATGATATCCCTTATGAAATGCTTTTAAGTAAAGGGGTGCAAGGATTAACCGCTTTATCTGGGTTTTTATACGCACGAAAAGTAATTACAAATAATAAAGAATTTATTAAAACTAACTTTAAAAAATTAATTATTCCGGTTTTAGTGTGTTTTTCTTTGATTTCTTTTTATTACATTATTTATTCACTTTTTAATAATATTTCTTTTATTGATTGTTTTATTTCTTTTAGACCTTTCAATAATGTCAAAATATTTTCATTCGCTAATTTGTACTATATCGCTTATATTGGTATCTGCTATTTAATTACCCCACTTTTAAAGAAAAATAAGAAAGTTAAAATTATTGTTTCTTCCTTAGTTTTCTTTCTTGATATCGTCCTTTCTTATTTTACTAGTATCGCTATTATTGTTTCTTGTTATATTGTTGGCTATTTAGTGGGCGAAAAATATTTTGATACTTATGTTAATAAAGACTATAAAAAGAAAATTCCTCATATTGTTATTTGGTCGATTTTAATCATAGTGTCTTTAGGAGTTTATGCTTTAACTATTAGAGCTGCTAACGAAAATTTCTTTTTAGATCAACTATTATCAATCGCGGATATTGTTGCGTCAACAACATTTGGAACGGCAACTTTCTTCTTATTTATCCTATTATTTGCGTTTTTAAATAATACCAAAAATTATAAATTTTTAATGTTTTCTGATAAGTTATGTTATTACATCTATATACTTAATCAAGTATTTATGTCAGGTGCCGCGAACATCAGTTTATTATCAGATAATTATTTTATTAAATATGTTTTGATTTATGTTATTACAATCGCGGTTTCGTATTTATGTTATTTAATAAACAAAAAGGTGGAGAAAGGTAAATATTTAAGATTATTTAAACTAAATTAATAGACAAAATTGATTTTTTTGTTGATTTTATTAAGACTATATTTTTAATATATAGGTATACAAGGGAGTATTTTATATGTATAAAATTTTTGTTGATAGCGATTTGGATGTCACTCCAAAATACGCGAAAGAGCACGGCTTAGAATTATTAAGAATGCCATTTATTATTGATGAGAAAGTTTATTATCCTTATAGTGATTCTGACGATTTCAACTTTAAGGATTTTTATAAAACACTTGCTAAAGGAGTTATCCCAAAGACTAGTGCTTTAAATTTGAGTGAATATCTCGATGCTTTTGAACCAGTTTTAAAAGATGGTTTTGATATTCTTTACATTCACTTTTCTAGCGCGATGAGTGGAACATTCCAAGTTATGGATAACGCGAAAGTGGAATTATTAGAAAAATATCCTGATAGAAGAATTGAAACGATTGATACATTATCAATTACAGCAGGTGGATTAAATATTATTGAAGACTTAGTCAAATATAAAGAAAAATACAATCCAACAATCGATGAATTAAAAGCATACGCTGATACGATTGTCCAAAAATACGCCATTTATTTCTTCGCTACTGATTTAAAATTCTTTAAACGTAGTGGTCGTATTTCTAACTTTGCTGGATTTATGGGTGATATCATTGGTTTAAAACCAATTATTTATGTTTCT
>JBJEDU010000005.1:0-12752 GCA_051872395.1 Bacilli bacterium | reverse complement strand
ACATGGTCTATTATTTCATTAATTCCCATCTCGTCAATGTTAATACTTATGCTTTTAATGGCGGTGTTTTTCCAATTTTAAGCATTGAAGATTATGTGAAACATTCATTTGATATGTTATCTCATCACAATCGTCAAAAATTATTTTTAGATGATTGGCCAATTTATACTACTACTCATAATACTCCGCCTAGTTTATATGGCAAGAAAGCGGTCGTGAAAAACTGCTTTATCGCTAACGGGTCAATAATTAAAGGAAAAGTGGAAAATTCAATTATTTCACGTGATGTTGTTATTGAAGAAGGCGCGGATATTAAAAATTGCATCATTTTTACCAATACTTATATTGGAGAAAATGTCAAACTCAAATTTGTTGTTTGTGATAAAGGAGTGAAAATTTCTCAAGTAAAAAATATTGGTGGTAATAGTGTCAATGAGCCTCTTCTCATTGCCCAAGGAGTAAATATTTAATTATGAAAATCGCAATGGTTACTTCTGAGTCGAACCCTCTTATTAAAACTGGGGGACTTGGTGATGTTGTTTATTCATTAAGCAAGGAAGAAGTTTTATTTGGACAAGAAGTATCTATCATTCTTCCATTTTATAAAGCTATTCAAAATAAAATTGAATTACCTCTCAAGAAAGTTGCCAGCTATGTTGTAACGATGTCTTGGAGAAGAGAACCATGTGAAGTATTTTCTGTTATAATCGAAGGAATTACATACTATTTAATCAAAAATGATCGTTATTTTTCTCGAGATGTCATATATGGTGAATATGATGATGGTGAAAGATTTGCTTTCTTTACGATGGCGAGTCGTATGCTATTTAAAGAGATAGACTATTTACCAGATATTATTCATCTTCATGATTGGCAAGTTGGTATGCTTCCAGTTTTAGTAAAAGAAAGTAATGATGAAAATGAATATTTAAAAAATACAAAATTTGTCATGACTATTCATAATCCAGCATTTCAAGGATTGTACTCCAAAATGATTTTAGGTGATTTTTATAATTTACCTGATTCAATTTTTGATAATGGTAAAGTGCGTTTTAAAGAACAAGTTTCAACTTTAAAAGCTGCAATTATTTATTGTGATAAAATAACCACAGTTTCACCCACTCATAGAGAAGAATTATTGACTAGTGAAGGTGGAATGGGACTCGACCAAGTACTTCGTTTAAGAGAATGGGATTTCCTTGGTATATTAAACGGTGTTGACTATAAAGAATTCAATCCATCAAAAGATGAATTTATAAACTACAATTATGACGAAACAAATTTCTTAAAACACAAAGAAATGAATCGAAGTGAACTTCTTAAATCTATGCATTTAAGAGATACTGGTCAACCTTTGTTTGGAATGGTTAGTCGTTTAACTTGGCAAAAAGGAATGGACTTATTTTTTGCGATGGCGTACGAATTAGCGAAAAAAGGTTGTAATATTGTCGTTTTAGGAAGTGGAGAATATCAAGCGGAACAAGAACTTGAAACTTTAAGAGCGAGATATCCAGACACAGTTGGAATATATATTGGCTATAACAACGCTTTAGCCCATCAAATATATGCATCTTGTGATTATTTCTTAATGCCTTCTCTTTTTGAACCATGTGGTATTGGTCAAATGATCGCGGAAAGATATGGTACACTTCCAATCGTTCGTTTAACTGGAGGACTAAAAGATTCAGTCATAAATTTTAATGGGCATAATGAAGATACCTCTAATGGATATGGCTTCGCTAATTATTCCACTTATGATGCGGTGATGACCGCGAATTATGCTTTTGATATGTATTGGAATCTTCCACTTCGAAAGAAACTGATGCTCAATGCATTAAAAACAGATAATTCTTGGGCAAAAAGTGCCAAGATTTATATAGATTTATATAAAACACTATCGCAAAATTAAAATTTATAGTCTATCATATTTAATTGACATACTAGTAAAGGTAGGGTTTTATTATGGGTTACGACTATAAAAATATTGAGAAGAAATGGTCACGAGTATGGAAAGAGAAAAAATCTTTCTATTGTGATGTTTACGATTTTTCAAAACCAAAATACTATGTTTTAGATATGTTTCCTTATCCAAGCGCTCAAGGTTTGCATGTTGGCCATCCTGAGGGATATACAGCAAGTGACATTGTCGCTCGTATGAAAAGAATGCAAGGATACAATGTCCTCCATCCAATGGGATGGGATGCTTTTGGTTTACCTGCAGAGCAATATGCGATTAAAACTAATCAACATCCACAAGGATTTACTCAAAAAAATATTGCTAATTTTACTAACCAAATTAACAAATTAGGTTTTACCTATGACTGGGATAAAGAAATATCGACCACTGATCCAAAATATTATAAATGGACACAATGGATATTTCTGAAATTATATGAACATGACTTGGCTTATATTGACTATCGTCCAGTTAATTTTTGTCCTGAACTTGGAACTGTTTTAGCTAACGAAGAAGTTATCGATGGAAAAAGCGAAGTTGGAGGTTTTCCTGTCGTTAGAAAATCGATGCGACAATGGGTTTTAAAAATTACTGAATATGCGGACAGATTAGCGTCTGATTTAGATTTAGTTGATTGGCCAACTTCAACAGTGGAAATGCAAAGAAACTGGATTGGAAGAAGTGAAGGTGCAAAAATTACTTTTAAAATCAAAGACACTGAAGAATCTTTTGATGTCTTTACCACTCGTGTTGATACTCTTTATGGGTGTACATATTGCTGTTTAGCGCCTGAACATCCACTTGTAAAAAAGATTGTTTCTAAAGAGCAAGAACAAGAAGTTAATGATTATATCGAAAAAGTATCACATAAATCCGATTTAGAAAGAACCGAATTAAACAAAGATAAAACCGGGGTATTTTTAGGCGCTTATGCGATAAATCCAATCAATAATAAAGTTGTTCCAATTTTTATTGCTGATTATGTTTTGGCAACATATGGTAGTGGGGCTGTTATGGCGGTTCCTGCTCATGATGATCGAGATTATGCTTTTGCTAAAAAATATCATCTTGAATTAATTCAAGTATTAGTAGGTGATATTTCCGAAACCGCGATGACGTTAGATGCTCCTCATATTAATTCTTTTGAGGCAGATGGTAAAAATATTAAAGAAGCCAAAGAAATAATTTTGAATAAATTAATTTCTTTAGGTGCTGGTGAAAGAAAAGTTAATTATAAATTAAGAGATTGGTTATTCTCTCGTCAAAGATATTGGGGTGAACCAATTCCAATGATTATTATGGATGATTCTTCCTTAAAGGAAGTCAAAGAAGAAGAACTTCCTCTTTTACTTCCTGAACTAGATGAATATAAACCTTCAGGAACCGGAGAATCACCATTAGTTCACGCGAAAGAATGGCTCAATGTCGAAGTTGATGGAAAACATGGATTAAGAGAAACAAATACTATGCCTCAATGGGCTGGTAGTTGTTGGTATTATCTTAGATATATTGATCCACATAACGATAGTTGTATTGGTGATCCAAAATTATTAGAACATTGGTTACCTGTCGATTTATATATTGGTGGTTCAGAACACGCTGTCCTTCACCTTTTATACGCTCGATTCTGGCATAAATTTTTATATGATATTGGCGTTGTAAAATGCAAAGAACCATTTAAAAAATTATTCCACCAAGGAATGATTTTAGGTAGCAATGGTGAAAAAATGTCTAAATCACGTGGAAATGTTGTCAATCCAGATGATGTCGTTGAAAAATATGGCGCGGATGCTCTTAGATTATACGAGATGTTTATGGGACCACTTGAAGCCAGTTTACCTTGGTCAGAAAATGGACTCGATGGTGCAAAGAGATATCTTGACCGTGTCTATCGATTATTTACCGAAGAAGAATTTACTACTAAATTCTCTAACGAAAATGATCACAAATTAGATTATATTTATAATTTCACTGTTAAAAAAGTTAGCGAAGACTTTGAAAATTTGCAGTTTAATACTGCAATTAGTCAATTGATGATTTTGACAAATGAATTTTATAAAGCTCAAACAATCTACATTCCTTATTTAGAAGGATTTGTCAAAATGTTAGATTGTATCGCTCCTTTTATCGGAGAAGAATTATGGTCAATTTTAGGTCATGACGATGTAATCGTTTATGAAGCTTGGCCACAATATGATGAAAAAGCATTAATTAAAAATGTTGTCAAAATTGCTGTTTCTATCAATGGTAAATTACGTGACACATTAGAAATTGATGTTGATTCAGATGAAGAAAGTGTGAAAAAACTCGCACTTTCAAGAGAAAATATTATTCGTCACCTCGAAGGCAAGTCGATAAGAAAAATTATTTTTGTAAAAAATAAAATTCTTAATATTGTGGCGAACTAATATAAAAAAATTTAGCAAGGTACTACTTTTTAGTAGACAATAGCGGAGGAAAAATGAATTTATGTATTGATGTGGGTAATTCCACGATTGGAATAGGTGTCTTTTCAGAAGATGAACTTATTCAAAAATGGGAACTACGTAGCGATGCATGTCGAACTGATACTGAATTTTATGAGAGAATAAAAAATCTTTGTCATTCAAATAAGATTAGCTTCGAAAGCATTGAAGGAATCATGTATTCAAGTGTAGTTCCATCACTCAATTCTGCTTTAAAAAAAGCGCTTTTGAAACTATTTAATACCGAAATTTTTACTGTTAATTCTGGTATTAAAACAGGCCTGATGCTAAAAATTGATAATCCAAATGAGGTTGGAGGAGATTTAATTGCTGATCTTGTCGCAGCAAAAGAATTGTATCCAAAGCCTTCATTGATTGTCGATTTGGGAACAGCGTCAAAAATACTCTATCTATCAAAAGAAGGAAACTTTTGTGGATGCTTATTTATGCCTGGGCTTATAACTAGCTCCCAGTCTCTCTCTGTCAAAGCTTCTTTATTACCAGAAGTTGGACTTGAAAGAGGCAAAACTTTTTTAGCCAAAAATACAATTGATGCAATGAATAATGGCCTATTATACGGTCATGCAGAAATGATTTCTGGCTTGGTTAATAAAACCATTAAAGAAGTTGGCACAACTTGTTCAGTAATTCTTACTGGAGGTTGTTCTAATTTAATTAGTGATTTATTACCATCTAGTTATATCAAAGATGAAAATTTAGTTTTGAAAGGATTGAATATTCTTTTTAAAAAGAATAAAAGTAGAAAATGAAAAAGAATAATATTATTAAAAAAATGACGATAAACGCTGTAATTATTGCGCTTATCGCTATTATGAGTTTTGTCCCATATATTGGTTATATTACAATTCCAGGTATTGGGCTTAGCATTACAATCATTCACGTTATCGTGCTCTTTGCTGCAGCATGTTTCGGTATTGGAGAAGGAGCGGTTGCTGGATTTGCCTTCGGACTATTCTCTTTAATTAAAGCAGCAAGTAATCCAGGCTCAGCGCTTGATTATTATTTTGTTAATCCACTCGTGTCTATTCTTCCACGTTTGGTGTTTGGTCTAGTCAGTGGATTAGTGTTCTTTGCTATTAAAAAGCTTAATAACCAAGCATTAAAATATTCATTATTTGTTGTTAGCTGTGGAGTATTAACAGTATTCCATTCAATTATCACATTATCGATGTTTTATATTTTCGCGGTCGCACTCGGTAATGAAACGATGACATATTTTGCTTTAATTTCTGGAATATTCACTATTAATGGTTTAGTGGAGACTTTATGTGCAGTTGTTTTCTCTCCTGCGATAACCATCGCTATTTCTGCGGCTTTTCCAAAGTTATGCGATTTTAAAATTAAAAGAAAACAACAAGCTGCATAATCGTAATTTAATATATTAAAGTGAGGTAATTCAGCATGAATAAACTTAATATTAATGAAATTGATTTTTCTTCCTTATTAGTGCCTTATCACGAAGAATTTTTAACTAATTTATCAACATTTATTGCAATTGATTCAACTTACGATAAACTTACTTCTTCTAAAGATGATCCTTTTGGTATTGGAGTAAGTAAGGCTTTAAATTTCATTATGAAATTAGCGAAGCAAGATGGATTTAAAGTTAAAAATTATAAAAATATGGTTGTAGAAATATTAATTGGTGAAGGAACAAAAAACATTACTATTATGGCTCACGCTGATGTGGTACCAGCTGGAGAAGGATGGGAAAGCAATCCTTTCTTGTTAAAGAAAGAAGATGACATTATTTATGGAAGAGGGGTCAGCGATGACAAAGGTCCTCTTTTAGCGTGTTATTATGCTTTGAAAGCTTTAAAAGAAAATAAATTATTAGGTGATTATCAAGTAAGATTTTTAGTTGGTGGCAATGAAGAATCTGGCTCGCTTGGTATGCAATATTATTTTGATGTTTTAAAGAAAAAGGTACCAACATATGGCTTTTCTCCAGACGCTGATTTCCCATTAATTTTTGCTGAAAAAGGATTGATTAATTTCAATATTAATAAAACCATTATTTTAGATGATGTCGAATCTATTGATGCTGGTGTCGCATATAATTCTGTTATTTCTCGCGCGACATTAAAAATCAAACATCACGATGATTTTATTTCTTTATTAAATAAAGAAAAAGTCGATTATTTTTTAGAGAGTAGTGGTGAATATGATGTCATTGTTTTTAATGGAATTCCAGCACATGGTGCTACTCCTGAAGAAGGAAAAAATAGTGGGATGATTTTACTTGAATATCTCGCAAAATATTATAAAAATAACGAACTATTTGATATCGTTAATAAATTGACTCCACTTGATGGAAAAGGAATCAATTGCTTTAATGAATCAACCGATATGGGTCATAATTCATTAAATGTTGGTTTAATCACTTATAAAAATAACAATTTATTTATCGGTGTTAATTTTAGACATGTTGATGGAGTGGATGTTAATGAATTGAAAGATAAAATCATCCATTCAATTGATAACGCTGAAATTAAAATTACCTCAACTGCTGATCTTTTATATTATTCAAAAGATTCTTTATTAGTAAAAACTTTATTAGATTCTTATCAAAAAGAAACTGGAGATTATAAAACAAATATCTTAGCTATCGGTGGAGGAACATATGCGAAAGAAACTAAAAATGTCGTTGCCTTTGGTGCACAATTTTTAGATTTTGATACATTTATGCACTCAAATAAAGAAAGAGCAAAATTATCTTCTTTATATTTAGCGATGAGAATTTATGCGAGAGCAATCTTATCTTTAGGAGTTTTAATTGATGAGGCCTAAATTTAAAAGTTGGGCAGAGCCTTTTATTAACGAACATAAAGAAGTGATGATTAGTGAAACTGACATTGCTTCTTATCATGATTTCGATTTGGAAATTGGCAGTGGAAAAGGTGATTTTTTAGTGAATATGTCAAAAAAATTTCCTTCCAATGTTTTTGTTGGAGTGGAAAAGGTCATCACTTGTTGCGGATTCACTGCGAAGAAACTTGTTGAAAATGAAATTGAAAACGCAAAATTATTTTTTGGCGATGCAAATAAATTAATTCCTAATATTGACTCAAATTCCATCAACCATATATTTTTAAATTTTTCTGATCCGTGGCCAAAAAGAAGACATCATAAAAGAAGATTGACTGATGTTAAATTTTTAAGTGAATATTATCGTGTTTTAAAAGATGATGGTGAATTGATTATTAAAACAGATAATGAAGAGTTATTTATTTATAGTATAAATAATTTAGTTAAAAATAAATTTGAAATAGTTAATATAACCACGGATTATACTGATATTATGGAATATGATTCAATTACCGAATATGAAGATAGTTTCAGAAAAGAAAATATTAAAATTAATCGGTTAGTGGCAAAGAAGGTATTAGATTTATGAAATTTTTAGATAGTGAAATTAAATTATTAAAAAAGTTGATTGAACTAAATGGAATTTCTTGTTTTGAAGATGAAGTGAGAAACTTCATTAAAAAAGAAGTTAAAAAGTTAAATTATCCATTTGAAATTGATAATGTTGGTAATATTTATGCTTATAAACATAAAAAAGAAAACAAACATACCATTTTAATTGACGCTCATATGGATGAAATCGGATTTTTATCTGTAATGGTTAAAGATTATATTGCTATCGCAATACCTATTGGAGGAATTAATCCAGAATTTTTAAAAAAACAAACTCTTCTTCTTAAAACAAAAAATAATAACTATTTGAAGGGTAAATTTGTTTCTTGTGAAAAAGAATCTATTTATCGTTTTAAATTCAATAAAGAAGAATTAGTAAATAATGATGTCGGCGCTGGTTGCATGATTGTTTGTAAGGGTAATTTAAAAACGCTTGAAGATAATCAATTAGTGCAAGGAAAAGCCTTCGATGACCGATTTGGTGTCGCTATTATTCTTGAAACGATGAAAGCTTTAAAAGATTTAGATTTATCATTTAATGTAACCTTTGCTTTTTTAACTCAAGAAGAAGTTGGTTTAAGAGGGGCGAGTATTTGCGCTTTGACTCAAAATTATGATATGTCTATATCTTTAGATTGTTCACCCGCTGATGCAGAAATTGAAGGTAATGGAAAACTTAAAGGTGGATTTTTAATTCGCCATAACGATGGTAGTATGGTCGCTTTTAAAGAAGCATTAGAACTTCAAAAAACTGTTGCCTCTAATTTGAATATTTCTTATCAAGATTATTTTAGAACTAAAGGTGGCACGAATGCTGGCGCGTTATTTAAAACTAGAAATGGCGCTTTAGCGATGACACTTTGTATATGTGGTGAAAATATTCACACAAATAAAACAGTTATTTCAGCGTTTGATTATCACGCTGCAAAAAATGAACTCATTGGAATTTTATCTTATTTAGATGAAGAGAAAATTAATAAATTATTAATGGAAAGAAAATAAAATGAACTGCGCATTATTTTACTCATATAAAAATTTTAAAGATACATTATTTATTATTTTTGATCACGATAAAAAAGTTACATCCTATAAAAGAAATAAAGATGTATGCGCTATATATCATGATGATGAAATTATTGGTTACAACATTTTTCATGTTAATCAATATATTAAAATAATGCTCAATGGAATTGTTGTTTCTATTCCAAAAGTTGTTTGTGAAATGATTAATGATATGATTGTTAATTCTGGATTTTCTAAACTAATTGAAAGAAATAAAAACTCTTTTAAAATCGTTAAAATTATTTCTTCAAAATCAATACGAATTAATAATCAAATTATTGAAATTTCTTTGCCAAATAACGTTGAAATTAGCAAATACGCGGTTTTTTCAACGAAAAATGATATTCTTTTAGACCTCAGTGTTTCAAAAGATAATCATTTATTAAGTGAAAAAGAACTCAATATTTCTAACAGTGAAAATATTTATTATTTAGATGAAAATGAAGTAGAAAATCAAGATTATTTTTTAATAGAAGGAGAAAAGAAAGATGAATGAAGTTCAATTAAAAAAGGAAGGAAAGATTCTTAGATTAACAAACAAAACTTTCCAATTTGATGAAAGATTAAAAGATGGGTTTTATAGCGCGAATTACTTTTTGAAGAGTAATAAGATTGTTAAAGAAAACGAACCTAATCATATCGTTACCATGCAATGGTTTCAAAGAAGAGATAACACGATGCTCTGTGGTATTGATGAAGCGATTGCTCTCATTCATACTTTTGCCATTCACCCAGAAGAATTAGAAATTTTAGCGCTTAATGATGGTGACATTATTCAAAGCGGAGAGCCAGTATTAAAAGTGACTGGCAAATATGAAAATTTTGGATTTTTAGAAAGTGTTATCGATGGCATTTTAGCTAGAAGAAGTTCAGTTGCCACTAACGTTTATGAAGTAAAAAAAGTTTGTAAAGATACCCCAGTATTTTCAATGGCGGATCGTCAAGACGATTATAAAACTCAAATCGGAGATGGTTATGCGACATATGTTGCAGGAATTGATAGAGTTAGCACTGATGCGCAAGGTTTATGGTGGGGTGGAAAAGGTATGGGTACAATGCCTCACGCTTTAATTCAAATTTGTGATGGAGATGTTTGTAAAGCTAGTGACATTTATTTAAAATCTTACCCAAATGAAAAAGTTACTGCGTTAATTGATTATCATAATAATGTCGTTAGAGATTCATTAATTTTAGCGAGACATTTAAAAGATAAATTGAAGGCTGTTCGTGTTGATACATCATTATCATTAATTGATCATTATTTTGATGATAAAGATACATCTGGATTTAATCCACATGGTGTTTGTAAACAACTAATTTACGCTTTAAGAAAAGCTCTTGATGATGAAGGATTTAATTATGTCAACATTGTCGTCAGTAGTTCATTCACTAAAGAAAAAATTGAAGAGTGGGTTAATGAAGGAGTGCCAGTTAATATGTATGGAGTTGGAACTTCTTTCGTTAATAATATGACTGTGGGATTTACTGGTGACTTAGTTATGCTAGATGGAAAAGACCAAGCTAAAGAAGGCCGAAGAAATTATCCATCTAAGAGATTGGTAAAAGTAAACTATCCTATTTATTAAAATAAAGTATAATATATATTAAATTTTTGTAGAGGTATCGAGATGGAAAACATTTTAGAAGATTTAAAATTTAGAGGATTAATAAAAGATTATTCAAATGAAGAGAATGTGAAAAAACTTTTAGACACTCCTCAAACCATATATGTTGGTTTTGATCCAAGTGCAAGTTCGCTTCATATTGGTAATTTTGTCATGATTTCTTTACTTATGAGATTACAAAGAGCAGGTCACAAAGTTATTGCTCTTGTTGGTGGTGCGACTGGTATGATTGGTGACCCAAGTGGTAAATCTCAAGAAAGAAATTTACAAAGTGCGGAAACCTTAAAAAAGAATGTCGAATCTATTAAATCTCAATTAGAAAGATTCATTGATTTAAGCGATCCAAACAAAGGATTATTAATTAATAATTATGATTGGTTTTCCAAGATGAATGTTTTAGATTTTTTAAGAGATTATGGCAAATTTTTCTCAATTAATTACCTCTTAAATAAAGATATAATTTCTTCTCGATTAGAATCTGGTATTTCTTTTACAGAATTTTCATACAATATTTTACAAGCCATCGATTTCTTACATATTCATCAAACTTATGGTTGTAATATTCAACTTGGTGGTTCTGATCAATGGGGTAATCTTACTAGTGGATTAGAACTTATTAGAAAAGTGTTGGGAAATGAAGAAAAAGCGGAAGTGATGACATGTCACTTAATTACTAGAAGTGATGGAAAAAAATTCGGTAAATCTGAATCTGGTGCATTATTTTTAGATCCAAAATTAACTTCCCCATATAAACTTTATCAATATTTTATTAATACCACTGATGAAGATGCAGTTAGATATTTAAAAGTCTTTACTTTTTTAAGTAAAGAAGAAATTATCGCTATTGAAAAAGAACACTTAGCTTCCCTAGGACAAAGAGTTGCTCAAAAAGCTGTTGCTTATGAAGTTACGAAAATAATTCATGGTAAAGAAAAGGCTGATGAATCAGTAAAGATGAGCGAAATCTTATTTAGTGGAAAGATCGAAACATTAACTAAAGACCAATTAGTGGATATATTCTCTGATTACATAAAAGAAGTAAATAATAATCAAGTCTTAGAACAATTATTAATTGATATTGGTGCAGCAACTTCAAAAAGAGAAGCGAGAGAGTTTATAAAAAATAATTCCGTTTCTCTTAATGGAGTAAAAGTTAATGACCCTCTTTTAATCATCAATAAAGAAACTGCTTTATTTAACGAATACCATTTGATTAGAAAAGGTAAAAAAAGTTATTTCTTAGTGAAATTTAACTAATATTATTATAAAAATCACAAAATAAAAAGTTCCGACAAAATCGGAACTTTTTTATTATTATAATTAAATAATTATAATTTACGGTTGTAGTATTCAACGATGTTGGATTCTTCGATACCCATATTGAGTTCATCACGATTTGGTTCTCTAACGAATTTACCAACTAAATCATTATCATTAACTTCAACATAAGCCACTCTTGCGCCATAGGATTCTAAAGATTCTTTAATGACTTTTAAAGTCTTAGAATTTTCTCTGACCGCAATTTCATCGCCAGGAGCACATAAGTAACTTGCGATATCAACTTTCTTACCATTGACTTGAATGTGTCCGTGATTGACAAGTTGTCTTGCGCCACGACGTGTTCTAGCAAATCCCATACGATAAACTAAGTTATCAAGGCGTGATTCTAATAATTTCATGAAAGCAGTGCCGGTGACTTCTTTAGATTTTAAAGCAATCATAAATAATCTACGGAATTGTCTTTCATTGACATTATACATGTGTCTTAATTTTTGTTTTTCAATCAATTGTTTTCCATATTCAGAAGTTTTCTTCTTACGGTTATTACCATGTTGACCTGGGCCGTAATTACGTTTACTTAATTCTTTTTGGGTTTCAAGCGTTGAAAAACCAAGACGACGGGATCTTTTCCAATCTGGTCCTGTATATCTCATGATATATCCTTCCTTTCTTTATTTTTTCGCAAAATAATGAATAGGTGTGAATTCTTAACTCCGGGTGTTTAATTTAATTTCGCCTTGTAGCTAGGTTACTTTATTAGTTGATAAACATCAGACGAGCAATATCCACATGCTGCATTACATGCTTTTTAATAATATTAAAATAGTGCTTTATTTGTCAATAGGAAAAATGCATTTTTATCATTTAGTTAAGTGACAAAGTTATTGCAACAAAGGTTAGTATTTAACATTTTGACAATTT
>JBJEDU010000004.1:0-52203 GCA_051872395.1 Bacilli bacterium | reverse complement strand
GACCAAACGGAGTATGACCAACATCATGAAGCTTAGCAATCGATTCAACAATATTTTTATCAATGCTTATTCCATTAGATATCAAAACATCTGCTATTCTTTTCGATATTTTTGTTACCATCTTAACGTGCTGAAATCTGTTGAAAATAAACTCGCTTGTTTTGGCAACATGAATTGGAAACATCATGGTCTTCTTTTCGAGGCGTTTTGAATAAAATTGATAGATAAAATCTAATTCTTTTTTTAATGCCATAAATGTATTAAAAGTTTTGCATATTAGCTCATCTTTTTCAATTCTTTCTTTGTTTTTTTAACAAATATGTGATTGGACACGTTTAATGTCACAAACAATATTTAATATAATTAAATGTTACTATGATAGATACTATATTCAATAAACCAAATATTTAGACTATTTGATTTTATTATTTACAAATATTTGACATAGTGTAATTTTATTTTTTCTTTTATTATGCTATTTTATCTTTATGGAAATTTGTTTTATCGGTGGAGGTGTTTCAAGTGTATTCGCCTCACTACTACTAAAAAGAAAAAATAAAAATATTAATATCACTATCTTTGAAAATAAAGATAATATTTTGTCGAAATTAAAAGCTTCTGGAAATGGAAGATGCAATATCAATAATTATAGCGATGATCCTTCTAATTATAATAAAAGCGATTTCGTTGAAAAATATTTAAATGAATGTCCATTTATTGAACAAGAAAAAATATTAAATTCATTTAATATATATCTAAAAGATATAAAAGGATATTTATATCCAGTATCAGAATCGAGTAATACAATATATAAAATACTATTGGATCAATTAAATAAAGAAGGAATAAATATTAAATACAATCATAAATTAATCGATTTTAAAAAGAATGATAGATTCACCTTATATTTTGAAAACGGTTCAATTTATGAATGTGATTATTTAGTGTTTTCTACTGGAGGAAAAAGTTATCCTAATTTAGGTAATATCGGAAATGTTTTTGACATTCTTAAAAGTAAAGGAATCACCATCACTGAATTAAAACCAGGATTAACTCCATTAAAAGTAAAAGAAAATGTCATTAAATTATTTGGAACAAAAATTAAATGTCGTATCAAATTATATGACGGAGATAAATATGTTTATATGGAAGAAGGAGAAATTAATTTTAAAAAAGATGGAATAGGAGGAATATTAATCAATAACCTATCGAGTATTATCAATTGGAAAAAGATTAAAGAACCAATTTTAAAATTAGATTTTTCTTCATATAACATCAATGAAAACAATTTGAATATGGATTTAATAAATCCACTTTATTCATTCTTCGATTATAAATTCGCGGATGAAATAATTAAAAACATGAGAATGAATAAAGTAGATATTAATAAAGAAAATATTTTAGATTATATAAATAATAAAATTATCTATCATGTTAAAGCGCCTTATGATTTTTTAAACGCTCAAGTGACAAATGGTGGCATTTCATTAAATGAAATAAACGATAATTTTGAACTTAAAAAAATTGATAACGCCTTCGCGATTGGAGAAATATTAGATATCGATGGTCTTTGTGGTGGATTCAATTTAAAATGGACGCTTTTAAGCGCCCATTTCTTAATTAAATTAAATGATTTTAATAATTAATTATTAACGTTATGATAAACGGCTTGAACATCTTGAAGTTCATCTAACATATCACATAATTCATTGAATTTTCTAAGGTCTTCACCTTCTGGTATATCAATGAAATCATTCGCTAAAGGTCTCACTTCAGCGACTTCAAAATCTTTAATATTCATTCCATTTAATACTTCTCGAGCAGAAGCAAAAGCTTGAGGTTCCACTAAAACTTCAATCATATCATCGTTTTGATTAACTTCTCTAACATCGACATCGCTAAGAATTAAAGTTTCTTCTACTTCATCTCTATTTGTTCCTTTAAAAACAAAAAGACCAGTTTCGGTAAAGAAATAAGCGACAGAACCTAAATGTCCACCTTTTTTAGTCACCACGGTTCTAACTTCTGTTAACGCTCTATTAGCGTTATCGCTCAAAGTATCGATAATAAAATATGATCCACCTGGACCGAAAGCTTCATATCGACCTGAAGAATAATTTTCAGCGTCTCCACCTTGCGCTTTTTTAATCGCACGATCGATAACATCTTTTGGAACAGATTGACTTTTCCATTTTTCAATCGCACTTCTAAGAGCGAGGTTACTATCAGGAGAAGGATCTCCACTTCTCGCAGCCATATAAATTTCTTTAGAGGCACGCATATATACCGCACTCTTTTTCGCTGCGGTTTCCGCCATCGCTTTGGCTCTAACTTCAAAATGTCTTCCCATAATTTGATATTTCCTTTTATTTTCGTATGTGATTTTATCACATTATATTGTTATATAAAATATTTTAGGATAATTTTAATCCAAGTAATAATATTTTTTATTACTATTTATTAATTTTTAAATAAATATAATCAACAAATTTATCGATTATATCGATATCAGTTAATTGATATAACATTCTTGAACCAACTGGGTCTTCAATTTCATTTAGATAATATTCATTATTTTTTTCAAATACATCAATACCAACAAAATCAGTGTGAAGTTCATTATAAATAACATCAACAATATTTTTAATCGTTTCATTTTCTTGATATAGAGAAATATCTCCCCCTAAAGAATAATTAAAACGAAAATCTTTAGATGAAGTTCTTTTAATAATAGAAATAATTTTATTTCCTAATAAATATATTCGAATATCTCCATTTATTGGGACATAATCTTGAAAAATATATTGCTTGCTATCTTCTTTTTGTCTGATGTTATCTAATTCAGATAATGAATGACATAAATATACTTCTTTCCCACCATGACCAGAAATAGATTTCATTACAAAAGGAAAAGATTTTATATCTTTAGTGTCTATATAAGTATTAACGCAAGGTAAATCTAATTGACGAAAAAGAAGATAAGATAAATATTTATTGTTCGCGACTTTGTTAACACGACTAGAATTAAAGGTTATAAGATTATTATTTTCTAAATATTCATTTATTCGATAATCTCTTCCGCGATATATAGCGAATTTATATTCATTTAAATCAAGATGATAAATATCTTCTTCATCTAAATAATTAACCTTAATATGATATTTAATAAAAAAAGAATCGATAATTTTATCGATAAAAAATTGATTTCTTTTTTTATCTAACGCAGAATAAATAATCAATCCTTTTTCCATAATCTATTTTTAATCATCTTCGCGATTTCTTCGCCAAGATTTATCCCAGTCGCTTCAAAAGTTGAAACGAATTGAGGAGAAGAATTAATCTCACAAACGATTGGAGAATTATCGCTATCAAACATAATATCAACACCACAAAAATCACATTTAAATATTTCACTCATTTTTATAGCGGCATCAATAAATTCTTGACTAGGTTGATAATTTTGATACGTTCCACCTCTTGATACATTACTTCGAAAATCATCTTTATTTTCTCGATAAATCGCACAAATATATTTATTATCAACAATATTAATTCTTACATCTCTTCCTTTGGAAGAAGCAATATATTCTTGAATGACAAAATCTTTATAATTTAATTCAGAAATCTTTTTATCTAATTGTGATTTATTTTCAATTAAATATACTTGTTCACCAAAAGAACCATAAGCCTCTTTAATAACGACAGGATAAGATAGTTGTTCCATCACTTGATAGGCAAATTGATGATTATCTCGATTTAATCCTTCAAAAGTTTTTGGAGAATAAAATGTTTTAGGAGATTTAATATTATTTCTTTTCATTAAATCGTACATATATATTTTGTTATCACAATAAAAAATAGAATATGCACTATTGAATGTTGGAATATTTTCCTTTTCTAAACACGAACATAAATAGATATCTTTATCCCAAAATAAAACAAAATCTGGTTTATCAACAATTTTCTTTCCAATTTCTAAATATAAATCTTCCGCTTTTTTGATAATTAAATTTATATCAAATTTATGAAATGCTTTTAATAAAAATTGATAAAGCGTATTAAATTTCTTATCGCTTTTAAAACTATTGACCACTAAATATCCAGTTTTCATATTAGTAGATAACCTTTTTTAAATATAACCCACATGCTGGGCTTTTAAATGAAACAATTTCTCTTTCACTTTTACTAGATAAATGATATTGAATAAAATCTAAATCAATTTTATTTCTTCCTAATTCAATTAATGTCCCAACAATATAACGAATCATATATCGCATAAAACCATTACCATTAAAAGTGATGATGAGATGTTTATTATCTAATTTATCAATTTTTAAATTGATAGAATAAATATTTCTCATAAAATTATTTTCATCATTTTCTTTTGAAGTAAAATCTTTAAAATCTTTTTCTCCAACAAAAAGTTTTATTCCTTTTTTCATTCTTTTTATATCCAGAGGATATTTAATTAAAGAAACAACATCATTTAAAAAAGGTTCTTTACTTGATAAATAAAGATGATATTCATATATTTTTCTTTTCGCGTTATAACGCGAAGAGAAATTATCATCCACTCTTTTAATTGATAATATTTTAATATCCATGGGTAAAAGAGAATTAATTGAATATAAAAATTTATCATAAGTAGTTTTTATTTTATTATCTAAATCAAAATGGAAAGTTTGCCCAAAAGCGTTCACTCCCCGATCGGTTCTACCAGAAGCATATATTTTTATAGGGTAGTTAAAATAAGATGAAAAAGTATTTTCAATAACTTCTTGAATCGATATTTGATTATTTTGTTTTTGAAAACCAAAATAACATTTACCTAAATATGCACAGACACACAAATATCTCATAATAACTATTATTAAAACCCAATATCTATCTTAATTATATCTTTAAAAATATCTAATGGTTGATATGATTGATCTAAAATAAATAAAGTCAAAAATAAACCAAAGAAAATAACGACAATAATTAAAGATAGTAAATCAATGAGAGAAAATTTATATATTTTATATCTCGTTCTTTTTTCTAACGGGTCATATCCACGCGCTTCCATCGCTGTCGATAATTCATCACTTCTTTGAAAAGAAGTGACTAATAAAGGAATAATTAAAGATAACAAAGATTTTATCTTTTTAATAAAACTTCCATTTTCTATATCCATCCCTCGACTAGCTTGAGCTTTTCTAATTCTATCAGCTTCCTCTAGTAAAGTTGGAATAAGACGAAGGGCTAAAGAGATAGTCATCGCACACGCGTGAACTGGTACTTTAATTAATTTAAGAGGGGTCATATACCATTCAAAAGCGTAAGTTAAATCAATAGGTTTAGTTGAAAGGGTTAATACCATCGTCAAAGAAATCATTAAAATTAAACGCAAAATAATATATCCACATTGATAGAAAGCATCATAATAAATGGTGAAACCATTATTAAAAGAAAAAGCAGGATGGGTATATCTAGAATTCGGCATCAAAATATAAATGATGAAAAGAAAGAGAATTAAAAACCACATCGAACCAATACTTTTAAGTAATGATTTAATGCTCGCTTTTGATAAAATCAAAACTAAAAATAAAAATATTAAAAGGATGATAGAAAACAAAATATTTGTTGACCACACACTAAATTGAAAGAAAATCATCGATATTAATAACACTAGCATCAATAATTTAACTCGAGGCTCAATCTTATGAATTGGAGTGTCATAATTTGTATATCGACCAAAGACAATATTATTCATGCTCTTTGACTTCCTTTTTAATTTCTTTAATTAATGAATCAACATCATTAATGTTTTGATAATTAAGATGAAATCCATTTTTATTTAAAGATGAAATAAAGCGATATAAAGAAGGGATTTCTAAAGCGGTATTTTCATTCAAAGATAAAAATAATTCTTTTGGAGAGCCATCATAGATGACTTCACCTTCACTTAACGCAATAACTCTATTTGTGTATTTCATGACGAGATTCATATCGTGGGTGACTAAAGCGATGGATATTCCACTTTCATACATTTTTAAAAGTAAATCCATAATTTCTTTTTCACCTTTATTATCTAAACCTGCAGTGGGTTCATCTAACACTAATATGTTTGGTTTAATCGCTAATACACCCGCGATCGCCACTCTTCTTTTTTCTCCACCACTCAAATCGAAAGGTGAACGTTCATAATATGATTCATTAATACCAACTTTAGTTAAACTTTCTTTGGCGATTTCTTTTGCATCATTTTCTTTTTTTAAAAAGGCTTTTGGTCCCGCCATAACATCTTTTAAAACTGTTTCTTCAAACAATTGATATTCGCTGAATTGGAAGACGATACCAACATTTTGTCTTAATTTTTGGATATTTTTATTTTTCTTTTTAGAATTAGTCAAGACAAATTCATTGACATTCACTTGTCCAAAAGTAGGTTTAAGTAAACCATTAAAATGTTGAATCAAAGTTGATTTCCCACTTCCAGTTTCTCCCACGAAAGCGACAAAGAATGGTTCTTTTAATTCTAAGTTGATATTTTTTAACGCTAATTTTTCATCATCTTTTTTATAGTTGTAATAATAAAAGAGGTCATTTACTTTAATTGGCATAAATAATTAATAACCTCCTCGCTGTCATATGAATCAATATTAAAACCTTCATTTTTAAGTTTATTGACTAATTCAAAAATGAAAGGCGCTTTCAAATTATATTTCGATAGCGTTTCTTTATTTTTAAATAATTCTAAAGGTGAAGAAGAAAAGACAATTTCACCTTTATTTAATAAATAAATATAATCGCTCAATGAAGCTTCTTCAAGGTCGTGAGTAATAGAAATAACAGTGAGTTCTTTATCTAACTCTCTCATCTTTTTAATTAATTCATTTATTTCTCTTTTTCCTTTTGGATCAAGCATTGAAGTTGCTTCATCTAAAATTAAAATTTTTGGCGATAAGGCGATGACGCCAGCGATCGCTACTCTTTGTTTTTGTCCACCTGATAATGAGCATGGTTCAGTGGTCAAATAATTTTCCATTCCCACTTCTTTGGCTTTCTTAGAAACAATCTCATGCATTTTTTGATGTTCAACTTGTCGATTTTCTAAACCAAAAGCAATATCATCTTCCACAGTGGAACCAACAAATTGATTATCAGGATTTTGAAATACAATGCCTATTTTCTTTCTTATTTTATCGATATTTTTATTCGATAATTTCTCGTCAAAAATATATATTTCTCCTTCATTAAATTCCACTAAGCCAACGAGAAGTTTAGCTAAAGTCGATTTTCCACTTCCATTATGTCCAATGAAAGAAACGAATTGTCCTTTTTTAATATCAAAAGAAACATTATTAATAACTTTTTCGTTTTCAGTATAAGAGAAACTTAAATTTTTAACACTAATCGCATTCATAAGATAGATTATAACAATTTATAATCTAAACATAAACCCGATTTATTTTAAACTCGATAACTTTATTCTAATATCCTTAATCTTTTTATGAACAGTCGATTTTGGTAATTTAGTGGCTTTAGCGATAACAGCTTCGCTATCATTAAGTAACATATGATGAATAATAACTAAATCAACTTCACTAAAATTATTATCTTCGTTTATCAAATTAAAAATTTCTTGATATTCAATCTCGACATACATCTCATCATCAAAGACTCCAACGATATCTTTAAAGCACATATCTTCCGAATAAGGGAGTTCTTCATCTAAAGAAAAAACGCCATAAAACATTTTTGCGTCATATTGATATGAGTTTTCTTTGATAAACTCAACGATATCTCTTTCCAAAATAGTGAGATAATAAGGATAAAAAGAATGATTTCCTATTTGATATTTTTTAATCGCTTTAAAAAAAGATAATGGAACTTGTGACATTAAATAGTCAAAAGAAATTCCACTAGAAAAATTTTGAATATAGTAATTATAAATGATGCTTTTTGAATAATTGGTATATCTTTTTAATAAGGCGTTAAAAGAAATAGAATCTTCTAAAAATATTTGTATTAATAATTCTTCATCAGTTAAATTTTTATTTAACATTGGTTTTCCTTTCTAGGAAAAACCAATCACTTTCTTATGTAAGAAAGAAAAATTGAGCAAGCAACGCTTGCGTTTAGTGAATTTATTTGACCCAACATTGGAATTTTAATAAGATAATCAGAATTCGATAATACTGACTTAGAAATTCCAAAACCTTCCGACCCAATCACTAGGCAAACAGGAAAATCGTAAGATAGTTCTTTATAACTACTGGAAGCACTGCCATCCGTGGAAACAATCCAAAAACCATTTTGTTTCAATTTATCAATCGTTTGATTTAAATTATTAACCATACAAATCTTCACAAAAGAAGCTGCCCCAGTAGCAACTTTCATCACTGTCGAATTTACTTCTACTTGGTTATGCTTTTTAATAATTATACCGTCCACTGCAAAGGCTTCAGCACTTCTGATAATCGCTCCAAAATTATGTGGATCTTCTATACCATCAAGCATGAGAATTAATGGCTGAACTTTCTTTTTAGAAATTTTAATAATTTCCTCTAAAGAAGAATAGTTAAAAGGTTTAATTTCCGCAACGACACCCTGATGATCCATAGTCTTAGTCTTACTATATAAAACTGACTTATTAACAAAAGTAAATGGAATGTGATGTTCTTTGATAGAATCAATTAATTTTGTATCTTTTAAACCCTCTAATATAAAGACTCTCAACACATTATTTTCAATTTTAAGTGCTTCGCGGACAGGGTTTTTCCCATAGATAATAAGTGAACTAGGTTTACTTATTTGTTTATTCATAAAATACCTTTTCTAATAAGTTCATTTCTTATTTCATCACTTTTGGAAAAGTCTTTTTCTTCTTTGCATTTTAAATATGATTTATATAATAAAATATCTTCTTCTTTAAATGTGTTAAGTGTCAAATTTAAACCAAGGATTTCTAACATCTTAAGTAAAGAATTAGTTTTAATAATAATATCTTTTTCATCGATATTTTTATTTCTTAACAAAGTGTTAATAACTTTAATTAAATCAAAAAGACAACTTAAGGCATTTGAAGTATTCAAATCATCTTTTAAACTATCGATAAAATTATCGATTTCTAACTGTTGATATTTATTTAAATCGATATTATTAACACAAATATATAAAGAGAGTGTTTTTAATAATTGTTTTATTCTTTTAATTTCATTTTGACTCGATGTAATCGTGTCGCTTGTAAAATTGACTGGTTGACGATAATGGGTGGATAAAATAACCATTCTCACAACTTCACCAGAATATTCATCAATCAAATCTTTCGCTAAGATGAAATTGCCTTTTGATTTTGACATTTTTTCATTATTGACGTTAATGAAAGCATTATGCATCCACATATTAGCGATATGATTATGATGAGTCGCTTCACATTGAGCGATTTCATTTTCGTGATGAGGAAATTTTAAATCGTATCCTCCACCATGAATATCAATCATTCCATTATCAAAAATAGTGTCGATCATTACACAACATTCAGTGTGCCAACCAGGTCGACCATTTCCCCATGGTGAAGGCCAAGAAATACCTTCATCAGTCTTTTTCCATAACGCAAAATCTAATGGAGATTCTTTTTCTTTATTTTCTTCAATACGCGCACCTACAAGTAAAGATTCGATATTAATTCCACTTAATGAACCATATCTTTTATCGCTATCAACCCTAAAATAAACATTTCCATTTGATTCATAAGCCGCGTCAACTTTTATCAAATTAGAAATGTAATCGATAATTTTTGATACATATTCAGTAACTCGAGGAGTAATACTTGGAGGTAAAGAACCAATATTTTTCACTGTCTTTTGAAATTCTTTAATATAAAAATCAGTTATTTCTTTTTCGCTACAATTATTTTCCTTCGCTGCTTTAATGATTTTGTCATCAATATCAGTAAAATTTGAAACATAAGTAACTTTATAACCTAAATAGGTTAATAAACGATAAAGACAATCAAAAACCACGACCGGTCTCATATTACCAATATGTGGGTAATTATAGACTGTCGGTCCACATACATACATTGATACTTCATTTTCTTTAATTGGATGAAAATCCTCAATTTTGTTAGTTAATGAATTGTATAATCTGAGTGTACTCATTTGTTTTTCCTCTATAATTTTATCTTAGATAAATATAAATTAATAGACATTTCTAATTTGATAAAAGTCACCTCCAAAAGTGAATTTGGAGGTGACTAATTAAATAAATATAATTTATAAATTATTTTTTATTTGGATATTTTTCACGGTTATTAACATAACTTGTATGTAATAATTCTTCCGCGAGAGTGGAACCAGGTTTAATGAGATATTCATCATATAAACGTTGAATGTCTTTATTATTATGAGATTGTCTAATGACACATTTCTCATCTTCTTTATAAAGCACACTGGCGCGTTTTTCTTTGTAAGTATCTAAAATATCATCATCTTCATTTGGAAGGAACATAGGTTGCACTAATGGTTGACCTCCACCATTAATACATCCACCTGGACAACACATTACTTCAATGAAAGCATATGGAGAAGTTCCATTTTTAACTTCATCTAATAATGGTTTAGCGTTCGCCATACCACTGGTAATTGCTACTTTAATAGTTGTTCCATTAATATCGATTGAAGCTTCTTTTACTCCTTGAAGTCCTCTAACTTCAGTAAAGTTAATTTCAGCATATTCTTTACCAGTTAACCAGAAGTACGCTGTTCTTAACGCTGCTTCCATAACTCCACCAGTGACACCGAATATGACACCAGCACCAGTATATTCACCAAGTAAATCTTGATCGAATTCTTCTTCTGGTAAACTTCTCCAATTGATACCTGAACGCTTAATTAATTTCGCTAATTCACGTGTCGTTAAGACGGCATCAATATCATTTGGCATTTGAGCACGACTTCTTTCATATTTTTTCGCCGTACATGGCATAACTGAAACATTGAATATTTCTTCACTTGGAATGTTATGCTTACTAGCAAAATATGTTTTAATAATCGCTCCCATCATCATATGAGGAGATTTACATGTCGATAAATTAGGAATGATTTCTGGATAATAATATTCGACATAATTAATCCAACCAGGAGAACAAGAAGTCAATTGAGGTAATACCCCTTTATTATTAATTCTTTCCATCAATTCATGGGCTTCTTCCATAATAGTCAAGTCAGCACCAAAATTGGTATCGAAGACACGATAGAATCCTAAGCGGTGAAGGGCTGCCACCATCTTTCCGGTTCCAGGTGTGCCAATTTTTTCACCAAATTCTTCAGCGATCGCCGCTCTAACAGCAGGAGCGGTTTGAACGATAACTTTTTTACCAGCTTTTAAAGCAGCATCGACTTTGTCAATTTCGCTATTTTCCATCAAAGCGCCAGTAGGACAAACTGTCACACATTGACCACATTGTAAACATGGAGAATTAGCGAAACTTCTATTTTGTACAGGAGCGACAATCGTATCAAATCCACGATTTTCAAAACCGAGAATGGCAATACCTTGCGCTTCTTTACATTTTTCAATACAGCGACCACATAAAATACATTTCGCAGTATTTCTTTTTAGCCCTGGGGCTAAAACATCAACAGTAGGTTCACTCATTTTTCCGATGTATTTACCATCTCTAGCGCCTACCATTGTCGCGACTTCTAATAATTCACAATGTCCATTTTTATCACATTGTAAGCAGTTTTTTTGGTGGTTCGATAAAATGAGTTCAACAGACGCACGACGAGCTTCAATAGCCTTGGTAGAAGAGATGGTAATTTCCATACCTTCACTGACTGGATAAACGCAAGATGCAACTAAACCTCTCGCTCCTTTAACTTCCACTAAGCAAACACGGCAACTCGCTCTTGAACATTTTCCACCATGATATGCACATAATGAAGGAATGTTAAATCCACATTTTCGACAAGCTTCTAAAACGGTTAATCCACTTTCGACGGTATATGGATGACCATCAATTTTAATATTAACTAATGACATAACCATTCCTCCTATTTCTTAACGATCGCACCGAAGCGACATCCAGATAAGCAAGCACCACATTTAATACATTTATTAGCATCGATAACAAATGGTGTCTTACCAACTTCACCGCTGATGGCGTTGACTGGACAATTTCTCGCACAGAGCGAACATTTTTTACATTTTTCAGGTTCAATAACATATCGAATCAATTTTTTACAGACGTGGGCAGGACATGTTTTATCAACGACGTGCGCTAAATATTCATCTTTAAATGACGCCATCGTCGATAATACCGGGTTAGCGGCTGTTTGACCTAATCCACAAAGTGAATTGCTCTTAACGACGTTAGATAATTCTTGTAAATTAGACAAGTCCGCCATTGTACCACGACCTTCAGTAATTTTATTTAAAATTTCTAAAATTCGTTTTGTTCCAATACGACATGGAGTGCATTTACCACATGATTCATCGCAAATGAATGTCATATAGAATTTTGCGACATCGACCATACAGTTGTCTTCATCCATGACAATCGCACCACCCGAACCCATCATTGAACCACGAGCCATCAATGAATCGTAGTCAATTGGTGTATCTAAGTCTTTTTCAGTTAAACATCCACCACTAGGTCCACCAGTTTGAATAGCTTTGAATTTTTTATCGTTTGGAATACCTCCACCGATATCATAAATTAATTGACGAAGCGTTGTTCCCATTGGAACTTCCACTAAGCCAACATTATTGACTTTACCACCTAAAGCAAAGACTTTTGTTCCTTTAGATTTTTCAGTACCAATCGCCGCGTATTTACTCGCACCTTCTCGAATAATGTAAGGAACGTTAGCTAAAGTTTCAACGTTATTGATAACTGATGGTTTATCCCATAAACCTTTAACAGCAGGGAAAGGTGGACGAGGACGAGGCATACCTCTTTTACCTTCGATAGAATTTAATAATGCGGTTTCTTCACCACAAACGAAGGCTCCAGCACCTAAACGAATATGACATCTAAATGAGAAGTCAGTTCCTAAAATATTATCACCTAATAAACCAGCTTCTTCACAAGTTTTAATGGCTTTTTGTAAACGATCGACAGCGACTGGATATTCCGCTCTGATATAGAAATAACCATTTTTCGCTCCAATAGCGTAACCAGCAATCATCATACCTTCGATAACATTCATTGGATTACCTTCAATGATGCTACGATCCATGAATGCTCCTGGATCACCTTCATCACCATTACAGATGATGTATTTATCTTCACTTTCGACATCGTAAGCGAATTGCCATTTTCTTCCAGTTGGGAAACCAGCACCACCACGACCTCTCAATCCGCTCGCGAGCATTTCATTAATGACTTCTTGACGAGTCATATGAAGAGCTTTATTTAAAGCAATGAATGTTTCAAATCCTAAAGCTTCATCTAAAGATTCAGGATCTAATTGATCATTACCTCTTAAAGCGATATCTCTCTTTTGTAATTTATAGAAGTTAATTTCAGATTGAGTTTTAACTTTTTCTTTGCTGACTGGATCGACGAATAATAATCTCTCAACAACTTCGCCACCCATGATATCTTTTTCAAAGATTTCATCACAGTCATTAACTTTAACCTTTGTATATAATGTTTCTTCTGGGAAGATTTTAACGAAAGGTCCTTGAGAACAGAAACCGAAACATCCAACGATATTTGCAGTAACTTTACCTTCTAAATTCTTTTCTTTAATCAATTGTTTAAAACGATCGAGAATTAATTGTGAATCGCTTGATAAACATCCAGTACCACCACAGACGACAATAGCTCTTGTTCCATCTTTCGCATGGAATTTCTTATCGATGCATTTGGAACAATGCTCAACACGAGATAATAAATCGGCAGTAGAATTAATTTTTTCCATCGATTACATTTCCTCCTTGTCTTTGTATTCTTTGATAATTGATGCACATTGAGATGGTTTAACCATCGGATACACCTTACCATTAACGGTAACTGCAGGTGCTAATGCGCAAGCACCAACACAGCGAAGAACATCGAGAGTAAATAGTCCATCGTCAGTGGATTCACCTGGTTTGATTCCTAATAGTTCACTGAATTTATCAAGAACTAATTGAGCGCCTTTAACGTAACAAGCGGTACCTAAACAGACGCCAATAACATACTTTCCTTTAGGAACCAAAGAAAAGAATGAATAAAATGTAACAACACCATAAATTTCAGAAACAGGAACGCCAGTTAATGAAGAAACTAATTCTTGGACTTCAAGAGGAATATATCCATATTCTTTTTGAATATCAGAAAGAATCATCATTAAAGGAGTCTTTTCATCTTTATAGCGGTTTACTATTTCAGTAATTTGCTTAACTGCATGTGGTTGTAAATGAGCCATGATTTCCTCCTCATGTAAATTACTTTAAAATAAATCTAAATATTATTTTATTTGTTTTCTCTCTCTTATTCAATAGAATAAGAAAGAAATGCATAATTAAATAGACAAAAATAAAACAGGAATTAAATGTCAATTCAGTTCCTGTTTTATTAAAAAGAAGGATTTATTTATAAAACGATATCTTCAATTTTTCTTTTTCCTTGGCGATTTTCTTTGAATTTTACTTCACCATGACTAATCGCTCCAGTTGGACAAACAAGTTTACATAGCAAACATCCCACACATTTATTTTTATTGCATGATGGTTTTCTTTCTTTTTTGTCCCATTCCATCGCTTGATGAGCGCCATCATAACAAGAGATGACACATCTTCCACAACCAACGCATTTATCAAGATTAATTTCTGGATAAACTCGATAATCACGGTCAAGTTCTTCAGCAGGAATAATATTGTGATTAGCTAATCCCACTAAATCTTCAAGATGGTCGACACCTTCTTCTTCCATATAATGCATTAAACCATTATTTAAATCTTCAACGATACGATATCCATATTGCATAATCGCAGTTGTCACTTGTAATGTTTTACATCCAAGAAGAATAAATTCGGCCGCATCAACCCACGTTTCAATTCCACCAATACCACTAATTTCAACATCTTTTAATTTTGGATTAGTTTTCATTTGTTGGATAAATCTTAAGGCAATTGGTTTAACAGCTTTTCCACTATAACCAGAAATAGATGATTTGCCATTGACGATTGGTAAACCAACTTTCTTTTTCAAATCAACATTAGTTATTGATTTAACGGTGTTAATTGCCGCGATACCATTCGCGCCACCTTCCATCGATGCAATCGCGACAGTGCACATATCAGTGACATTTGGAGTCATTTTTGCCATGAATGGCAATTTAGTGCCTCTTCTCACGGCTTCACAATATTTTTTACATAGTTCAGGGTTACTTCCAACATCACTACCCATCGCATGAGATGTCATCTGTGGACAAGAGAAATTAAGTTCGAGCATATCCGCGCCAGCTTCTTCAGATAATCTGGCTAATTCTTCCCATTCTTTTTCATTCGCTCCCATAATAGAGGAAATAAGAACACGGTCAGGATATTCTTCTTTTAGTCTTTTAATATCTCTTAAATTATCTTCTAATGGATGTTCAGCGATTTGTTCCATGTTTTTAAATCCAACGAATGGTTCGCTTTCTTTATCAATCGTATCAAAACGAGGAGATACTTCATCAGCGATGAAAAATCCAATCGTTTTAAAGACGACTCCACCCCATCCACAGTCATAGGCTTTTTTACACATATCATAGCAATTACCTACTGGAGAGGCTGATAAACAAAATGGATTAGGGAATTTAACTCCCATAAATGTTATCGATAAATCTTTTTTAACCATCTTATTTACCTCCGAGATATTTTTTAATTTCGTAAGCGACTTCTTTCGCGGTTCTAATCGCATAAACGACAGTCTTTTCTTGATGAGCGATATCTCCAACATAGAAAAGATTGCTATCTTTTAATCGATAAGCCTTTTCTTTGACTTCATTTCTTTCGAATTCAACATCGATATTTTCATGTTCAACTTCTTGACCAACCGCTAAAACGATAAGGTTAGATTTAATTTTAATTTCACTATCTAACATACGATGTTTAAAAGTGACAACATTATCATTAACTTCTAAAGGAACATAACCTTCAATGATTGAGACGCCTTCTTTTAATGCGGTTTCTTTTTCTTCTTTACTAGCTTTAAATTCTTCAAAAGTTTCATATACGACATCTTGAACAAATTTAAAACCTAGTAATTTGAGTGATGTTGCAACATCCATCGCGACATCTCCTCCTCCAATGATTAAAGCATTATCTTTCACTTTAATTGAATCGGGATGAGATTTGATTTGTTTTAATAATTCCACCGCGGTAATAACATGTTCGTTATTAGCGAAATTAGATAATGTTTTTCCTTTGGATTGTCCAATGGCTAAAACGACCGCGGAATAATTATTTTTCAATTCTTCTAAAGAAATATCTTTTCCTATTTTGGTATTTAAGTGAACATTGACCCCTAATTTGATAATTCTATCGATTTCTTTATCGACAATTTCAGTAGGTAGACGATATTCAGGAATTCCATATCTTAAATATCCTCCAAGAGATTTTTCTTTTTCATATATATCTACTTGATAGCCATCTTTCGCTAATAAGGCGGCTAAAGATAAACCTCCTGGACCACTACCAACAATGGCCACTTTTTTATCATTTTTCTCTTTGATATCGATAACATTCATTTTTGTGTTATCTTCAAAGTCGGTAACATATCTTTGAATTAAACCAATATCAATCGGTTTATCAATTCCACAGCGAGAACATCCTTTTTGACAATACCTTTCAGTTGGACACACTCTCGCACAAATTCCTCCTAAAGGATTGTTAATTCTTACCGTTTCAACCGCTCCTTTAAAATTTAAAAATCTCACTGAACGAATAAATTTAGCAGGATCGGTCCCCGCTGGACATGCTTTTGAACAAGGTGCATCAAGACATAATAAACATCTTGAAGCCTCTTCCATAACAAGACGAGGGGTATATCCTTCCTTATATTCTTTTTTATATCTTTGCGACATAAAAACCTCCATTATTTATTTTTCGATATTATATCGATATTTGTTATATTTTTATTTTACCATTTTAAATTAAAATAATAACTAAATTTATTATTTCCTATCGTATAATAAATAAGTAAGGAAAAAGTTTATGGAACTAAATAGCAAAATCAATAAAGTTGCGAAAATATTTAACATTATTTTATCGATTATCTCTTCTTTAGTTTTTATCGTCTTTTTAATTATCTTATTAGTGGAATTTTTTAATATTAAAGAAGCATTAAGAAATGATTCGACCACTGTTAACGGATACGCTATTGTTGTCGTATTTTTATTAATTTCTTCTTTAACTTCGTGTGGTATCAATGTTTTAATTAATGGAATTTACACTATTACTATTAATGTAGTTAATAAAAATAAATTACTAACAAAGACAAATGTTAGATATTCCGTTTTTTTGATATTTATTCCATTAATTTTAGAATTAATATTCATTATTATTTTATTTGCGTTATCTCTCGCTTTTTAATTTAAATTATTTAATTAGTATAAATAAAAAAAGAATCCGCGAAAACGAATTCTTTTTTTAAATATCAAATATGAGATTAATCGACCCAAGTCACTAAGACGACCGGAGAATTATCACCACGTCTATTTTCTAAATTAAATTGACGGGTATAACCACCATTTCTATCTTTCATCTTAGGGCCAACTTCGTTAAATAAAACATCTAAAGCAGAAACAGTTTTTTCTTCATCACGATAAACGTTACGAACAAATCTACTTGCTTGACGTTTGGCAGTAACGACATCTTCTTTTTTCGTTAAGGTAACTAAGCGATCAGCTTCTTTGATAACATCTTTAGAAACCGCTTTAGTGACTTTAACCGCGCCATGAATAAGTAAATCACTCACGACATTGCGAAGCATATTTTCATATTTAGATTTGGTATAAGCGGCTTTAAATCTAACACCGGTTTTACCATGGACATTTTTACGACCTTGTGCTGGCATATTGAATGACCTCCTTATTCAAAATCACGGAATGAAAGACCGATTGAGGCAAGTTTATCTTTAATTTCTTTAAAGGATTTCTTACCAAGATTTTTATATTTCATCATATCTTCTTCAGTCTTATCCGCTAATTCGATAACTGTTTGAATTCCAGCTCTTTTTAAGCAGTTATAACTACGTTGTGAAAGATCGAGTTCTTCAATTTGAATATTTTCATATTTATTTTCTTCTTGAGGAACATCATCTTTCTCGATATTGATATCTTTTGTGATATCAGAAAGATTAACAAATTTCTCGAAGTGATCAATTAAAATTTTCGCACTGAGAGAAACAGCTTCTTGAGGAGTGATAGAACCATCAGTCCAAACTTCTAACACTAATTGGTCATAACGACTATCGTGTCCAACACGAGTCGCATCGACTGTGTAATTAGCTTTGATAACAGGTGAATAGTTGCTATCAGTAGCGATGACACCAAGTGGAAGATTTGGACGGAGAGCTTTATTTTGTTCCCCAGTAACGAATCCACGACCATTACGAACATGTAATCTCATGGATAATTTTCCACCCTCAGTTAAGTGAGCAATAACTAAATCTTTGTTAACGATTTCCACCCCATATGGAGTTTGAATGTCTCCAGCAGTAACAACCGCTGGTCCTTCTTTAGAAATAGTTAATGATTTATTTTCATTTTTGCTATCATCTTGACCATCAATTTTTAAGACTAAATCTTTTAAATTTAAAATGATGGTTGTAACATCTTCTTCGACACCTTCCAAAGCGGTAAATTCATGACGAGCGCCTTCGATTTCAATCGCGTAAACACTTGCGCCTGGAAGAGCGGATAGTAATACTCTTCTTAAAGCATTACCAATGGTGAGACCAAATCCTCTTTCGAGTGGTTCGATGACGAAACGTCCATAATTCTCGTTTCCGTCATAGTCAGCATGTTTGATTCCAAATTTTTCAAATGGATTTGCAATTTTCATGGTCTTACCTCCTTAATTATCCACGTGGACGTTTTGGTGGACGGCATCCATTATGTGGAATTGGTGTCGAGTCAGTAATGGATAAAACTTGTAATCCACTGACAGCGAGAGAACGAATTGCTCCTTCACGACCATTTCCTGGACCTTTAACGTCGACATCAACTGATCTTAATCCTTGATCATATGCGCTTTTACCAGCTGCTTCCGCTGCTTGTTGAGCCGCATATGGAGTAGATTTTTTCGCACCTTTAAATCCTAAAGCACCTGCACTACTCCAAGCAATAACATTACCTTTTTCATCTGTTATTGTAACGATAGTGTTATTGAAAGTGGAATGGATGTGAGCGACGCCACGTGTAAATGAACGTTTGACTTTCTTTTTACGTGTATTAGTTTTTGTAGCCATACATTTATTCTCCTTTCATTACTTAGGTGCCATTTTCTTATTGGCAATAGTTTTTCTTGGTCCTTTACGTGTACGGGCATTAGTTTTAGTTCTTTGTCCGTTAACAGGAAGTCCTCTTCTATGTCTTAAACCACGGTAACAACCGATTTCGGTAAGACGTTTGATATTTAAGCTGACTTCACGACGTAAATCACCTTCGGTTTTATAATTAGCAAGTTCCGCTCTGATAGCGTTTAATTGATCATCAGTTAAATCTTTAACTCTTAAACTTGCATCAACTTTAGCAGCTGCTAAAATTTTGACCGCAGTTGGTCGACCAATACCATAAATATAGGTAAGGGAAATGCCAACTGGCTTATCATTTGGAATATCAACACCAACAATACGTGCCATATTCAATTTCCTCCTTATTAACCTTGTCTTTGCTTGTGTTTTGGATCTGAACAAATAACCATAACTTTACCATGGCGTTTGATCACTCTACACTTTGAGCAAATAGGTTTGACTGAAGGTCTGACTTTCATAAGTATTTTCCTCCTAATAATTACTTTACATTCTATTTAAATCTGAATGTAATGCGCCCCCGTGTTAAATCATAAGGCGAGATTTCTACTGTAACTCTATCGCCTGGAAGGATGCGAATGTAATTCATTCGGATTTTTCCAGAAACGGTGGCCAGAATTACAACGCCGTTTTCGAGTTTTACCCTAAACATAGCGTTAGGTAAATTCTCCATAACGACCGCCTGTACTTCGATGACATCTTGCTTTGACATAAATTAATTATTTTTCTCCCTCATACATGGTTAATATTTCATAGCCATCTTTGGTGACAGCAACAGTGTTTTCGTAATGTGCGGACAATTTTCCATCTTTCATTTTAACTGTCCATTCATCACTCAATGTACGCGTATTTGGCCTCCCTTGCGCCACCATCGGCTCAATAGCGAGGCACATTCCTTCTTTAAGTATTGGACCAAATCCTTTGACTCCAACATTTGGTATCGCGGGATCCTCGTGTAAGTGGGCTCCAACACCATGACCAGTATAATCGCGTGGTAAGGAATATCCATGCGCTTCATTGACTTCTTGAATTTTATTTGAGATATCTCCTAGATGAATGCCAGGTTTAATGAGTTTAACGGCCTCAAAGAAGCTCTCTTTCGTCGTCTTGACGAGTTCGATTGCCTCTTTTGTAGCAATTCCAACAATAAACGTACGGCAAGCATCCGCGACATATCCTTGATAAGTCGCTCCAACATCAAGGGAAACAATATCTCCTTCACGAAGAATGATTTTTTTTGAAGGAATGCCGTGCACTAATGTTTCATTAATTGATACACATATAGCGCCAGGAAATCCTCCATACCCTTTAAAGGTCGGAATGCAACCATGAGAAACGATAATATGTTCAGCTCTATCGGCTAATTCTTGAGTGGAGATGCCAGGAACACAGAGTGGTTCAAGTTCTTTAAATACTTGGGCCACTACTTTCCCAGCTTCTCTCATCAAATTTATTTCGCGCGCTGATTTAATGATAATCATGGCTATTTCTTCAAGAATTCACTTATTTCATCGAATACGACGTCAGCACCTTGGAGAGAATTGAAATTCTCAAGTAATCCAAGATTTGAATAATAATCCAATAATGGTTTGGTACTACTGACGTAATGATGTAAACGAACTTTTAATGATTCTTCGTTATCATCAGGTCTTTGAATGAGTGGTCCACCACATTTATCACACACTCCATCAACTTTTGGTTTCATAGTAGTGACATGATATGGCGCTCCACAGGATTTACATACACGACGACCTGAGATACGACGAACAAGTTCTTGTTGATCGCAATCGAGATTGACGACAACATCAATCGGACGATTGATTTCTTTGGAAATTTGGCTCAACGCTTCGGCTTGCACTAAAGTGCGAGGAAAACCATCGAGTAAAAATCCTTTATCACAATCATCTTTGCTAAGTCTTTCTTTAACGATTCCAATCGTGACATCATCAGGAACTAAATCACCGTGATCAATAAAGGTCTTGGCTAATTTTCCTAATTCTGTCCCTTCTTTAATGGCTTCTCTAAACATATCTCCAGTAGAAATATGGACGAGACCAAAAGCCGATTGTAATTGTTTCGCGGCAGTGCCTTTTCCAGCCCCTGGAGGGCCCATTAAGATAATGTTCTTTTTCATAAAGATTATCGACCTCCACCTGCTACGACTTCGTCGAATGATTTACCGGCAAGTAAACCATCGATTTGGTTATTAAGTTCTAAGCAAACACCGACAACGATGATTAATCCGGTACCTCCAAGTGCTAAAGAAGTATTGCTACCAAAAATTCCACTCATAGTAAGAATTGAAGGTAATGAAGCGATAAACGCTAAGGCGAGAGCGCCGATAACAGTTACGCGATTCAATACTTTTCTAACATATCTTTCAGTTTCATTACCTGGACGAATTCCAGGAATATATGAACCGTTCTTTTGGAAGTTTTCCGCCAGTTGTTCGGGATTGATTTGTAAATTAGCGTAGAAGAAGGTAAATGCAATAGTGAGAATAATATAGATTATTAAACCCCAAGGCATTGACCAAGTTGTTCCATTGATACCTGGCATTTCATACATCGTTGATGTATTGAATATACCGAGCCAGTCAGCGTTCGCTGCACTTGAATCAATGAAAGCAACAATTACGCTTGGTGCCATCAAAATTGAGCTCGCAAAGATGACTGGAATAACTCCAGCGGAGTTAATTTTGATAGGCAAGAAACTTGCGCGGGCCATTGATTGAGTTTGGCCTCCGCTTTTGCCTGAGTGTTGAACCGGAATCTTTCTTTGAGAAAGTTCGATGAATGTCACAAAGGCAATAATTAAGATATAACATAGAATGTAAAGAACGAATTGGAATATACCAGTTAATTCTTTTCCAGTACCTAATGAGCTAGAAACCCAAGTACTGAAAGCATTCATAATTTGAGAAGGTAATGAGCAAACAATACCAGCGAAAATGATCATAGAAATACCATTTCCGATACCTTTAACGGAAATTTGGTCACCGAGCCACATAACGAGTAAGCTACCAGCGAGCATAATAACAACGATGTAAAGGTAGGTAAGCCATTCATAATTTCCAACAGAGAAGGAAATATAATCACTGGCTTTCATTGTTTGAATAATACCATAAGCTTGTACCGCACCAATCATTAAGGTGAGATAACGAGTGGCAAGTTCAATCTTTTTTCTGCCGTATTGTCCTTGACGTTTTAATTCGGTCAAGGCAGGTAGAACATCAGTTGATAACAACTGAATAATGATTTGAGCGGTAATATACGGTGAAACACCGAGAGCGAAGATGGAGAATGATTGTAATGTTCCTCCACCTAATAAGTTCATCAGTGATAAAGCGTTATTTTGGGATAAGTAATTAGACATATCCTCATTTAAAGTAACGCCTGGAACCGTAATTTGCGCACCAATTCTGAAGACAAAGAGAATCATGACCGTAAAGAAAATACGGTTGACAATTTCTTTGTTTTTAAAGATTGCGGCAAATTTCTTCATATTAGATTACCTCAACTTTTCCGCCAGCATTTTCAATCGCGGCTTTTGCGCTACTAGAGAAGGCATTAGCTTGAACTGTTAACTTTCTTTCAAGTGTACCATTTCCTAATATTTTAATACCATTATATTCTTTTGTAACTAAGCCAACTTCATTTAATAATGCTGGGGTGACAACTGTTTCATCTTCAAAACGATTTAAAAAAGAAACATTGACAGTTGCATAACGTTTATGATTGACGTTTTTAAAACCACGTTTTGGTAAACGACGATAAAGAGGAAGTTGACCACCTTCAAAGCCTAAACGAACTCCACCACCACTACGAGCGTTTTGTCCTTTATGTCCTTTTCCAGCAGTTTTTCCATTACCACTTCCAATTCCTCTTCCTTTACGGTAGGAATCTTTACGTGATCCTTCGACAGATTGAAGTTCATGCAATTTCATATTGTGCACCTCCCAACTAAGATATAATTTTATAATTTTTATTCTTTACTACGAAGAGCCTTAACTTCTTTAAAACTCTTTAAACGAGATAAACCTTCGTTTGTCGCACGAACAACATTGATAGCTGCACGTGAACCGTAGACTTTTGAGCATACGTTAGTGACGCCTGCTAATTCTAAAATAGCACGAACAGGTCCACCAGCGATAACTCCAGTACCTTCAGGAGCTGGTTTTAATAAAACTGAACAGGCTCCGAATTTACCAACAATCTCGTGAGAGATGGTTCCGCCTTTAACTAATTTGACGTTGTGAAGATTTTTTCTGGCAGCTTCAGAAGCTTTTTTAATAGCATCTGGAACTTCAGCGGCTTTACCAGTACCAAATCCATAGCGACCTTTACGATCACCAACAACGACAAGAGCGGTGAATTTCATACGTCTTCCACCTTTAACAGTTTTGCTTACTCTGTTAACGAAGACGACTCTTTCTTCAAATTCTTTCTTTTCTTTTTCTCTTGGAGCGCTTTTAGAACCGTTTCTACGGTTTGAACGGCGATCTCCTCTATTTGGACGATGATTAGATTTTTCATCAGTCGCAGGAGCTTCTACTTTTTCTTCTGATGCTTCACTAACTTCCGCACCATTTAATTTCTTTTCTTCTTCCATTAGTATAATCTCCTTATTAGAATTTTAAGCCGGCTTCACGAGCAGCTTCCGCTAAAGCTTTAACACGTCCGTGATAAATATATCCTGAACGATCGAAGACGACTGTTTCAATATTTTGAGCAAGAGCTTTTTTAGCAATTTCCGCTCCAACTTTACTGGCAGCTTCTTGATTTCCACCGTTTTCAAGTTTTAAACCCATCGAAGATGCACTAACTAAGGTAACACCTTTGACATCATCAATGATTTGAGCCTCAATATTCTTATTGGAACGATAGAGGCAAAGTCTTGGACAAGTAGCAGTTCCACTAATCTTTTTACGAACACGTAAATGACGGCGAACTCTACTAACATTTTTAGATTGTTTTGTAACCATAAATTTTCCCTACCTTTCCTTTTATTTTTTACCACCAGCGGAAGCACGTTTACCTTCTTTGGTATGAACGACTTCATTTTTATAACGAATACCTTTACCTAAATATGGTTCTGGTGGTCTCACTTCACGAATTCTCGCTGCGGTTTGACCAACGGCTTGTTTGTCAATACCTTCGACGTGAATTTCGGTCGCGGATGGAGTGCTAATTTTCACTCCTTCATTAGGTTTGATAGTAACTGTATGAGAATAACCAGCCCATAACACAACATCATTTCCTTGCATTTGAGCTTTGTATCCAATACCTTTCATTTCGAGTTCTTTCTTATAGCCTTGGTGAACTCCAATGATAGCGTTTTGGAAGTTAGCTCTGGTCGTACCATGATTTTGTTTGGTTTGTTTATTTTCATTGAGTCGAGTAAATGTTAATTTTTTATCTTCTAAATTAACTACTATTCCAGAATTAATTTTGACTTCAACAGTACCTTTTGGACCAGTAATTGTCGCTTTGGTATCTACTAAAGTAACACTAACTCCTTCTGGTAAATCGATATGTTTATTTCCAATACGTGACATAAATCTACCTCCTACCAGACATAAGCAATTACTTCACCACCAACACCAAGTTTACGAGCTTGAGCATCAGTCATAACTCCTTGGGAAGTAGAGATAATTGCAATACCTAAACCTTTGAATACTCTTGGGAGTTTATCGCTAGAAGCGGTGACACGTAATCCTGGTTTAGAGATTTTCTTTAATCCAGATATAACGCGCGTACCATCCGCGGTATATTTTAAGGTTAAGGTTAATTCTTTTTTAACATCACCACGAACTTTGTAATCGACGATGAATCCTTCGTCTTTTAAAATTCGGGCAATTTCCACTTTCATCTTACTAGAAGGAAGAGTGACAGTTTCATGTTTTAAAGCATTAGCATTGCGGATTCTTGTAAGCATATCCGCGATTGGATCTGACATCATTTTGTTTTTCCTCCTTTTAAATTACCAAGATGATTTCTTTAAGCCTGGGATTTCACCTTTATACGCTAATTCGCGTAAGCAGATGCGGCATAAATGGAATTTTGAATAGACAGCGTGAGGACGTCCACAACGTTCACAGCGGGTATATTCACGTACTTTATATTTTTGTGGTCTCGCACAACGGACCTTCGCACTTGTTTTTGCCATAAGTTACAGACTCCTTTCTCTTATCTATGGAATGGCATTCCCATCATTTCTAAGAGGGAATACGCTTCTTGGTCAGTATTCGCAGTGGTGACGATAACAATATCCATACCACGAACTTTTCCGACCTTATCGTAATCGATTTCTGGGAAGATTAATTGTTCCTTAACACCTAAGGTATAATCTCCACGACCATCGAATGCATTTTTACTAACACCACGGAAGTCACGAACACGTGGTAAGGCGATGGAAACGAGTTTGTCGAAGAATTCATACATTCTTGTTCCTCTTAATGTGACTTTACAACCAATCGCTTGGCCTTCTCTTAATTTGAAGGAAGCGACTGATTTTTTCGCTTTAGTAATAACTGGACGTTGACCAGTGATTTGGCCAAGTTCCGCGACTGCTTCTTCTAATCTCTTGTTATCTTGAAGGGCATCACCGACACCGATGTTGATAACAATTTTATTTAAAGCAGGAACTTGCATTACTGAAGAATATTTGAATTTTTCAAGTAAAGCAGGTTTAACTTCGTTGTCATATTTGGCTTTCATTCTTGGAATGTAAGCACTGACTTTGTGTCCACTTTTCTTTGTTGGAGTTTCCACTGCTACTTCTTCAACAACTTTTTTCGTTGTCTTTTTAGCAGTACTGGTAGTTTTCTTTTTTGTTTCTTCTGCCATTGTCATTTTCCTCCTTATAATGTGGTTCCACTTTTCTTCGCAACACGAACTTTTTTACCTTTAACCACCTTGTGGCCAATTCGTGTTGGTGTTTTAGTTTTTGGATCAACAAGCATGACATTAGAAGCATTGATTGGAGCGTAAATTTCAACGATGCTTCCTTCTGGATTTTGTTGAGTTGGTTTTTTGTGTTTTTTACGGATGTTAACGTTTTCGACCACGACACGATTAGTTTTTGGGAAAACTTTTTGAATTTCGCCAGTTTTACCTTTATCGTTTCCTGCGATAACGATGACTTTATCACCTTTTACTAGTTTCATAGCCATTCCTCCTTATAACACTTCTTGCGCTAAAGAGATAATTTTCATAAAAGTATCTCCTTTTTCTCTTAATTCCCTAGCAACTGGTCCAAAGACACGAGTTCCTACTGGGTTGCAATCGTCATTAATGACGACGACAGCATTATCATCGAAAGCGATAGTCGATCCATCTGGACGATTGATAGCTTTCTTTGTACGAACGATGACGCATTTGACAACATCACCTTTCTTCACTTTGGCATTTGGGATAGCATCTTTAACAGCGCATAAGATGATATCGCCAACTGAAGAAGATTTACGATTTGAACCACCGAATAAACGGAAGGCACGAACTTTTCTAGCCCCTGAGTTATCAGCGACGATGAGATTTGTTTCGTTTTGGATCATAATTATTCTCCTTCCTTAGTGTCTTCGCCAGTTAAGATTTCTTCCTTTAATTCGGCTTCTGCTTCTTTAACTGTCAATTGAGCTTTTTTATCGATAGACACTAATCTGAATCTTTTTGTCGCGCTTAATGGACGAGTTTCCATAATGGTGACGGTATCACCAACTTTGGCTTCGTTATGTTCATCATGAGCATAATATTTTTTACCATATTTAACGCGTTTGCCATATTTAGCATGTCTTTTGTGAGTTTCAACAAGGACGACTATGGTCTTATCGTTTTTATCGCTGACAACAACGCCTTGAATACTACGACGGGTAAGATTTGCTCTTTCCATAATAACCAATAACCTCCTTATTTACTTAATTGTCTTTCACGGAGAACCATGTTCACACGTGCAATGTCTTTTCTAACTGCGATGACATCTTCGCCTCTTTCGAGGGCACCGACAGCTTTTTTACGACGTAATTCGAATAGTTGTTCTTTGAGTGAGTAGAGCTTTTCATTAAGTTCACTCGTACTCATTTCACGGACTTCATTAATTTTCATCTCTACTTTTCTCCTTTCTTAACAACTTTACATTTGATTGGGAGTTTGTAAGCCGCTAAACGGAGAGCTTCCATGGCATCAACTTCATTGACTCCACCGATTTCAAACATAACTCTTCCTTGTTTGACGACTGCGACCCAATCTTCTGGATTACCTTTACCAGAACCCATACGAACTTCAGCAGGTTTTCTAGTTTTTGCTAAGTGTGGGAATATTCTGATCCAGATTTTTCCAGAACGTTTGGTGTATCTTGATAAAACGATACGAGCGGCTTCGATTTGACGGGTGGTAATCCAATTACCTTCAAGTGCTTGGAGACCATATTCGCCAAAACTTACTTCATTACCGGCTTTTGAATGTCCTTCATATTTAATAATATGTGGACGACGATATTTAGTTCTCTTTGGTTGTAACATGATTATTCTCCTTTTTTATCAGCTTTAAACTTTTCAGGACGAATTTCACCACGGCAGATCCAAACTTTAACACCTAAGCGACCATATGTGGTAGCAGCTTCTGTATGAGCATAATCAATATCGCTTCTTAAGGTATGAAGAGGGATGACTCCTTCTTTATATCCTTCGGCACGAGCAATATCCGCGCCACCTAAACGACCGGAAACAACAGTTCTACAACCTTTGGCTCCAGCACGGCGAACTTTTTGAATAGCTTTCTTTTGAACGGTTCTAAAGCTTGCTCTTTCTTCTAATTCTTTGCTAATTTGTTGAGCAACAATGTTAGCGTCTAAATCAGGATTTTTAACTTCAATAGGTTGAATATTGAGAGTTGTGGATTTATCGTTAATTAATTTTTTGAGATCTTTTTTGATCTTTTCGATTGTGGCACCATCTTGTCCATAAACAACACCGGGTTTTGCAACATGAACATAAACGGTAACATTTCGACCTTTCTCTGCAGCGATGGTTCTTTCAATTTCAACGTGTGAGAGTAAGGCATTTTTTAATTCTTTGGTGAGATATTCACGAATTTTAATATCTTCGTTGAGGAAGACATGATATTCTTTATCGTCAGCGTACCAACGAGAATTCCAGTCACGATTGACACCAATTCTCATTCCTACTGGATTAACTTTTTGACCCATGAATTTTCCTCCTATCTCATTTTAACTACCACAGTAATGTGGGAAGTTCTTTTAACTAAGCCAGAAGCAGAACCTTTCGCTCTTGGCATATATCTTTTCATCTTTAAGCCATCATTAGCCCAGATGGAAGCGATATATAATTTTTCTTTATCCATTCCGAAGTTGTTAGTCGCATTCGCTACCGCGGATTTAATGACTTTGGTAACAGGAGCAACAGCAGCGCGGTTAGTGTTTGCGAGAATGCCTAAGGCTTCTGAAACACTCTTACCTCTAACTAAGTCGATGACCAAGCGAACTTTACGAGGAGTCACTCTCACGTTTGTAGCGGTGGCTTTCGCTTCAGTTGGAGTTGGTTTTTCAACTTTCTTAGGTTCTTCTTTTACCACTTCTTTAGATTTTTTAGTTTTCTTCTTTTTTGGAGATTCTTCGACGGTTTCGCTTACAGCAGTTGTTTCTTCTGTAACGACATCTTTTGTTTTCTTAGTTGCCATAATAACCTCCATTATCTACCTGCCGCTGCAGCTTTATCTTCAGCGGTATGTCCGGTATGACCTGTGAATTTTCTTGTTGGAGAGAATTCACCGAGTTTGTGTCCAACCATATCTTCAGTAACATAGACTGTGATATGTTCTCTACCATTGTAAACTGCAAAGGTGTGACCAACGAATGCTGGGTAAATAGTTGAACGACGTGACCAGGTTTTAATAATTTCTTTTTTACCTGTTTCGTTTAATGCGACCACTTTTTTCATTAAGTGTTCATCAACGAATGGTCCTTTAGATTGACTTCTTGCCATAATTCATTTTCCTCCTTTGCTATTATTTCGCGTTACGGCGACGGACAATTAATTTGCCAGACGCTTTCTTATTGTTTCTGGTCTTCACACCAAGAGCACGCTTACCCCAAGGTGTACGAGGTGCATCACGTCCAACTGGACATTTACCTTCACCACCACCATGAGGGTGATCGTTAGGATTCATGACGGAACCTCTAACTGTAGGTCTTACACCTAACCAACGGGTTTTTCCCGCTTTTCCTTTATTAATAAGGTTATAATCTTCGTTTCCTACTATACCAATGGTGGCACGACAAGTATCGATGATTTTTCTCACTTCACCAGACGCTAATCTGACAGTGACATATTTTCCTTCGAAACCAAGTACTTGAGCACTTGTTCCAGCAGCGCGGCATAATTGTCCGCCTTTGCCTGGTCTTAATTCAACATTGTGAACGAAGGTACCTTCAGGAATGTTTTTAAGTTGCATACAGTTACCAGTAATGACGTCTGTCGCATCACCGCTAACGACGCGGTCTCCAACTTTGATTCCTTTTGGAGCGAGAATGTATCTCTTTTCGCCATCGAGATAGACGATTAAGCAAATATTTGCATTTCTATTTGGATCATATTCAACAGTTTTAACAATCGCTGGGATATTGTCTTTATTTCGTTTGAAGTCGATAATACGATATTTTCGTTTATGACCTCCACCGATATGTCTAGTGGTAATAACACCTTGGTTATTTCTTCCACCGGTCTTTGTAAGACTGACTAATAAACTTTTCTCAGGAGTGCTAGTTGTAATTTCACCAAATGTCGAATTTGACATATTCCTACGAGAAGGAGATGTCGGTTTGTAAGTTCTGATTGACATTGATTTTTTCTCCTATAATTTCTTATCTTATTCTTTAAATAAGTCAATTGCTTCACCGCTTGCGACAGTGACAATTGCTTTCTTAAACCCAGAGATTGAACCTTTATAACGTGTTCCTCTTGTGGTTACTTTAGCGTTAACATTGATAATTTTGACTTCTTCAACCTTAACTTGGAAGATTCTTTCGAACGCTAATTTGATTTCTGTCTTAGTGCTATTTGGATTGACTTTGACAGTGACTTTGTTTTGATTTTGCATTAAGTCCATTGCTTTTTCAGTAATGACTGGTTTAACAATGACTTCAAAGTCTTTTTCAGTCGCTTTTGGGAATGCTTTATTGACGACTTCAGTTTTTGCTTTACGTGCCATATTACTTTAAAGCCTCCTCAACTTCTTTGATTGCCGCTTCACTCATTACTAATGAATTAACATTTAATAAGTCAAGGACACTAACGTTATCAGTGGTAACTAATTTGACCCAGCTAACGTTTCTTGCTGAAGCATATAAGTTTTCATCGATTTCATCGACGACCACTAATACTTTATTACCAACTTTTAAGGCATCTAACATTTCGATAAATGCTTTAGTTTTTGGTTCTTGGAATTCAATCTTATCAACAACGACAAGTCCGTTATTGGTTTTGAGTGATAATGCACTCTTAAGCGCTAAACGATGTTCTTTCTTGTTTTGTGATAATTTGTAATTTTGCATTCCATCTGGTCCAAAGACGGTACCACCGCCAACCCAGATTGGGGAACGAGTTGAACCAGCACGTGCACGGCCAGTTCCTTTTTGTCTCCATGGTTTTTTACCACCACCACTGACTTCTTTTCTCTTTTTGGTCTTCGCAGTTGCTTGACGAGAATTAGCTTGTTCAACTTGAACTGCATCGAAGAGAACTTGTTGATGTGGCTCAACAGCGAATACAGAAGCAGCGACATTAACTTTAGAAACTTCTTCGCCAGCCATGTTGTAAACTTTCACGCTGACATTTTTTCTTGGTGCCATAATTTACTTCTCCTTCCTGTTATTCAGCCTTAGGAGTGCGATCGATTAATGGTTTAACAACTGGACTACCTTTTTGTGCTTTGATAGCAGATCTGATAGTGACAATTGATTTTCTTGGACCTGGAACGCCACCTTTAATTAAAATTGCGTTTCTTTCAACATCGACTCCGATTACTGTTAAATTCAAGACTGTGCTTGATTTGTTTCCGTGATGACCAGACATGTGTTTACCTGGAATGACACGGTTGTTACAACGTCCATTATTGGAGAATGAACCTTGTCCACGATGATATCCTGAACCATGTCCTTTTGGACCGATGATCATATGCCAACGTTTGATTGTTCCGGAATATCCTTTACCTTTGCTAGTTCCAACGACATCAACGACATCGCCAACTTTGAACATATCAACGGTAATTTTGTCGCCTAAATTATATCCAGTCATCTCATCTCCTCTTAATTCACGAGAAACTTGATGTGGAACGGTACCGGCTTTAGCAGCAATACCTTTTTCGCATTTATTAGCGCGACTTTCTTTTTTGTCTTCATAGCCGACTTGAACAGCGACATATCCGTCTGTTTCAACTGTCTTAACTTGAGTGACAACATTTGGTAAGACTTCGATAACAGTTACAGGATACATTGTTCCATCTTCAGCAAAGACTTGAGTCATGCCGATTTTACGACCTAAAATTGCTTTCATTCTGTCTTACCTCCTTATAATTTGATTTCGATATCAACTCCAGATGGTAAATCGAGATTTTTGAGTGCATCGATTGTTTCTTTTCTTGGATTAGTAATATCGATAATGCGTTTGTGCGTTCTGATTTCAAATTGTTCACGAGAATCTTTGTATTTGTGAACAGCTCTTAAAATCGTATAAACTTGTTTTTCCGTGGGAAGCGGAACGGGACCCACAACGGTAGCCCCAGTCTTTTTCGCTGCATCGACAATCTTTGATGCGCTTAGATCCAAATTAGCGTGGTCATAAGCTTTTAAGCGAACCCTGATCTTGGTAGCCTTTGCCATGAAATTTCCTCCTTTATCACTTACAGGCTTGACTCTTCCACTCTGAACGAATTACCGGAAACACCTTCATGACAACGCCTGTGGGTGTATCCGCAACCTCGCACTTCAACATGGTCAGTCAACGTTTAAAATATACATTTTTTGATAATGCGTGTCAATACTTTTTTATATAAAAAATATATTATTTATTTAGTTTTTGTTTTGCTTGGCTAGAAATGCTTCGTAAGAATACTTGCAACCACAATATTTTTGGAAATAAAGACCATAATTTTTGCATAAAACAAGCTCTTTTTCGTAGCCATTATTTTTCTTAAAATCAGCAGGAAGCCATTTGACTGGAATCCATTCTTTTTTGCTTTCTAAATCAAAACCAATCTCGTTTAAATCTTTGGCGGATTTATAACGGGAAATGCTCATAACTGTCGAAACATAGTCGAAATTATTTTCTTTTGCGTATTGAAAAGCGTGGGTTAAACGATAACGAAAGCATAAGCGACATCTTTCATGTCCTTCTTTATCATCTTTTCTTGGTGAAATAATTTGGTATATTTCTTCACTATCGTATTTAGGAATAACAACTTTAACTTCATCTAAATGATGTTGTTTAAGAAAAGTTAATAATTCATCTTTTCTTCTTTCATATTCCTCATATGGATAAATGTTAGGATTGAAATAATAAATAGTAATATCAAAGTGATCTTTGAGTATTTCAAAAGGAACTAAAAAACATGGACAACAACAAGTATGAAGCAATAATTTTGGTTTTTTATTTCCTAAATTATCTATAATAGATAATAATTGTTTTTGATAATTAATATTATTCATGGATGAACATTGAATCTCCAAAAGAAAAGAATCGATATCTATTCTCAATCGCGTGAGAATAAACCTCCATCGTAAAGTCGAGTCCCATAAACGCTGAAACGAGCATTACTAAAGTCGATTTCGGAAGATGGAAATTAGTAATTAATCCATCGATCGCTAAAAATTTATAACCTGGTTTTATAAATATATTTGTGCTTTCCTTGCACGCAGTAAATTTATGATATTTTTGATAGTTACTTTCAAGGGTTCTAGTCGAAGTCGTTCCGATAGCGATAATTCTTCTATTTTCTTTTTTAGCGAGGTTAAGTCTGTTCGCTGCTTCTTCACTAATTTCATACACTTCTTCATGCATGATATGCTTATCAATATCATCGACTTTAACTGGTCGAAAAGTGCCTAAACCAATATGAAGAGTAATGTCGATAACCTCGACTCCTAATTCTTTAATTTTTTCAAATAATTGCTCAGTGAAATGAAACCCTGCTGTTGGTGCCGCTGCAGAACCTTCAATTTTGGCATACACTGTTTGGTAACGATCATTATCTTTTAGTTGAGATTTAATGTAAGGAGGAAGAGGCATCTTACCTAATTTATCTAATATTTCCATAAAAATACCTTGATAGATAAAATGGAATATTCTTAGTCCTTCATCCATTACTTTGATGCATTCCCCTTTAAGTAAACCATCGCCAAAATCAATAATCGTTCCTTCTTTTATCGACTTTGCGGGTCGACACATAACTTCCCAATTATCTTTCTCATTTTCAATTTGATGAAGTAATAAAACTTCACAGTGGGCGTGTGTTACTTCTTTAATACCTAGAAGTCTTGCAGGAATAACTTTAGTGTTATTTCTTACTAATACATCACCTTTCTTTAAATAAGAAAGAATATCAAAAAAGTGTTTATCTTCGTATGTTTTTTCTTTTTTATTAATCACTAATAATCTTGAATGATCACGTTCATTCATTGGTGTCTGAGCAATCAATTCCTCAGGCAAAATAAAATCAAATTGTTTAATATCATTCATGATTAAAAACCTCTCTTATCATTAAAGGCAGCATAAACAATTTGTTTATATTCTAAAAATCTATCTTCTTTAATTGCTTCTCTCGCACCTTCCATCAAATGGATTAAAAATCTTAAATTGTGGATAGAAAGAAGTCTTTTTCCAAATGTTTCATCAGCGATATATAAATGTCTTAAATACGCTTTTGTGTAATTTTTACAACAATAACAATCACACTTTTCATCTAAAGGAGTAAAATCTTCTTTATATTTGGCATCTCTAATATTTACTCTTCCATTATGCGTCAATAACGCACCATGTCTTGCTAAACGGGTGGGAAGAACACAATCAAACATATCAACACCTAAAGTAATACCTTCAAGTAAATAATCGATAGAACCAACACCCATTAAATATCGAGGTTTATCTTTTGGAAGATAGTTTGTAGCGTATTCAATCATTTTATAACAAACTTCTTTAGGTTCCCCTATTGAAGTTCCACCTATTGAATAGCCAGGAAAATCTAATTTAGAAAGTTCTAAAGCACAATATTTTCTTAAATCTTCATATTCTCCACCTTGAACAATGCCAAATAAAGCTTGGTCTTCTCTTTTATGGGCAGACAAACATCTTTTAGCCCAGCGAATTGTTCTATCAGTGGATTTTTTAACATATTCATAAGTCGAAGGATATGGGATACATTCATCGAGCGACATAATTATATCAGCGCCTAATTTCTCTTGAATTTCAATAGCCTTTTCAGGAGAAAAAAATAATTTGTCACCATTGAGATGATTTTTAAATTCCACTCCTTCTTCAGTAATTTTACGTTTTTCCGCTAAAGAGAAAACTTGAAAACCACCAGAATCTGTTAAAATTGGTCCATCATAATTCATAAATTTATGTAAACCGCCAGCTTTTTTTACAATATCTTCACCTGGTCGAATTGATAAATGATAAGTATTAGCGAGTATCACTCCTGCGCCAATACTTTTTAATTCTTCTGGCGATAATGTTTTAACTGTCGCTAAAGTACCGACAGGCATAAACATTGGAACCTCAACATCACCATGAGGGGTGTGTAAAATACCATATCTCGCTTTGGAATATTTATCTTCGTGAAGTATTTCTAAATAAAATTTGTTCATAATTAATCAATTTGAGTGAAGAATTCTTTTCCTTTTCCACATAACGGACATTTAAATGAATCATCTAAAGATTCACCTTCATAAACATATCCGCATATTTGACATTTAAAGTGATGAGTATTCTCCTTTTCTTTCGTTTGAATTTTAAAGTTTAATAATTCGTCCACAATTTTGTTTAACACTGCAATATCCGCTTCTTTTAACGCTGATTTAATCGTTAATGAAGTTGGCATAATGTTGATGTTTTTTAATTTTGATAAATATTCTAACATCAATTTCTTGGCTTGTGGGGCCCAAGAACCATTTTCAATTATCGAGAAATTTCTATTACACATGTTGTGAGAAACTAAGAAGGAAAGATATTCTTCCATCTTAGGAAATAACCCCATATTAAATGTTGGTGCTAGTAAGATGATGTTTTTATACATGAATGTTTTCATTAATGAAACAGAAACATCAACTGTATTTAAGTTTACAATTTCAGACTCAATATTTCTATCATCTAATAATTCTTGTACTTTATTCGCGGCGAATAAGGTGTGTCCATAAATGGAACAAACAACGATAAGAACTCCATCTCTTTCTTCTTTATATGAGGCCCATAAATCATAATATTTAATAAATTCGGCAATTAATTTTGTATGAATTGGTCCATGAAGAGGTAATATTCTTTCAATTTCTAATTTTTTTGCCTTTTCTAAAACGGCTTTTACTTGATCGCCATAGCGACCAACAATATTTGTGTAATATCTTCGAGCTTCATATATTAGTTCATCATGATTTTTGTAATCTTTTGAATCTAATTCATCATAAACAGTAAATGAACCAAAGGCATCTGCAGAAAATAATGTTTTGCTTATTGAGTCATACGTAAACATCACTTCTGGCCAATGAACCATTTGAGCGTTTATAAATACAAAATGATGATTTTTGGTTTCTAAGACATCATTTTCTTTAATAATTCTAACTTTTATATCTTTTCTTAAATCTGGGAAAAATTGCTTTAAAAGCACTAAACCTAATTGAGAAATCAATATAGTCGCGTTTGGATATTTATCAATAATCTTTTTAGTAGCCCCAGTATGATCTGGCTCTAAATGATGGATGATAAAATAATCAAGGTCACGATTATCTAATAATGTATCAATTTCACTTAAAAAATTATCAATAAGAGGAACTTCAACAGTGTCGAAAAGCACTGTAACATCATCTATTAATAAATATGAATTGTATGACATTCCTTTTTTAAGGGGAATTTCACCCTCAAAAACTCTTTCACTATAATTATTGCCACCTAGAATAAATAAATCGGGTAAAATATTTTTCATAATTAAACTCCCTCCTATTTTTATTATATATAATAAGAGGAAATATTTGAAATATAACGCTTTATATAATTATTTAAAATTTAAAATCGAGATTTTGATTAAATCTTAAAAATTTATAACAAGTCTTTTTCTTTTTAAAACACATGAATAAAATATAACCCACAACTAAAACCACTAATTCGCCTAAGCCTACAGTCAATAATGAGATGAAAAATGGTTCTTGAAAGACAATTAATAATTCAAGTCCAACAAGTATTGCGTTAATTATTACCGGGAAAGAAATCGCCACTAAAAGATGTTTGGAATACATCATTAATATACATGATAATAATGTCGCAATCGTTCCAAAAGCGATATCAATAATTCCTAATGGAGACATGAGATTTGAAATCATACATCCAATAGTTAAACCAAAGGCATATTCTTTTCTAAAGAAACAAAAAATCATTAAGATTTCTGCAAATCTAAATTGAATACCTCGATAAGAAATTGGATATGTTATTAAAGTTACCACAACATAAATCGCTGCGATAGATGCGTTATAAACAATCGCATCTAATAAATTTTTTTTCATAAAAAAACTCCTTGTTTTTTAAGAGTGGTTATGCAAGGACAACACTCTTTTAAATGAATATATATAATTTAAATTTTTATTGCAATATTTATTTAATAATATGAGGTAATACAATTGGTAATATATCTAATGGAGTAATATTATCTTTAAGTTTTCTTTCAATAGTGTTAGTAACAACAATATCTTTAATATTAGCGTCTTTTAGTTTTGAAAGACAATTCTTTGAAAATACTGCATGAGACGCTCCTAATAAAACTTCTTTTGCATTATGAGAATAAAGAAGAGAAGAAGCGCTGACAATCGTTCCACCTGTATCTACAATATCATCGATAATCACGCAATATTTTCCACTTAAATCAGCAGAAGTTTCTAAATGTTCAGCAGAGTTGACTTGAGGTCTAACTTTATCTAAAAGTAAGAAAGAAGAATCTTCCAATTCTTTTTGGAGCATACTTCCTCGATTATTAGCACCATGGTCAGGACTAACAATGACGACATCTTTTAATAAAATATTTCTCTTTTCAAAATAAGATTTATAGTATGAAGCAAATAATGAAGTAGTTGGAATATCTTTAATATTTAATGTAAAAAACGATTCAATATCTGGATGATGTAAATCAAACATCAATAAAGAATCCACTCCAGTAGTATTTAAAACTCTCGCAACAACTTCACAACTTACTGGTTCGTTATACCAACTGACTCTCTCTTGTCTAGAATAGCCGAAATAAGGCATGATAAGTTGAACTTTTTTTGCTTTGCTTCGTTTAATGGAGTCGAGTAAAAGAAGCACTTCAAATAATTTTTCATGTGCAGGACGAGATGTCGATTGAACGACAATAGCGATCTTGTTTTCAACATTAGAAAGAGTCTTGACCATAATTTCACCATCAGCGAAATGGGTGATTTTAACTTTTCCTAGTGGCGCGGATAAACTTTTTGCTAATTCTCTCGCTAATTTTTTATTAGTGGATAAGCTAAATACAATATATTCTTCTTTGTTCATAATAATTAGTGATAATATCTGACTGTTTTCAAGACAACTTCCTTATTTGTTAAATATTCATCTTTTACCCTACTCATATCAACAGGAAGTCCTTTTGATTCTAAATATTCAACAAGCTTTTTAGAATAGACCCATAAAAATATTCCTTCAATTTGAAAAGCTTTCTTTTCATCATAAGGATAATAATCAAGCGTCTTATAAAATAATACTCCATTTGAATAGATAAAATTATCTGGTTTAAAATCTAATAACACATGATCAGTTTTGCCATACCAAGACATTAAAAAGATTTGTTCATAAACATTATCTTCTAATTCTCCTTTAGTAAGCATAATCAGTGGATTTTCTCCTGTAATATAATCGACGACAACATTGAGAGCTTTTTTATCTAGTCTTTTGATTTTTAAAATTTTAACACCAGTGTTTTTTAAGAAATTATATTTTTCGAGATATTCATTAAAACTATTTTCATCGTTAAATTGATAGAAATAAAATTTCTTTTTTCTAAGTTTAACAATAAAAGTTTGTTCATTAATTTGTTGTTCAATCTCAAATTTTTTCTTTTTACAAATTAATTCAGACATAATAAATCTCCCTTCCTTTATAAAGTAAATGAAATTGTCGCATATTCACTTGTAATTTTATCAACAGTAATCGTATATGGGAAACTAGTTCCATCATGAAATAAACCATTTTCAAAAAACATCGAATAAGAAGTTATATCAAAACTATCTCCTTCAACAAATAGTGAAGCATTGTTTGCGACCGCGTTATAAGTATCTTGAAATGATGTATTTTTATTCTTAGGAATAATAGAAATTAAATCAGTTCTTAAAGTTGATGTTCCCGCGTTATAAGAACGGCTAGGAGTGTTAGAAGTAGAAACCTTAATTCCTCCGTTTGCAGAACTGTAAACAAAAGTTTTTAATGAATTCGAATATAATCTTGCATCAATGTGAGTTATTCTCACTCCAGAAATAGTAAATGTTTTAGGTCCATTTTCATAACTGACAGTAGAATCTTGCTGCCATAAATTAGATGGAGTCAAAAATTCAATTAACAAATATTCATCAAACGCAGTATCGTGATAAGAAGATTCATTAGTGCGCACCAAAATAAATTTTCCAGTTAAAGGGAAACTAGTTAAATTAATCGTGCATTCATCATTCACTACGTAAGGTCTAACCCAACCTAATGAAAATTTAGAAAAAGCACAATGATCACCAATATTTAAATCCATCATATCAATACCACCTAAAGGTGAATGGATTCTTTCAGTATCATAATAATCATCTAATCCTAAAATATGACCATGCTCATGAATATACGTATGAGCGTCAATTGTAATAGGAAGAGTCGAAGAAATCATAAAGTCAAAACTTGCCCAAGCATATGTATTTTGAACTGGGTTAGTCTTAGTTCCTTTATTTCTTTTGGTATAATCCCAAAAAGTAAACGCCCAGAAAGGATTAGATTCATTTGTTACTCCTTCTAGTTTTGTAAGTGAAGGGCAAGAATAAATTAACCAAACTGCGTCTATATATCCATCATCATCAGTATCGTATTCATCAAGGTCAATACCTTGGCTTTTTGCAAAGTTCACCGCGCCATCAAGGATAGTGTAAGTTCCACCATCACCATATGTTGGGTTATTTTTAGCGTATACTTCGTCTGGATTTAATTCACAATGATACCAATCTGTTACTGTTCCAGTTATCTTTAAACGATTATATGAAGAAAGTTCATAATAACTTTTTACTGATTGCCAACCAGTATCCGCTTGAGTGCCAAAAAATGCTTTTTCAATTTTATTTCTATAAGATTCAGTCGCATATTTTTCATATCCTTTAATAGCGACAGGAACAACTAAAATCTTATTTTCACCAACTGAAAGAGGAGTATTTTTACTATAAATAGAATTTCTATTTACTGAATAATAATATTCGTTTGAGGATTTTAATGAATAATTTAAAGATTCATCAATAGATTCGCTTTCATCAAAAGAAAAGACACTAGAATAAGAATTATCAAAATAAAGTGTTGAACAACTCGCAAATGACATTAATCCTATTAAAACAATAGACGCTAGAACAGTTTTCTTTTTCATAGGTTCTTATCTATTTTATAGATATTTGATAATAAAAATCAACTTAGTTGAATAAAATCTACAAATTAATCAATATTTATATAGAATAAATATGATAGAAAGAAGTAATTGTATATGGAAGAAAAATTACAAAGATTTATAAACTATGTCAAAATTGATACCCAATCAGATGATACAACTCATAAAACTCCAAGTACTGAAAAACAAAAGAATTTATCACTTCTTTTAGTTGAAGAGCTTAAAGAATTAGGCTTATCCGATGCCTATATGGATGAATATGGGATTGTCTATGCTCATAAAAAAGGAAAAGGAAAATATCACATTGGCTTAAATTCACATGTTGATACCGCATTAGAATGTAGTGATGAAAATGTAACTCCTCAAATTATCAAAAATTATGATGGAGGAACAATAAAATTAAACGATAAATATTTTATGAACCCTTTGACATTTCCAATTTTAAAAAAACATATTGGTCATGATTTAGTAGTAACTAACGGAGAAACTTTATTAGGTGCTGATGATAAAGCAGGAATTGCAATCATTATGAATGCTTTAAAATATTTTAAAGAACATCCAGAAATAGATCATCATAATATTTCAGTGGCTTTTACAGTGGATGAAGAAATCGGAGAAGGTTCTTTACATTTTGATATTAAAAAGATGAACGCTGATTTTGCCTATACCATCGATGGAAGTGAAATTAATGATGTCGCATATGAAAACTTTAATGCTTATGGAGGGGAATTAACGATAAAAGGAGTGTCTGTCCACCCAGGCGAAGGCAAAGATAAACTCATAAACCCAGTTAACCTATTTATTGAAATTATGTCTAAGCTTCCAAATGATGATTCACCATACTACGCAAATGAAGATGAAGGTTTTTATCATTATGGTGATTTATCTTCTCATGGAGATGAATTAACTTTTGATTTTATTATTAGAGATTTTACTATTGAAGGAGTTAATTCAAGGGTAAATGCTTTCGTAAAAGCAGTCAATGAAGTTAAAGAAAAATATAAAGAAGCTAAAATTACTTTTGATATTAAAAAGCAATATGAAAATATGAAAAATTATGTAGATGATTTAACACCAGTAACTTTAGCAATGGATGCCATAAAAAAGGTTGGCTTAGAACCAACCAATAATAAGATAAGAGGAGGGACTGATGGAGCGACCTTTACCAAGATGGGTTTATTTACACCAAACCTTGGAACTGGAAGTTATAACCATCACGGAAGATTTGAATTTCTAGATATCAATGAATTTTATAAAATGATTGATATTTTAATTGAAATTTTAAAATGCTAAAACCTTACTTTTTTATCAATTTCAATGCAATATTGACCATTATTGATCCAATTACATTACCAAATGTAACGACAATCGTAAGTAAATAAATCTTATAATTTAATAATGAATTTCCTATCGCGAAATAAAACATATCCGCGATACAGTGTTCAAATCCAATAATTGCAAACGCAGCAATAAAAGCAAAAATAGCTACGACTTTTAAAAATACATTTTCAAATCTTTTAAATGACTCAACCGCTAAATAGACTAAAACACCACAAAATAATGAAGAAAAAAATCCTTTGGCTAAAACGACTAGTAAATTAGTGTCATAAGAAATTTTAGAAGCAATAACATCGCTGATAACATTTGTTAAATTTGAATAAAACGGGAGCAAAGTAAATAACAAACCAAAAACAATTACTCCTGTCATATTACCTAAATAAACAAAAATAAGAGAAATGATATTTTTAAATTTATTTTCAACTAAATAACCTGCTCTTCCAGTAAATAAAGCAAACTGAAAAAAGCATATTGAAAATAAACCTACAGTGAAAAACATATTTCCAACAGTGGCTTGATTTCTACTAATTAAAACAAGGTTTAATAAACCACCAATTGAAATGAGCATTCCAGCTAAGATTCCAGACAAATATTCTTTAAAATAAAATTTAACTTTTTCCATAAAAAAACAAAATAATACCCTAGAAAAAAATCCTAGGGTATAAAAATTATTGAAATAAATTAATCGTCAATTTCTTCGAACATGTCGCTAGAAACACCGCAGACTGGACAAACAAAGTCTTCTGGTAATTCTTCTCCTTCATAGACATATCCACAAACTTGACATTGAAATTTACGAACTTTCTTTTCTTCCATGAGAACATTCTCCTTTTTATGTAATTAAATTATAGATTATTTATTTACTATAAACAAACATAATACATAATTATTTTTTTATAATTTTGTATCACCAAAATATATTCCTAAATAAATCTTTTGATATAAAGAATATGAAGTTACTTCTCCAGTTGATGGATTAGTACTTCCACCACTATCAACATAAGAATCAGTGCCTTTGTCAGTGTGGAATAATAAATAAATGTTGTTAAAAAATTCTCCGATATCATCTAATAAAGTATATTTACTCCAATAACTAGAAGAATATGCGAAGCTATTTTTTATATTTGAATTTAAAGAATTATAAGTCGATATATATAAATCCCTATCAATTACACTAAGTAAAGACATCAAAGAATATATAGTTGAATAATATCCTGAATAACGGAAATATATATTTGAGCTTGTTAAACATAAGTACATGCTAACCAATTGAGCGTCATCTTCTCTCATCACTCCTTTAGAATGAGCGAGTTCATGAAGCAAAGTAAAAGGAATATCTGCTTTTGGAATACTAAAATTGACCATCACTCCGCAGTTTAAACCAAGATAAAATCCAGTGATATGTAGCTGTGAATAAACATATGGGAAAAGCATCTTTTTAGCAGAAATTGTATTTTCAAATAAATAAGATGTACTAATTCTTTTATATTCTTCTTTCGCTTGTTTGTTAATATCATTTATTGACAATGGACAAATCATATTACCCTTTTCATCAAATTCTATTTGTGATGCTAAATCATTGAAATCATCAATAAAATAATTGATAACATCAATATTTTCTTCTTTACTAAGGACATCTCCAGTATATGTTTCAATTGGTAATGGACTACGACTATATGGAATCGCAGCGAAAAACTCATAAGAAGAAATTACAACAAAAATTATAGATAGAAAACTAAATATTGAATTGAATGCTTTGTGATATTTTTTCTTAAAAAGATAAACAATCATCATGATGAATAAAGTTATTAAAGAAACCGCGAATAAAATAATAAGAATCTCATTCATGGAAAAAGGAATTATTTGATCTATTGCACTGATGAAATAGTTATAGCCCTTTAAAAATCCTAAAGTAAAAGAATCGGCCCAAACAGGATTAGACTTAATAATAAATGAAGCAATAAGCAAAACTAAAAACAATATATTTATTAATATAAGGATAAAGATAAGAGTATATTTTTTAATGAATTTTTTCATATAAATAAAATATATTATTTAAAGCAAATAAAAAAGATAGATGGAGCATAAAAAATATTTAATGCTCCTTCTATCTTAAATGTTTTCTTTTTCGATTTTAGCAAAACTAATGTTTTTTACATCAGAAGTTTGTAAGATATGGTCAAACTTTCTAACGAATCCAATACCAATGGCATCTGGACCAGTATGAACCGCGATAGTAGCGCCAATTCGAGATAATTCGCAATCAATATTATATTTTTTATTGAGTTCATCAATTAACGCTAAAGATTCATCTTTATTGATACAATATCCAACAACAAAACGATAATCAGAGAAATTCAAATTGTTTTTCTCAAAATAAGCACCAACTTTATCAACAATATTTTTTAGTGCTCTTTTTCTTTTTAAAGCAATTCCGCCAGAGAAAATTTCTCCATGCTTTAAAATGATAATTGGGTTGAGTTGAAGAATACCTCCAATTAAAGAACTTAATTTACCAATTCTTCCACCATGTTCCAAATATTTTAAATTGGAGACTGTAAAGAAAATTCTTGAACCAAAAGCTTCTTTAATGCAGTTTACTACTTCCTCAAAAGTTTTTCCTAATTCTCTCATTCTAACTGCTTCTTTAACAAACAAACCTTGTAAGACAGTATTGCAGCGAGAATCTAATACCTCAACTTTAGCGTCAGGGTATTCTTCGAGTAATTGGTCTTTAGCCACTAAAGCGCTGGAATAAGAACCAGAAAATTTTCTAGAAATGCAGATGCACAAAACTGGTAGTCCCTCTTTATAACTACTAAGAAATTTTTCATAGAAAGAGTAAGGTGAAGGACATGAAGTAGTAGGAAATAAACTTGGATTAATAACAATTTGATTGTAAAAATCATCAAGTAATAAATCCTCGTTTTCAACATAGGATTTTTCGGGGCTGAATGTAATAGTAAAATTAACAATTTTGATATCGAGTTTTTTTGCTTCTTCAACACCAATGTCACAAGAACCATCACTAATAATTTCAAATTTTTTCATATACATTTACCTCCTTTCCTTCGAGGTAAAATTATATTAGATCAAAATTATCGTAAAATCTTCCTACTTAATTATAAATTAACTCTACCACTTCGACATTATTCTCTACTGGAAGTAGAATTGGCTATTTAAACATTCAAAAATAATGCAAATTAAAGATATTTTTGCAAATTCTTTTAGAATTTTAATTTTTTTAAATTTTGGACAAAAATATATTTATTGTCTAATTTTATTTTTTTAATATAATATTTTTACCTAAGAAAGGAGCTTAAATATGAAACTATTTATTGCCGCGGATTCATCTTGTGATATACCAAATGAAGAAGCAAATCAATTGGGAATTAAAGTTATTCCAAACGAAATCCATTTTGGAGAAGAAGTATTCCATACTGGAGTAGATTTATCAAACGAACAATTTTATGACAAGTTAGTAAATGGAGATGTATTGCCAAAGACATCAATGATATCTCCTGCTCAATATATCGAAGTGATGAAGGAAGGATTACAAAAAGCGGAATATGTTATTGTTATTCCACTTTCAAGAATGTTATCTGGATCTTATAACAGCGCACTTATTGCAAAAGATACTTTTTCTGAAGAAGAGAAAAAGAGAATTAAAGTATTAGATTGTCTTACGGTGATTGCCGGACAAAGAATTATGATTGATGAAATTTTAAAACATCAAGATGATATGGAAATAGATGAACTATGTAACTATATTGTTAATCTCAGTAAAAGAATTAGAATATACGCGACAGTTGGAACATTAGATTACCTATTTAAAGGTGGTAGACTATCACGTATCCAATATAATCTTGGTAGATTAATTAATATAAAACCTGTCATTAAAGTTGTAGGTGGGGAAGTTAAAGTAAGCGCTAAAGCTCACGGTACTAAAAACGCTATCAAAACACAAATTGAAAAAATTGAAAAACACGAAATGGATTGTAACTATCCAGCCTATTTAATGTATGGTATGACTACTGATTTATTGGATTCATTTGTTGAGGAATGCGAAATGAATGGTTCATTAAAAGTTAGTCATTTAAAGAAATATCAAATTGGGCCAACAATTGGCACCCATGTTGGACCTTTAGCCGCTGCAGTAATTTATATAAGGAAAGAAAATTAGTTATTATAATTTACAATAATTTCTAATGGCATAACTAACGCCATCTTCACTACAATCCTTTGTAATGAACTTGGCGTTTTCTTTTACTTCTTTGATAGCGTTTCCCATAGCGATACCATTAAAGTTTTTAACCATTAAAATATCGTTTCCACCATCACCGAAAGTATAAACATCATCATTATTTTCAATATTTAAGTATTGTTTTAAAAAGCTAACACCTGCTGATTTATCAGCGCCTTTTTTAATAAATTCAATAAAATATTTTGCGCTTCTAACGATAGAAAAATGTTCTTTTTCATAGTCAGTAATTTCTTCTTTTTCAATACGACTAGATTCATTTTCATTCGACGCTATCATGATTTTTAAAATGTTATGGTCAGGAGCGAATCGATGTTTATTTAAATCAAATTTTGGAAGATTATCATTACATTTACTTTCCATATCAATCCAAAATCCACCTTTAAAATATGCGATATGGCGATGAGAATAAATATAAATATTAGTATCAGGATGTTCTAACAATTTATTATGTCTATCAATAAAATCATAATATTCTTGCGCAGTAAAAGAATTGATATAAAGAGTATTTCCGTTCATATCTGTAACTTCAGTTCCATTCGCACATATACAAAATTTATGACCATCCACTAATTTATCTAAAAACTTTTTTATCCCAACATATGGTCTTCCACTAGCGATAGCGATCGCGTTTCCATGTTTTAAAATATCATTTAAAGAATCAATAGTGTCTTTTGACATATCTAAACTAAAGTCTTTTAATAAAGTGCCATCAACATCAAATACAAATAATTTCATTTTTTTCACCTTACTTAAGTAACATTTTAATAATAAAACATTGTAACCTTTTTGGAAGTAAATTTAACAAAACAAGACCAGCGCTTCGATGGACTTTATAAATATATTTTGGATTATTTTTTAATGAAACTTTGTATATTTTGCTTGCTAATTTATTTGCAGGTAATGGTTTACCAATAAATTTTTTCACGATATTGGCAAACTTCTTTCCTTCTTTTTGATAAAGAATAGTTTCATTAGCTAATTTTTCTGTATCAGGAATTGAATTTGCACTCAATTTTGTTTCAATTGAACCAGGTCTAAATGTCACGACTTTTTGATCTAATAAATTTAATTCTTGTCTTAACGATTGCGCGTAACAATCTAATCCAGTTTTTGAAACATTATATAAACCATTAAATGGCATTGGATCCATATTCGCGACTTCACTTGTAATAATGGTGATTTTTCCTTTATTTTTTAAATGTTTATGAAAGACAAAATTAAAACCTATTGTTCCAATCAAATTAACATCAATTACTTTTTTTATATTTGAAAAATCACCTTCAACAAAAGAAGACATCTTATGAATTCCTGCGACATTAATAATGACATCAAATTCAACATTTGATTTTAAAAAATGTTCACTAATAACATCTAATTGTTCTTTGTTTGTAATATCCGCAATATAAGGATGAAAATTGTTTGCTTCATCTTGCTTATATAAATCAACACCATATACTTCATGTCCATTTTTTAAATAGACATCTTTAATTGCTAAACCAATTCCATTCGCAGTGCCAGAGATTAATACCTTCATATTTCGCTACCCAATATAATAAAAATAGGATAATTAATCCTTTTTATTTTTTTCATCTTTTTGTCGTTTTCTTTTAAGATATCCATCTAAAGTAATTAAAGGAGAATAATCTTTCTTTTCTTCTTCTACGACTTCTTCACCTTTAATTTTTTTAATAAATTTATTTATTCCTTCAACTGGTTTTCTTACAACTTTTAAATCTTCTTTAATGGCTTCAATAAACATTTCTTTTTTAGAGTCGATAACATAGACAATTATTTCGATAATTACTTGAATTATCCATAACAAAATAGACAATAATAGCAAGATTATAGTCAAAGCATTAAAGTCATTTAAATTTTTATAAATACAAAAGATATTTGTTCCTAAAATAATAAATTTAAAAGATAAGTTTGTTATTTTAAAAACTCTTCTTGTAACTTTTCTTACTTTTAAATACTTCTTGTCAAAATCGATTAGTATATTAAAAACAGTATAAACAATAAAAATAGCTAACAAAATTATATAAAATATAAAATTTGGATTATCAGTAATCAATTTATAAGTTAGAAAAATAAAGTTTATAACAATATAACTATATTTAAAGATTTTTGATATTAATTTAAATTCATCAATCGTTTTATTTATCGCGGCACGGGTATATTTAAACATCTTCTTTTTCTTCTTTTCTTACGAATAATTATAGTCATAAAAAATATTTTTTCACTCATTAATTAAAAGTGTTTCTTTATGTGAAAAATTGAATTTAATTTTTTTAGAAGGATTTACTAACAAATGTAATATTCCTGATTCTTTGGTATCCATGTGAGTGGAAAACACTAATTTTCGATAAGGAATGAAACCACATTTTTCCTGAACTCTTTTTGATGCAAGATTAAAATCATAACATCCACATAATAAAAAATCATAATCAAGATGAGAAAATAAATAATCGATAACAAAAGACAAAGCTTCACTCATAAGGCCCTTATTCCAATAATCTTTACTTAAGACAAAACCAATTTCTCTTCCTTTATAAGGAAAAAATTCGCTAAAAGTATCTTCATTACCATAAAATTCAATTCCAAGTGAACCAATAACTTTCATGTTTTCTTTATAAATATTAGCGAAGGTCTTTTTTTCTTCTATAAAATGAGTGAGTATTTCTTTTGATTTATTTATATCCGCGTGATGTATCCATCCCGCTTTTTCTCCCACACCTTCAACCGATGCATATTCAAAAAAATCAGATAAATACTCATACTCCCATTTCTTTAAAATAAGACGAGGAGTTTCTATAACAATATCAGTAACATCAAATTTAGCGTTCATATAGTTAATATAACACACTAATAAAAATTTTATTAATATATATATTAATTAATAATAATCATTTGTAATCAAATTTAAATCTAGGGATATTAAATATTTATGGTGATTAAGCATAAAAAAACAAGTCCCATACTATGGATATATATCCATCATCATATTGTTTTGTGACTTGTTTTTATTTAAATCATTAATTTATTTCTTTGGATTTTTATTTTCTGTTTGTTCTTTAATTTTTAAGATAGCGCGACGTTTTTCTTCAAATTCTTCTTCAGAAATAATTCCTTCAGCCACAAGCTTTTTCCATTTAAGAATATTTTGAATGTCTCTGTCATTATCAGGATCATCTGAACCACTTGATTTATATTTTTTGAAATAAACACATGCAATAATGCCATAGAGTAAATAAGTAGCGAAGAATAAAATTCCCGCGGCAAGGGCTAACATTGCAGATAAGGATCCCTGATTCATAACTGATAACGCTCCACCGAGTAAGCAAGCAAAAGTAGTAACTGTTAATCCTTGTCCAACTTTTGATGCCACTTCATTTTTTAAGTCTCTAAGTAAAACACCAACAAGCAATAGCATAATGCCAACGCCAGATCCTAATAAGAAAAATGATTGGTAGGCAGTAAAGATTCCTGAATAACCAGCAGTTTCGTCAACAAACTTAGACAAAGCAATAGAAAGAATTGCTAAAAAAGTTGCGATCCAAACAAAAATCTTTTCAATGATTTTAAAAACTTTCATATTATTTATATCTCTCCTTAATTTTCATTCTATTAAAAAAACAAGTCGCTATTTTCTTTGACAAGTAGGCAAGAAGCATTAACTTTCAATTTAACCATTATAAAACCCCTTTCTTAGACAGAATTTTGTCCAAAAAAGGGGCGATATTTATTTTGGTGGACCAAACGAGACTCGAACTCGCTACCTCATCGTTGCGAACGATGTGCTCTTCCAGGTGAGCTATTGGCCCGTGCTTATATATAATATAAGTTTAAAAGTTGAAAATCAATTAATTATTAAATGCACATATAGTAATTTCTTGTTCTTCTTTACTTCCACCACCATGATGTCCAATTAACAAATTATCATCTGGTTTTAATTCGCTCTTATAATAAAAAGCATATTTTTGATGAGTGAAAGCAATAAAATCACCAATAGATGAAGAGAAATGTTCATTTTCTATTCCTTCACCAAATAATTTAAGTTTATATACATCTTTTTTTGAATATAAAACAAACTTGTCACCATAGTACTTATTAAATAATTGTTTAAATAATTTTTTCTTTCCTTTTTTCACTTCAAAACAAGGTGATCTTCCTTCAATAGAAAAGCGATGTTTTAAACAATCTAATAAATCTTTGTGTTCTTCAATGTTTAAATATTTACAATTGATTAATCCGTGGTCAGCAAAAGTTAAAAATAATGTATCTTCATGTTTTGTCGATACTTCCTTAACAAAATTTTGAAATTCTAAGATTTTATCTAACGCTTCTTTAGAACCGACTCCAAAAGAATGAAGTTCATGGTCAGGACTCGTGAAATAAATATATCCAACGACATCATCATTTTTTAAGGCATCATCTAATAGATTTTTTGCATCATTAATATCGTGATGACCATTTAAATCACATGGATATTCTTTAGAATTAAATGTATAGACACTTGGATTATTCTTTCTAATGAGAGTAAATATATCTTCATATCCATTTAATTTTTCATTAATTAATTGTCCATTAACTAAAGGTAATTTAGTATCAGTGCCTGATACTTTATTAATAAAGACATCAATGACTTTATTTTCACTCTTAATATATTGTGACCATCCTAACCAACCATTTTCAAATGGATATTTTCCACTTAAAAATGCATTCGTAGCAGCGACTGTCGTAGGAGGAAAAGTAGAATTTATCTTCGTATATTGATGTGATAATAAGAAGGAATCTTTCGAAAGATATTTTTCTAAAATGTATGAACCTAATCCATCAAACAAAATTAAAACAATTTTTCTTTTATCTTTAATTAATAAATCAATTTCTTTATTAGTATCATGAAAAACACCAACATGATATTTCTTTAAAATTGAGTTAGAAAAATTGACTAGAGTATTTTGATTATATGGTAAATGAATATGATACATACATATTTCCTTTCCCACAAGTCGTGGAGATTATTATAGCACGGAAACAAAAACTTGCATCTATATTTTTTTAGTAGAGTTTTATGAATATTATTGAACACAAATGTACAATAAATATACATATTTTTCCATTCTGTTTATTAAAATAAAAATTTAATGAAATATGAATTAATAGTAGTAAAATATATTCGAAAGGATGGGAGAACAAATGAAAAATTTAAACTTTAAAAATAGGTGGCTTCAATTAGTTATCGGAATTTTACTAGCAATAGTCGGAATTACTGTAATAGTTATTAACATTGTTAATCCAGGCGTTATTAATGAAGCGATTAGTTGGTTAATTGCTATATCGCTATTCTCAATTGGATTACTTGTCATAATCAATACATTAATTACTTCTAGAAGCATGATATTTTTACCTGCGTATGTTTATGGCTCTTTATTAATTGCTTTAGGCGTATTATTCGTTACCTTTGGTAAAGATATAATACAAAATGGTATTCCTGTATTTATTGGAACTTTAGTGGTCTCAATTGGTGTTGTCACATTAGTTAAAGCAATTTTATTAACAACATATAAAGCAAAAGTTAATATCATTGTCGTAATGTATATTGCCGCGGTACTTTTAATAACTGCCGGAATATTAGTTCTAATTTTCACATCACAAGTTAGTCAATTCATTAATTATGCCTTAGGTGCCCTTGTTTTGGTCTATGGTATTCTTCAAATTGTTTACGCTGCATCTAAAAAATAATTAATCTAATTTTAAAAGACAATAAAAAATCTTGAGCGATAAACTCAAGATTTTTTTATATCTTATAATATATTAATTATTATTGATTAAAGACATTAATTAAAATAGCAATTAAGAAGAAAACGATAGCTAAGCATAAAGTTAAAATAGAGATAACTTTTTCGGAACCTCTTTCTTTGGTTTTAACGAAGACGTTAAGGCCTCCACCAGTAATAGCGCCAGAAGCACCTTCACTCTTACCACCTTGTAATAAACACAAAACAATTATGATAATGGCAACTGCTAAGAAAATGTAATCATACCAATTTAACATATTGTTTCTTCCTCCTTTAACTTGCTTTATAAATAATATATTATTTCTTCATTAAAAGCAAAACACATTTTTTTATATAATATAAAAGTTAAGTGACAAAGTTATTGCAACAAAGGTTAGTATTTAACATTTTGACAAT
>JBJEDU010000003.1:0-14014 GCA_051872395.1 Bacilli bacterium | reverse complement strand
AAAATGTTAAATACTAACCTTTGTTGCAATAACTTTGTCACTTAACTGAAAACAAAAAAGTAAAAAAAGTATTGCAAGAAACTAATTTATTAGTTATTATTTATGAGCGTGTGAAAAAGACCTTTAGGTCATATTTTTTAAAGAGAGTATTGACACACTCGGTCTTGTGGATTCACACATTTGAAAGGAGAAATACATGCCAACGATTAACCAATTAGTCCGTGAAGGTCGTAAAAGCTCAGTGGTCAAATCAAAAGCACCTGCTCTTGGAAAAAGATGGAACTCATTAAAAAAGAAAGAAACTAACCAAGCTGCTGCTCAAAAAAGAGGAGTCTGTACTCGTGTTGGAACCATGACACCGAAAAAACCAAACTCAGCATTACGTAAATACGCTCGTGTGCGTCTTAGTAATGGTTATGAGGTTACCGCTTATATCGGTGGTGAAGGACACAACCTTCAAGAACACTCAACTGTTATGATTCGTGGAGGACGTGTTAAAGATTTACCAGGTGTTCGTTATCACATCGTGAGAGGTACACTTGATTGTGCTGGAATTCAAGCCCGTCGTCAAGGACGTAGCTTATATGGTACAAAGAAACCAAAACAAGCAAAATAATCACATCATCGAAAAAGGAGGAAATATAAATGCCACGTAAAGGAAGCGTTTCAAAACGCGATGTGTTACCAGATCCAATTTATAATTCAAAATTAGTAACACGCTTAATTAATAAAATCATGTTAGATGGTAAAAAAGGCACTGCACAAACAATTTTGTACAATGCTTTCAATAAAATCGAAGCAAAAACAGGCAAACCTGCGATGGATGTCTTTGCTACTGCAATTAACAATATTATGCCTGAAGTAGAATTAAAAGTTCGCCGTATTGGTGCGGCTAACTATCAAGTTCCTACTGAAGTTTCACCTGAAAGAAAAGTTACATTAGGTTTGAGATGGTTAGTTAACTATTCCCGCTTAAGAAATGAAAAGAGCATGGAAGAAAGATTAGCTAATGAAATTATCGATGCCGCGAATGGAACAGGTGCTTCAGTGAAGAAGAAAGAAGACACCCATAAAATGGCAGAAGCTAATAAAGCTTATGCACATTACCGTTGGTAATTTAAAGGAGAGATCAATTTATGGCTCGTGAATATGACTTAGCCCATACCCGTAATATCGGTATTATGGCTCATATTGATGCTGGTAAAACTACTACCACAGAAAGAATCCTTTATTTTACTGGAAAAATCCACAAAATTGGTGAAGTCCACGAAGGGGCGGCTACCATGGACTGGATGGCTCAAGAACAAGAAAGAGGTATTACCATCACCTCTGCTGCGACAACAGCGTTCTGGAAAGGCAATAGAATTAACATTATCGACACTCCAGGGCACGTCGACTTCACTGTCGAAGTTGAACGTTCACTCCGTGTTTTAGATGGTGCTGTTACCGTTCTTGATGGTAAAAATGGTGTCGAACCACAAACAGAGACCGTTTGGAGACAAGGTAGTAAATACGGTGTTCCAAGAATCGTCTTTGTTAACAAATTAGATGCGATTGGTGCAGACTTTGAAATGTGTGTCCGTTCCTTACATGAAAGATTAGGAGCGAACGCTGAAGCTGTTCAATATCCAATTGGTATTGAATCTTCCCTCATTGGTTGTATCGATATCATCGAACAAAAAGCCTGGGTTTATACTTCAGATGCTCACGATGCACCTCATGAAGAACCAATCCCAAGTGAATACGCTGATAAAGTCCAAGAATTAAGAGGAAAATTATTTGAAGCTTTAGCCTCATTTGATGAAGATATCTTAATGATGGTCTTAGAAGGTGAAGAACCTTCAGTGGAACAAACAAAAGCCGCGATTAGAAAAGCCGTTTTAACCGGTGAATTCTTCCCAGTCTTCTGTGGTTCTGCTTATAAAAACAAAAACATTCAATTATTACTTGATGGCGTCATTGATTACTTACCATCCCCACTCGATATTCCTGCTGCAAAAGGAACTGATGAAAATGGTAATGAAATCGAATGTCCTGCTGATGATGACGCTCCACTTGCCTGTTTAGCGTTCAAAATTGCGACCGACCCATTCATTGGTCGATTAGCCTATGTTCGTGTCTATTCAGGTGTCTTAAAATCAGGTTCTTATGTGTTAAATTCCACAAAAGGTGGAAAAGAACGTATTGCTCGTGTCGTCTTAATGCACTCTAACCATCGTCAAGAAGTTGAAGAACTTCATGCTGGTGATATCGGTGCAGTCGTTGGCTTAAAAAATACGACAACTGGTGATACCTTATGCGATGAGAAAAATGAAGTTATCTTAGAAAAGATGGAATTCCCTGATCCAGTTATTGAAGAAGCAGTGGAACCAAAAACTAAATCTGATCAAGAAAAGATGACCGCTTCACTTTTAAAACTCGCTGAAGAAGATCCAACCTTTAGAGTGAGAACTAATCCTGAAACCGGACAAACGATTATTGCTGGTGTCGGTGAACTTCACCTTGATATTATCGTCGACCGTTTAAAGAGAGAATTTAATGTTCAAGTCAATGTTGGTGCTCCACAAGTTGAATACCGCGAAACCATTAAATCAAGCGCGGATTGTGAAGGTAAATACATTAGACAATCTGGTGGTCGTGGACAATATGGTCACGTTTGGATCAAATTTGAACCAAACCCAGGAAAAGGTTTTGAATTCGTCGATGCGATTGTCGGTGGTTCAGTTCCAAGAGAATATATCAAACCAACTCAAGATGGTTTGAAAGATGCCTTAGGTCGTGGTATGGTTGCTGGCTTCCAAGTCATGGATATCAAAGCTACCTTATTCGATGGTAGTTACCATGAAGTCGACTCGAGTGAAGCTGCTTATAAAATCGCTGCTTCAATGGCGTTAAAAGAAGCTGCTAAAAAATGTAGCCCAGTCATTCTTGAACCAATCATGAAGATTGAAGTTACCGTTCCTGAACAATACTATGGTGATGTCATCGGTGATATTGCAAGAAGACGTGGTAATGTTACTGGCGAATCTCAAAGAGCGAACGCTAAAATCATTGAAGCAGAAGTACCATTATCAGAAATGTTTGGCTATGTTACCGATCTTCGTTCTATGACTCAAGGTCGTGGAAACTACGTCATGCAATTCGATCATTATGGTGAATGTCCACGTTTCATCCAAGATGAAATCATCAAAAAATCTGGCATGTCTGCTAGATAGTTAATAAATATCTTACTTAGTAAGGTATTGATTATAAATTCAAATTGCTATATTATAAAATCGCATGTTTTAATTGAAAGGAGATTCAAATAATGGCAAAAGAAAAATTTGACAGAAGTAAGACTCACGTTAACATTGGTACCATTGGACATGTTGACCATGGTAAAACAACTTTAACCGCCGCTATTACATCTGTCTTAGCAAAGAAAGGTGGCGCAGTTAAAACTGACTATAATCAAATCGACTCAGCCCCTGAAGAAAAAGCTCGTGGTATTACAATTAACACCGCTCACATCGAATACCAAACCGCTACTCGTCACTATGCACACGTTGACTGCCCAGGTCACGCTGACTATGTTAAAAACATGATCACTGGTGCTGCTCAAATGGATGGTGCTATCCTTGTTGTTGCTGGTACTGATGGTGTTATGCCACAAACTCGTGAACACATCTTACTTGCTCGTCAAGTCGGTGTTCCTTATATCGTCGTCTTTATCAATAAGACTGACTTAGTTGATGATCCAGAATTATTAGACTTAGTCGAAATGGATGTTCGTGACTTATTAAATAGTTATGGTTTCCCAGGTGATGAAGTTCCAGTAATTCGGGGTTCCGCTCGTTTAGCCCTCGATGGCAATCCTGCTGAAGAAGAACACATTATGGAATTAATGGATGCTTGCGATCAATATGTTCCAGCTCCAGAACGTGATGTTGATAAACCATTCTTACTCGCTATCGAAGACGTTATGACCATTTCTGGTCGTGGTACAGTCGTTACTGGCCGTGTTGAAAGAGGAACTGCTAAATTAGGTGATGAAGTTGAAATCGTTGGTATCCACGATACTTTAAAATCAGTTATTACCGGTCTTGAATCTTTCAGAAAAGTTCTTGATAGTGCTATGGCAGGTGACAATGTTGGTGTCCTTCTCCGTGGTATTAACCGCGATCAAGTCCAACGTGGTCAAGTCCTTGCAAAACCAGGATCTGTTACTCCACATACCAAATTCAAAGCTTCAGTTTACGTTTTAACTAAAGAAGAAGGTGGCCGTCATACAGCTTTCTTAAGCAACTACCGTCCACAATTCTACTTCCGTACAACTGACGTTACTGGTGTTATCACTCTTCCAGCTGGAACTGATATGGTTATGCCAGGCGATAACGTTGAATTAACCGTCGAATTAATTCACCCAATCGCTATTGAAAAAGGTACCAAATTCTCCATCCGTGAAGGTGGTAGAACCGTTGGAGCTGGTACAGTTAACGAAATTTTAAAATAATTAACTAACCATTAATTAATAAATTAGCCTCGTCTTTATGATGGGGCTTTTTATTATCCTTATTAATTATTTATATATAAATAGATTTTTTTATTTATTGAAAAAGGCGATATTAATTGAGATAATAAAATTGCACGAGGTTCATAGTATATGGAAAATAATTTATCTATCCCTACCGAGGAAGTTAACAAATCCAAAAAGAATTTATTTCAAAATATTGGCAAAAAAGAGATTTTCTCTATTATCGCGATTGCGTTTGGATTTATTTCAATTGTGGTCTTTTTATTTACCCCAGTTGTTCAAATTGATTTAACCAATTTAGGAAAATCGATGGTAGCCACGAATCCAGTAATGGAAGGATATCACCAAACAATTTATGGCTTTGATTTATTATTTGGTAATGTCCCAATTAATATCTTTTATTTGCAATCTTCTGTCGTTGTTCCTGAAATTAGAATATTACAATTCAATTACATGATTTTAATTGGTTTATTATTAATTTTAGTTTCATCTATTGGATTATTATTAATGCTCATTTTCAAGAAAAATGGATTATTAAATAAATTTATTTTAGGTGGTTATGTTATTGGAACAGTTCTCATTTTACTTACCACAGTGTGGTTTTATGCGATTAACGGTAACGCTCCAAGTAATTTAACTGGTTATATTGATAATATCAATAGAGTGTGGACTTCTACTCCTGGCACTAATACTTCACCAGTTACTATTTATAACACCCTTGCCTCTACTTATTACGTTACAACTACTACCACTTATCCTTATGGATTAATTAATGCGAATATGGATATTGGTAGTTTATTAGCCACAATTTTCTCTTTAGTGGCCACTGTCTTTTCTGGTTTACTCATTACTAAGCCAGTAGAAACTAGATAATATAAATGAAAAAAAACAAGGAAAAATATTTTTCTAACACGATATCTTTTTGGAAGAGAGTTGGATCATATATTGCTGACCTTGTTTTATTTTTGATTGCCTCTATTTTAGTTTATTCTGTCGCGACTTATCCAATCATTTCATCGACGACAAAACTTAAAGATTATTATAATGTCCAAGTTGAAAAATTTAATGAATGTCGTGACCTTTTATTAGATTCTAATTTACTTCGTCTTGATGAAGAGGGAACGAGTGAAAAAGAACTAAAAGATGTTTTTAAAGAAGATTTAGTGTTCTTTGTTAATGAAGATTATTACAAAGAAGATGGTTCATATAATGATATTTTCTATTATTTCTTTTTGAATTTTGCTCCAAATAATTTGACACATGAAAATGATTTACATGTCGATTATACGATGGAAATGGTCAATAAAGATTTATTTAAAGTCGATGATGAAGACAATAATATATTCGCTTTAAATAATGGAGATTATAATTTGCCACTTAAACTTCAAGATGAAGCTAAAGCCCAATTAAATGATTATTTAAATACTGAAATCAATGCGACAAGCCAACAATATTTTGATGATTATTTAGAAATAATGAACGCTATATGGTCAGTTTCAACCGCTTACATTTTAAATAGCAATGAATATTTAACTCCGGCGAATAGTTTTAATAATGCGATGAATTCATATTATTTAATCCATTCAATCGCAGTTATTATTACATATATTGTTTGCTATTCTTTATATTTTATTCTCGTTCCTTTACTTACCAAAAATCGTCAAACTTTGGCCAAGAAAATACTTCGTATTGGAATATTCGAAGAAAATTTCACTCCTGCTAGTCGTAAGAAAATTTTAGTTCGCGCTTTAGTGCAAATGATATTTACTTTCGGTTTCTCTTTATTCATTCCTATTATGCAAGTTGGAATGGGTATTTTATACATGCCATTATTTGTCATTAATGGCAAACCATTTTATTATTTTACATTCAATATGATTATTCTTGCTTTCCTTCTTTGCGATACGATTTATATGCTCGTCAATATTAATCACCGCGCGATTGAAGATAAGTTATTAAGAGTATTAGTTATTAAAGATTCTCCAGAATTTTTAAATCCATCTGATCTTGATAGTGGAGAAGAAGTTGTGGAGAAATTAGACACCACTGATGATGGAAGTCAAGTTCAATAAACCAAAATATCGTACACGATGTTTTGCCTTTCTATTCGATTTAATGACGATGGCAATATCATTTTGCCTTCTTTTCTTATTGTCATTAACTATCATGAATAATGTTCCTTATTATAAAAACGCGAATGAGACTATCGATAATATTCAACTCAATTCTCATTTATATGTTAGAGATAATAATCGTGTCCGTTTAATATGTGATTATTATGTTGTTGAGGAAGATGATGATTATCGAAGATATTCTTTATTGATGGATGAAGCTTTAACTTCATTTTTTTCCGATTCAAACTTTTTCCCGGATGGAGACGGGATGAATATATATAACAATTTAAAAATAAGTGAAGGAGAGACTAGTAGCGATTTATTTATATACGCGGATGAAACACATACGACAATTGTTATTAGAGGCGATGTCGATTATAAAGATGTTTATTCTTGGTATAACGAATGTGTTATGAATGTCGCTCTTCCTTATATCACTTCATTAACAGAATATATCGAAGCTTCAAAAGTTGTCGCATTGACATATTATTTCATTATTTTATTAATACCATTATTTTTATCGGTATTTATATTTGAATATTTAATTCCAATCATCATATCTCGAGGAAAGAAAACTCTTGGAAAACTCATTTTTAAACTTTCAGTGGTTGATGCAAGTGGACTAAGCTGTAAGGTGGGAAGATATACGATTAGATTTTTATTATTTTTCTTCGTTGAAATACTTCTTTCTATCATTGCCTTTTTGATTCCAATTTTTGTTTCTTTCTCGATGTTCGCATTTTCAAAATTAAACCAATCTCTTCATGATTATGTTTCTGCGACTTATGTCGTTGAAGCACCATTAAAATCGGTATGTAAAACAAAAGAAGAATATCTTAAAAAACATGAAGAAGATGAAAAATTTGTTTTAAATAAGGATAAAATCGTCTTATGAACAAACATAAAATAATAATTTTATCTCTTTTATCCTTATTTATTTTTTCAAGTTGTGAAAATTCTAATGACGATATTAATTTTATCGAAAATTCCCCTTTGTTATTTTCTGAATTTATTAAAGGAGAAACTTCTTACGATCGATTAATTGAAATATATAACAAAAGTGATGAAGATATTTCTTTAGATGATTATCGTATTGTCATTTATAAACAAAACGAAAAAGAAGAACATATTTCAATACCTTTAAGTGGTACGATTAATAGCCACGATACTTTCGTTATATGTCACACTGAAGCGAATGATATGTATCATAGCTACGCTGATTACTTTACCTCTTCTTTAATGGTGGATGGTACTTGGCCAGTCGCATTAAAGAAAGGAAATGACCTCGTTGATGTTTTAGGAATTATTGGTTATCAATTTGACTATGCTAAACATTGCGATTTAGTTAGAAAAAAAGAATATATGGTCAATAGAAAATCATTTGAATCATATGATTGGGTAAAATATTATGCTTCTAATTTATCCACTATCGGAAATGTTGATGCAGTTATCAGCGAAGAAGAATTATTAGAAGGACCAAAATTAACAAGTGACGATTTCCTTTTACCTTTTATTAATGAAGATGGTCTAGGCGGTGGGGGAGTTGTTGAAGTTGGTTTATCTTCTTTAGGTGATGGCGATACGACAACCTTTACTTTTCCTTCTTCTGTAGTTGGAGAATATATTAATCGTAGTGAAAGTGTTCGTTATTTAGGAATTAATACTCCTGAAATTCAACATGGTACATATATCGACGCTCAACCATGGGGTAATAAAGCAAAAGAATATAACAATAATATATTAAGAAACGCTAAACATTATTTAATACAAACATGTTTAAATTCATCAATAAGGGAAACTTATGGAAGATTTTTGGGTTTTGTTTGGTACACCAATGTCGATAATCCAAACCCAGGAGATTATACATTATTAAACTTCGAGATGGTCAAAGAAGCTTATGCTTTTCAACTATGGATGCTAAGTGATAGTAGTCTTGACCCTATGTCTTATTTAGGTGTTCCGTATATGTCAATTTTTAATAACGCTGAGATGAAAGCAAAAAATGAAGGCAAAAAAATTCATGGTGAAGTGGACCCTGAGTTTGATTATTAAAAATTATAAGTGAGAATTATATATTATAAATTAAAATTTATGATATAATACAAATTAGAGATTTCAGAAGGGATCAAAATAGTATGAACAAGAAACTAGGTATCATTCTTCTATTCGTTGGAGCCTACGTTATCCTTTTGGGCGGACTTTTTTGGAACATGTCGATTGATGCGATGGGAACCGAATATTCCGCGAAGATTCAACCATATGACTGGTTCTGGGGTTTATCCGCCGGAATCGTCGTGGCTTGTGGCGCAGCTTTAGCGTTGAAGAAAAATTTTCTTTGTTTAGTTGGTGTCTTTATTTCGGTGCTCGGTTTTGCTTATTCCATTGGTATTCTTGTCGTTGGATTAGTAAAAATCGGCTATTTTTCTGTCTGGATTTTAATTGGTGCGATTCTAACCATAATTGGTGCGATGATCACCACATTATTCTATTTCGTTGAAAGAGCCAGAATAGAAAAATATGGAAAGACTTTGTTATAGGGGAGGAGATAAAAAATTATGTATTGTGCAAAATGTGCTCATCGAATTGTTAATCCTTTCTCACTTTTAAGCGAAGTTGATGGCATTGTTAATGACATTGAAAAAACAAATTCGAAAAGTTATGTGATAACAATTGTGACCGATGGTGGTAAAGAAGTTTGTTATCATACCTTATCAAATTCAAAACTCGCAGTGAAAATCGGATCTGTAGTAGCCGTCGGTACTCCATTAACCAAAGGCAAAAGAGATATTGATAAAGGAATTTTAGTCAGTGAAACTTATGGTGAAATCACTGATATCAAAGAAATTGATGATGTTTATCAAATTACTGTTCACACCAAACCAACAAAAACAGAGTACGTTGTACCAAATGGTATTAAACCAATGGTTAGCGAACTCAATGTTGTTAAAGAAGGAACATTAATTGCGAAAGAACAATCATTTACGAAAAAAATTAAAGTTTATTCACCTATTGCTGGGGATCTCAGCGCTACAACAGATGAAAATTGTATTCACCTCACTATTCGATCAGTCGATAATGTTGTAACATACTACATACCATTTTCTTTTAGACAAACTGTCAATCTTCATGATGATGTTGTCGTTGGCCAAATGATTGCCAAAAATCCACAAAATAGAAAAGATGATATTTATTCTCCTTTCAGTGGAAAAGTTGTCAGTATCGATAAAACTGATGGTGGTTATTCATTGACAGTCGCTTCATATGAAGAAGAAAAAGTATGTGACCTCCCACATCTTTCTAAATTAGAAAAGAATGTTTTAGCTATCATGGATAAAGACGGAACTATTCATGTTGAAAAAGGACAAAAATTAGGTACATACGAAGAAACATATGTCTGTGACGAGATTAAGGCTGAATTACCAGGAAAAGTTATCTCCATTTTACCTAATATGAATGGAGATAAAATCGTCACAGTGGAAACTGTCGAAGAAGTTAAAATTTATGAAACGAACATTAATTCCAAATTGGTAGTTAATGTCGGAGATATTGTTCATGTTGGTTCAGAGTTGATTGAACACATTGAAAGAGAAAGACTTGGCGAAGATTATCATTGCCCTTATTGTGGTCACGAAGTAATTCTTCATGAATTAGACCATGATGAAACAAGAGAATTTAATAAAGCTCTTCACAATCGATTCAATGTTAGCCGAGAGAAGGTTGATAATGCTTTGGTGAAAGTTGTCTTAGGTTCAACTTTATTAATCATCGGCTTATTATTCTTCGTCTTATCTTTCAAATTACCAAACGCTGCTATTCCAGATAAAGTATTGACAATTACATGCTTTGAATTCTGGGTTTCAATGTTTGGATTAGTTGTCGGCGGTGTTTTATTAATTATGGGAGTTGTTTCGTTGATTTACGAAAAAACTATTGTTCAAAAAGAAATTAATGAGACATTAAACGATGTTCAATATGGAATGTATGAACATCTTGATAATAACTTTTAAAAAAGGAGTAAAACTATGGAAATTAGATTAAAGAATCTAACAAAAGTTTTCCCAGGAAATGAGAAGAAAAATATTCCAGATACTCGCGCGGTCGATGATTTGGATATCACTATTCCTGATGGTAAACTTATTGGACTTTTAGGTCCTTCCGGCTGTGGTAAATCAACGACTTTATACATGATTGCTGGTTTATTAGAACCCACAAGTGGAGAAATTTGGTTCGGTGATGAAGAAGTAACTAGATTATCTCCTGACAAACGTGGAATTGGTTTAGTTTTCCAAAACTATGCTTTATATCCACATATGACAATTTATAAAAATATTGCTTTCCCTCTCACTAACTTAAGAGTGGAAGAAAATTCTGTTGATAATGATGGAAATCCAATCGTTGATGAAAATGGATATCCAATCGTTAAAAAGAGAAAATTAACCGTTGAAGAAATTGATTCAATTGTTAGAAAGACTGCAGAATTGGTTCAAATTGAACAATATTTGGAAAGAAAACCAAATCAATTATCAGGTGGTCAACAACAACGTGTCGCGATTGCCAGAGCTTTAGCGAAATCACCACGTGTTCTCCTTCTTGATGAACCTCTTTCTAACCTCGATGCTCGACTTCGTTTACAAACTCGTGAAGAAATTAGAAGACTTCAAACAAGAACTGGTATTACAACCATCTTCGTTACTCACGACCAAGAAGAAGCGATGTCTATTTCTGATGAAATCGTCGTTATGAAATTAGGTGTTATGCAACAAAAAGCTGCACCTCAAGAAGTTTATAACAACCCAACAAATAAATTCGTTGCAAACTTCTTAGGAACACCTCCAATCAACTTCTTTGATGGAAAGATTGTTGGTAACGACTTATATATTGGTGAAGATAAAATTTTAACTCTTGAAGACGAGAAATTTAGACTTCCAAAGAAAGATGGACCAGTCACTGTTGGTATTAGACCAGAAGGATTCGTCGTTTCTACAAAAGGCGCTTTAAATGTTACTGTTAAGAGCATTGAAGTATTAGGTAGAGATGTTTCCTTATTAGTGGATCATCCAAATTCCCAAAGAGTTTCTTCTAAAGTCATCATCGATGCGGAAACAAAAGTTGGAGTTGGTCCAATTAAACTCAATGTCAAACCAAACAAATGTTTTGTGTTTGATGCCGAAACAGAAGAAAGGGTTTACTAATCATGGAAAAGAAAAACGATTGGAGAGCATGGCTATATTTAGCGCCTGTTATTATTCTTCTTGCAGTTTTTACTTTTTATCCTTTGATTAATACTTTTGGTATTGCCTTTCTTAAAGATTACAAATATTTAACCCAAAAAAGTAGTGGATTTACTCTTGAAAACTTCGGATATGTTCTTGGAATTATCGGTAAGAGCGCTGGTGGATTAACGCTTTATTTCACAGATGTTGTGAAATATGCGATTCCAAATACCCTCATTATCGTCTTTATTACCGTTCCTCTTTCAATATTTATATCCTTGCTTATTGCAGTCGGTTTAAATTCCATTTCATTCTTAAAGAAATTATTCCAAACCATCTTCTTTATGCCATATGTTACAAACGCGATCGCGGTTGGTATGGTGTTCTCAGTTATCTTTGATGGTTATGGTATTTGGAACCATTTATTTGGATTAATGATTCCAACTTATTGGTTAGATATGGGCGCGAGCCAAGTTAACGCGATGTTTGCTTTATGCTTCTACATCGTCTGGCACGCCTTACCTTATAAAATATTAATCTTGTTATCAGGTTTACAAAACATTGATAAACAATATTATCAAGCTGCTTCAATCGATGCGGCCGGAAAAGTAAAAACATTTATGAACATTACTGTTCCACTTCTATCTCCTCAAATTCTCTATATTATGATTACATCATTTATTGGAGCATTTAAGGAATATTCATCAGTTGTCGGTTTGCTTGGGAAGAGCGGAACCGTCAATGGTTTATACAATATGTATACGATTGTTTATTACATTTACGACACTATTTCAAGTGATACTGTCCAATATGGTTGTGCTGCGGCAGTTATGCTCTTCGTTGTCATTATGATTTTTACAGCAATTCAATTCAAAGTCTCAAGTACAAAGGTGCATTATTAATATGGCAAAGAAAGAATATTTTAAATACTCATCTTATAAAGAAGTACCTACTGAAGATTTACGCTTAGTCATCAAAGAAGGTTCTATTGGTGTTGATAAGCTCGAAAAGATTCAAAAAGTAATGAAAATTATTTCATTAGTTCTTGTCTATCTTTTCTTAACCGTTATGGCGCTTATTATCATCCTTCCATTCTATTGGATGCTTATTACCTCTTTAAAAACAACCGAAGAAATTAGAGCAACCACCCAAACATTCTTCCCAGCGACAGTGATGTGGAGTAACTACGTTGAAGTCTTCCGTCACTTCGACTTTATAACTTATTTAATTAATACTCTTGTTGTTGGTTTATTCTCAACGATAGGAACACTTATTACCACGATATTCGCTGCATTCGCGTTCGCTAGATTAAACTTCAAAGGTAAAGAAGTGATGTTTATGATTTTATTAGCAACGATGATGATTCCAGGCGAAATGATGGTCATTACCAACTATATTACAGTCAGTAACTTTGGTTGGTTAAATGGTACTAGATGGGGTGCTTATTTAGCGATGATTGTCCCATTCTGGATTAGCGTTTTCTATATTTATTTGTTGAGACAAAACTTCAAACAAATTCCAAATGAACTTTATTTAGCGGCCAAAGTTGATGGAAAGAGTGACTGGACATACTTATGGAAAGTCATGGTACCACTTTCAATGCCAACATTGATTTCTATCTTCATCTTGAAATTGATGGGATCTTGGAACTCTTATGTGTGGCCAAACTTAGTCGCTGACAAAGAAGAATACCGTTTGATCACTAACGGATTACGTTCTTCATTTACGACCACTGCTGGTGAACCACAATATGGTTTACAAATGGCAGCGACGGTCTTAGTTACTGTACCACTTCTCTTATTATTTATTTTCTTTAGAAAATACATTATGAAGGGTGTTGGGAGAGCCGGTATTAAAGGTTAATCCTTTAATATCTTCTATCTTAATTTATTCACAGTTATGTGATTAATAAACATTTTGAAAGGAGATTTTATGAAAAAGAGCAAATTACTATCTTTAAGTGGAGTTTTATTTACAGCTTTAGTGTTAACAAGTTGTAATTCTACTAATTCACAAAAAGATTATGTTCCATTCAGCGGTGATCCAACTCAAATTACCGCAAAAGTTACATTCTGGCACACGATGGGTCAAGCTAACCAAGAAACCTTGAATCGTATGATTACAGAATTTAACAAAGTATATCCAAACACTACCATTGAACACGCTGCTCAAGG
>JBJEDU010000002.1:0-14937 GCA_051872395.1 Bacilli bacterium | reverse complement strand
AAAACTGATGATTTTTATTTTCAAAGAAATCAATGGTGTTATTTCATTTGATAGGATTCACTTTTGGAACGCTCCTAATTCAGTGGTAGATGGCGACATCAAAAAGATGTATGAACAATGTGCAGATATGGTTAGAGATGGGACTGCTTTTTATTTTGATAAGAAAGGAAAAATCAAAGATAAATTTCCGAAAGAAGATAGAAATTCCAATGGTGTATGTCATATAAGACCACACGCAAGAAAGGGAGCGAATCATTTTGACCTCCCAATCCCCGATAAAGAAACAGGAATAACTTCCTATACAAAACAAAGCTTTTGGTTTAATAAAGATTTTATAATGAAAATTTTGAAAGAAAATTAATTTATAAACATTATTGATTTTATATAAATCATTTTAATTATTTTGATTATTTTCTAGATTGAATATCATTTAATTTAAAAGTTTCATAACATATAATAACTGTAGGGTTAAAAATAAAATTTATTTTTTGGTGAGAGTTATGAAAAAATATTTATCTTTGTTTGTGTCACTTCTTTTATCTTCTTCAATTGTTTTACCTTTAGCAAGTTGCACTAAAAGTGATGTTACAATAACTTCTATTGAAGCTAGTGAAATCGTCACTATTGAAGGAGATTACGAAGAAGGCGCTGAAGTGGTTGCTAATGAAATTGAAGGAAGTGAAAAAGAAGATGTTCTTCAATTAATATCAGGCGAAAATTATTCTACGGAAAGTGATATTTATGTATTTGATATTTCCTTAGAAAAAGATGGTGAACAAATTCAGCCTTATAGCGAAGTTACTGTAACCATTTTTATTGATGATATAGATGTTAATTTAGAATATTCTGTCTATCATATTTTAAGTGACAATTCGTTTAATAAAATTAAACCAGTTGTCACTACTAATAAAGTTAGTTTTACTACTGATAGTTTTTGTTACTTTATCATCGCAGCAGATGGTGAAGAAGAAGAGGTTACTAAATCAGAAGTCTCTGTCAGTGTTAATATTTTACCTCTCGCTGAATACGGTTATTTAAAAGTTAATGATGTTTTGTTAGAAAATAATGCGAGTTATAAAGCCACGCATTATGAAGGCGATGTATTAAAATTAGAAGCTATTCCAACTAAAGATCACCATTTTGATTGTTGGAGTGATGGAAATGATTCTTTATCTACTCAAACAACTTATCAAATTGTCGTCGGAAAAGATGAAGTTGTCTTATCAGCGAATTTTAAAGGACACGAAATTATATACACAAATATCACTGATGAAACCCATACTGAAGAATGTAAACATGGTGATTATAGCGAAGTTAAAAATCATTCATATGATAATGAAACCATTATCAAGGAAGCGACTTGTATAAAAGAAGGCACTAAAGAGTTATCTTGCGTGTGTGGTAAAACAATATCTGACACGATTCCATTTGCTGAACATAATTATGTTGATGGTGTTTGTACAGAATGTGGAAAGAAACAACTTTATGTTCGCGTCAACGCGGCAGGAGTCGCTGATCCAGAAGGTGCCTATATTAGAATGGGTAAAACATATTGTGAAAAAGTTAGTAATACTGATATAACCGATGCATTAGAAGAGATGGCAGGTAATCCATTCATGGGTGAAATGGATAATTGGAATACTTTTGATTTTGGTGCAGGTGATAATGATAGTACCTATTATTGTGACCTTGAATATGAAGGTATCAATTATCGTGGTGTTTATTATACGAAATATCGTTTAGATAATGATGATAATCAAACGACAAATCGTATTTGGACAAACAACATTATGTGGTATCAAGAAAGAACTGGTATGTGGGAAATTGTCAGTGAAAGTGATGGACAAGCCTATTTAGTTAGTAAAGAGATATGGACATGTCAAAGATTCGCTGAAACTGATACTGGTGATTTAACTTATGAAACCAGTTGGATTCGTGGTTGGCTTCAATTATGGATGGATGAACTATTTAACGAATATCAAAAGGAAATATTAGTGCCTAATGCCTCTTGCAATGATGACAAAATATTCTTACCAAGTTTAGATGAAGTTGGAGTGGTTCGTAATAAAGGATTTGGATCATATCAATATCCATTTATTCTAGGTGCTTATAAGGATACTGGTTCTAGTGGATATGGAACAGTGTATAGCCCATATTGGTTAAGAGATGGAATCATTAAAGGTAGTGATAATAAAAATTATGTTGAATGTATCAATTCTCATTATCCATTTAATGAAACATGTAAATACTTAGCAACAAAAACCTTCGTTGGTGTTGTCCCTGCGATAATTATCACTTTATAAAATTATAAAAATTAATTAACTAAGTTATTAAAAGGTGAAACGTTAAATTGAGCGTTTCACCTTTTAGTTAATCAATTTAATTTTTAATTAGAAATTAAAATGAAAATTTGTTAAATTATATCCGCTGATGCGTTGTTATCTCCGATAGCGTAAGTCCAATCAGACTTATGTGAGGAGGTTTTTTATATGAATGAAAATAAAATGGCGACTAAAAAGATTTCATCTTTGATTTGGTCGATGGGTTTACCAATGATTTTTTCAATGGTATTACAAGCCCTTTATAATGTTGTCGATACTGTCTTTGTTATCAATATGGGTGAAAGTGGTGTCAAAGCTAATTTAGCGTTGACTTATGTTTTTCCTGTTCAAATATTGATGATCGCTATTGGAGTTGGAACTGGTATTGGTATCAATGCTTTATTATCAAGAAGTTTAGGTAATGGCGATAAAAATACTGCCTCTAAATGTGTTGGCAATGGAATATTTATTGCCATTTGTTTTTATGTTGTTTTCCTATTAATTGGATTATTTGGTTCTCGATGGTTTTTATCTATCAACACAGTAGATGAAGAAGTTATCAAGATGGGTTCAAATTATATGTGCATTGTTTGTTCTTTATCTTTAGGGGCTTTAGGCTTTAATGTTTTTGAAAGATTTCTTCAAGCCATTGGAAAAACGATGCATTCAACGATTGCACAAGTCGCTGGCGCTCTTACAAACATTATTCTTGATTATGTGTTTATTTATCCATGTAATATGGGTATTGAAGGAGCAGCATATGCAACTGTTACTGGTCAATTTGTTTCTTTATTTATCGCAATGGCGTTCCATTATGGAATAAATAAAGAAATAAAAAACAATATCAAAGATATTATTCCTTCTTTAAATATCATTAAACAAATATATAAAATAGGCTGGTCAGCAATGCTGATGCAAGCGTTATTATCAATTAATATGTTCCTCGTTATTATGATTATTTCTATCAATAAAACAAGCGGTGAATTAATTTCAGGAACATATGGTATTTATTATAAAATCCAACAAATCGCGTTATTCTCTTGTTTTGGATTAAGCAATACGATTATTTCGATATTATCTTTCAATATTGGACTCAATGATAAAAAGAGAATTAAAGAGACAATTAAATGGGGAATCATTGATGCATTAATTATTGCTTTAGCCATCACTTTAATATTTGAAATATTCGCTGAAGGAATTGCTTCATTATTTGCTTTAAGTAGTGTCAGCGATAATGTGAGTGAGATTAAATCAATGACAACATATGCGATAAGAATTGCTTCAATTGGTTATGTATTTATGGGTTTCTCTTTAGCGGTGCAAGGTGTTTTACAAGCTTATCGAAAAGCATTTTCTCCTCTTATTATTTCTCTTCTCCGTTTAGTGGTATTTGTCGCTCCGTGTTGCGTGATATTTGTTTCTTTATCTAATGCATCGAGTTTGATTTGGTGGAGTTTTCCTATCGCAGAATTATTGACTGCAGTAGTCTCTTTCTTTTTGTTATTCCATCTCATTAAGAAAGAAAATAAAGTGCAAATTAACTAATAAAAATATAAAAATAAAGTGTCGAGTAAAAGAATATTCATTTTTTATTACAATTTTTTAAATAAAGAAAAAATTGAAATGCATTATTCGATATATTACACTTTATTTATATGAAATTTGTTGATAGAGGTGAATTTTATTCACCTAAAGAAGATAAACAATTTTTTGAGGCCATTCCTTTCACTAATGAAAGTTTTTCAGTTGGTGAAAATAAGAATACTGCGAATGAATTTATTAATATCAATGAAATAATTACTGATAATAATTTTTCTAAATCGCAAAACAAAAAAGAGAAGAATTTAGATAGAGAAGATATTGAAAGATTGACTAATAATCAATCTGTGAAAAACACTAATATGGCATCTAAATCACTCATCGAAGCTTCTTCCGTTTCTTTAGGTGCCTCTTCTTCTTTGATTGTGACCGCGGCCGCGGTCATCATTTCTGTTGTTTCAAATGGTTCACTTTTCACTAATGTTGGTAAATATATCACTAATGAAGTAGGAAATAATTACTCTCTCATTGAAATCAACATAGATAAAATCTTAAAAGAAGATGAAAAATTATATGGACTATCAACAGATGATTTTCTTTTAAGATTTTATAGTGAAGATGAAGAAAAAGAAATTAAATTAAAAGATGGAAGCCATAAATATTTAATTCCTAATCTCATTCCAAACACTACTTATAATTATGAACTTGTATCGTTAAAAAACATTGTTGGAGAGGAATCTAAATATTACCAAAAACAATTTACTACAACAAATAATAGTAAACCCAAAGGGATATTGGATGAACTAAATACTTATACGACATATGTCGAAGATACAAAAACATATGGATTAGAGTATTCAGTCTATATGTCTGACTATTATGAGGAAGTCGCTGGAGCGACATTATTTGTCACTAATGAAAAACAAGAAAATGTCGAAACAATTTCTAATGTATTAGACGTGAACGAGTGTTTGGATGAAGACAATTTCTTTAAAGGTTCAATTAATAAATTGGTTAATAGCAATTTATATTTTTATGTCGTTGGTTTTATTGATGATGAAATGCAAATAATATCGTACGATTATCTTTCTTTAGATATTACCTTTGATAATGTTGACACTACTTTTGTGGTTGATGAATCGAGTTTATTTGAAATTGTTTCACCAAATAAGTTGAATGTTTCATTTAATCTTTTATCTATCGATGACACTAAAGAGTTCTATTCATATATTAGAACCTATGATGATAATTTAGAGGAAATATCTTCTTTTATTGAAACTGAACTAAATTTTAATAGTGATGATAATTCCGTTTCTTTAGAGGGACTTTTAGATTATGGAACGAAATATTATTCTTATGCGATATATTATTTTGAAGAATATAGCGATCAAATGAATATCGTCTATCAAAAAGAAATATCGCCATTTATTGCTGACCAAGATACTTATTTTGCTTCATTTGATAAATTATCCCCAAATGAAGTTGATTTAGATTACGCTCAAGATAGTGTCACTATCACCGCGGATGTTAATTTCTATTCACCATTTGATGGTTATACTTATGAACTTTTAGTAGTCAATGATGATGGATTAGTGTTTGGTAGTTATAGTGGTGATGGTATTGCAAAAATTACCATTCCTTCCACCAGTGGAATGAACTCCATTAACTTCATTTATAATGAATATTGTTTATTTAATAACGAAAATCATTTATATGATTCATATAATCAAATTGGATATCAGTTTATCCATCCATCGATTTATATCGATAATGAGATATCTTTTGATGGGACATATTTCTATTTTGATTATTATTGTTCAATGCTCTTTGATTATTCATTGTCCTCTATTGAATTTATTGTCATTGATATCGATGATAATTTAACTTATACATATGAATGTAATGAAGTAAAACCTTCATCATCTTTAGTGTTAAATCAATATGATGGAGAATATGGCCTAGTTAGTATTTATGCTTCACTATCTTTTGTTGATAATCAATTAGAAAATAACAACAAATCGATTAATTATTATCTTGGTCAATTTGATTTATCATATAGTTTCACTGTTGATAAAGTTGAAGTTGATATTTCAAGTAGTTCTGATTCACAAGCAGAAACGGTTGAAGGCAACATTGTATCTAGTTATCTTTTACCTTCTACTTATCAAATGCATATTGTCAGTTCTGATTCTTTAATCGATATGTATTCATCTATTGATGAAAGAATCAGTGTGTCAAATATTCCTTTAGGTGTTGACATGACACTTACCATATCAATTTTAGATGAAAATAATAATGTTTATTTAGATAACATTGAATATAGTATTTCCACTGCTGGAGCGACTGATAATTATGTTCCTTTTTATAATTACGGAGTGGATTATAGCGAGATAGTTTTAACTTATAACGATGATGGCACAATTAACATTTATCGTGATGTTTCTTTCTTCTCTAAAGAAGATTACCCAAACACTGATGTTAATTGTTTGGTATATTCAAGAAAAATAGATGAAGAAACTGGTGATAGTGTCTGCACAAATCGATATGATTCATATATTACTGGTAAATATAGTGTCTTAGAAGATTTACCTATTGACGAGATGTATACTTTTGAAAATCACGTAGAATTTTTCTATGAGGGTGTTACCTACATCATGGCCAAGGATATTCCATCTGGTTCAATTAATTTCAATTTCTTAGAATATGTTACCTTTGAAGTCGAATTTACTGATGATAATCAAGCGATATTAACATTTTATAATTATTATTTGTTAGATATTGAAAACGCGATTGAGATTAATGGTGTGACTTATACTTTTGATAATTATGAAAGCAATATGGAAATGGAATATACATTGACTCTTTCTAATTATGAAGAAGCGATAAATGATGTTTATATTTATGTTACAAAAGATGACTATTATCAAAAGTATGATACATACGCATTAGATATAGTAATGAAAGGAAATAGATATATTAAAAATAAATTAACTATTGATTTAGGCTAATGGAGGAAAAGAAAATGAAAGAAGATTTAGCAAAAAGAAAGAAAACAAGAAAGATTGTTTCTATCATCGGAATTGTCTTAGGAGCGTTAATACTACTTCTATTTGTCAGTGGTATTATTGTTGAAGCTGTCGCTCCAACTTCGACGATGGGGGCATGGGTCAAAGAAAATGTTTGGGATATTTCAAAAATTCCAGAAGCATGGAATTCACATGTCAAAACGATAATTAGGTCAATAATATTAATTGTTGTCGTTTTAGCGTTATCTAAAATATTACGACTCATATTCCGTAAGATGATGCAAAAATCTAATCGTGCAAAAACAGTAATCACTTTATTAGATGGAATCATCAAATATGGCGCGGCGATCGTATTAATATTCTTGGTATTGCAAGCTTTTGGAGTCAACACTGCGGCTATTTGGGAATCAGTTGGAGTCATTACTCTTATCATAGGCTTAGGCGCACAATCATTAATCGCTGATATTATTGCTGGTGTCTTCATTATTTTTGAAGAAGAATATTCAGTTGGAGAAATTGTTTCTATCGATGATTTTAGAGGAACAGTTTCTGAAATTGGAATTCGTGCGACAAAAATTATTGATTGTGCAGGTAATATTAAAATAATCAATAACTCTGATATTAAAAATGTTGTCAATTTATCAAGAGAATTATCTCTTGCAGTCGTTGACTGTGAATTTGGTTTTGATATTCCTCTTGAATACGTTGAAAACTTAATTAAAGACAATCTTGATTCCTTTAAAGAACATATTCCTGCGATTGTTGAAGGCCCATTTTATAAAGGCGTTTCTGGTTATGGTTCAAGTAACGTCGCAATCAAATTAGTGGCTAAATGTCATGAAGAAGACCGTTATCAAGTGCAAAGAGACTTATTAAGAGAATATCGTCAATTATTTATTAGAAACGGATTTGATTTAAGTTACGACCAAGTCGTTATTAATCAACCTTCAAAATCAGATATTAAAGTTACTAGAAAAGAAAAACAAGAAGCTCGACAATTCATGGAAGACCAAAAAGAATTGTCGCATGATCTTGATACTCAAGAGAAAAACTAATCTATTTTATTTCATTTGCTTAAATTTATATATAAGGGGTACTTTCTTTTAAGGAAGGTATCCTTTTTTCTATTTAAAATATTAAAAATCTTTCAATTCTTAGGTAAAATTTCTTGTTTTTACATATTTTAATAGATAAAATTGAACTTTTTTTGTTCATAAAATTGATTGGTAAAACAATATTATTGATTGATATTTGAAATGATGAGATAATATTCACGTAGATAAAACGAAGATAACACTACAAGTTCAAATAAGGTTTTACTACAAGATTCTAACAATTGTTGTTAATAAAATAAGAGGCTTTAAATAAATCCGCAAGGTAATTTGGCTTCTTTTTTATTTTGTCTAATCAATTCTCTTGAATAATGGTATAATTAAAATATAGTTTGTTTATATTCATTTGTAAGAGGTTTTATTATGGATAATAATAAAGATTTATTAATTGGTTTAGATATTGGAACAGATTCTATTGGTTGGGCTACCACTGATGAAAATTTTGATTTAGTTAGAATTAAGGGTAAAACAGCGTGGGGTTCTCGTATTTTTAAAGAAGCTGAAGACGCTAAAAAAAGAAGATTAAAAAGAACAAATAAAAGAAGACTTAATAGAAGAAATTATCGACTAAAATTATTAGAGTCTTTATTTTGTCAAAATAATTTAATCATTGATAAAGATCCAAATTTCTTTAATAGAATGAATGAATCTATTCTTAAAACCGAAGATAAAAAATATAATCCATATTTATTTGCTTCATTAGACAAAGAAAAAGAATTTTATAAACACTTTCCAACAATTTGGCATTTAAGAAGAGATTTAATTAATAATGATAATTATGCATTAAGCGATATAAGATTTGTCTATCTCGCTATTCATCATATTATTAAATATCGAGGTAACTTTCTTAAAGAAGGTGATTATAAGATTGATGTTTTAAACGATGATGTCTTCTATCAAGTGAATGAATATATTAAAAATTTAATATGTGAATTAGATGATGAAGAATATGATGATGTTGACTATGAAGTTTTTAATAAAGCTTCGATAGCGTCAATAAAAAATATTCTTTCAAACAATGAATTAAATAAGATAACTAAAAAGAAAGAAATATTGAAGTTAGTTCCTTCTATAGATAATAAGACTGTTTTAGAACATATCACAATGTTTGCTTCGCTTATTTGTGGTTCAAGCTATGACATTTCTAAATTAGACAAAGAAACTTATGAAAAGAAGTCTATTCAATTTAATTCTGAATTTGATAGTGAAGAAGCAAATTTAAAAATGATTTTAGCGGATAAATACTTATTAGTGGATTTGGCAAAACAAGTATTTGATTATTTTGAGTTAAAAGAACTACTTAAAGATCAAAAGAATATTTCTTCTTCATTTGCACAAATTTTTGAAACACATAAGCAATGTTTAAAAGAATTAAAATCTTTGTGTCGTATGGTCGATGAAAAATATTGTTTAACAGGTTCCAAAAGTGTTTATTTCAAAATTTTTAAAGATAAGACAAGCGAAAAGAATTACGCTGCATTTGTTCGAGTTAATTCGAATGCAAAAACAAGAAATAAAGACATCCATATATTAGACACGTTTATTTTAGAAACATTGAAGCCATATGATGAATATTTGTCTAGTGAATCGCAAAAATATTGCTTAATAAAAGAATCATGCTTATTGGATGAATTTTTACCGATTATAGCAAATAAATCCACAAGCGTTATTCCTCATCAATTGCATAAAGATGAGTTGATTCAAATATTGAATAATGCTTCAAGAGTTTATGAAAAGATTGATGGTGAATTCATTGATAAAATCGTTAAATTGTTTATGTTTAGAGTGCCGTATTATTATGGTCCGCTTTCTACTAAGTCGCCATATTCAAAAGTTGTAAGAAATAATAACGAAATTATTACCCCTTGGAATATTAGTGAAGTAATTGATGACACAAAAACTAAAGAAAATTTTATGAAGACATTAACTAATTCATGCCAATATTTAATTGGTGAAAATGTTCTTCCTAAAAAATCGATTATTTATCAACAATTTATTATTCTTGATAGATTAAATGCTTTAAAAATTAATGGCGCGAGAATTTCTCAAGAATTAAAAGAAGATATTTATAAAAACATTATTTTGAATAATTCAAAAACAACTTGTAAGACTATTAGTAATTATTTAAAAAGACACTATCAAGTGTATAAACTTGATGGAGTAACATTTGATGGAATTAATCAAAAAGATCCATTCATTAATGAGAGTTATGTAATTTTCAAATCTTTCTTTAATAAGAGTGTATTATCTAATGAGGATATTTCTATCGCGGAAGATATTATTTTTAAACTCAACGTTTTTACAGACAATGTTAAGGATGGTGTCAGTGTTATTAAAAAAGAAAAGAAATTATCTTTAGAGCAAGAGAAAATTTTATTATCAACTTCCTTTTCTGAATGGGCACCATTCTCTTATAAACTCATCAATGGATTAAAAGTTGTTACTGATTCTGGAGTTGTTTTATCTATATTGGATGTAATGAAAGAAGAGGTTAAAAATTTCCAAGAAGTTTTGAATGATAAAGTATATCATTTTATTAATGCGATAAAAGAGGAAAACGAAGAATTTATTAAAGACCAAACTAAAGATGAAATTGTTGAAAATATTATTTTATCTACTCCTCCAAAAATGAGAAGAAGTACAATTCAAGCAGTGAGAATCATTGATGAAATTGCTACCTTATCTAAAAAAGAACCAAAATACATTTCCATTGAAGTTACTAGAAAAAATGATGCATCTCTTAAAGGTCGTGAAACCGATTCCCGATATAAAGAATTGAAGAATTTCCTTTATTCATTAATAAAAGATAAAGACGCTTTTATGTCAAAGTGTGCTAAAGAATGTTTAGAAGAATTGGAAAGCAAATATAGTTCACAAAAACTCGATGAATTAAGGGGCAAGCATTTATACTTGTACTTTAAGCAAAATGGTCTTGATTTATATACTGGCAAAAGAATTGATATAAATGATGTTATCAATTCAAATAAATATGATACCGATCATATTATTCCTCAAAGTATGATAAAGGACGATTCTTTAGATAATTTAGTTTTAGTGAATAGAATCGATAATCAAAATATTAAAAAGGCTAAATATCCAATTCCAAGTGAGATTAGAAATAATGAAAAAGTAGTTGGAATTTGGAATTATTTACACAAAAAGCAAGCAATTTCGGATAAAAAATACACTAATTTAATCAGAACAAACCCAATTACTGATGATGAATTAGAAGCTTTTGTTAATGCTCAAATTAATGTTGTTAATCAATCAAACATTACAATAAAGAAGATATTAGAAATCAAATATCCAAATACAACTTTAGTGTTCTCTAAAGCTCAATATCCTTCACTTATTAGAGATTATTTGCAAATTCATAAACTTAGATATTTAAATGATGCACATCACGCTGTTGATGCTTATTTGAATATTGTCAGTGGTGTTTCATTATATAAAAGATTTTCTTCAAAATTTTATTTATATGACAAAAATAATGAAAATAGAGAATCCACTAATATGGAAAAATATGTTATTTCACTTATCAATCACAATTCTTTAGGTGAAAAGATTATTAAAAACTGTTGTGAAAGACACGATTTCTTATTGTCATATCGAATTGATTATTCTGAAGATAGTTTTTATAAGGAAACTATTAATCCACATTCAGATGGAAAATTGTTCCCTGTTCACACTAAAGGGGCAATGAATGATACTCAAAGATATGGTGGTTATTCAGCTCTTTCAACAAGTTATTTCTATGTTGCTACTATAAAAGGAAAGAAAACTTATAGGACTTTAGTGGCCGTTCCTTATATCGAAATACTTTTAGCTAATAATGATAAAGAAAAATTAAAAAATAGGTTAATTGAAAAGTACATAAAACACGAAAAAAATGAGACTGTTGATTTGGACATGAGAAGAGAAATTCATTCAAATCAAGAAATTGTTTATGGTGGTTGTTCATATTTGCTTCAATCATGCAACGAGAAAGAAATTAAACTTAAACCTATTTCACCAATATTTCTCCCAAAAGAATTCGTTACATATTTATATAAGTTTGATAAATATCAAAAGGACATTAAAGACAAACAAGATGAATTAATTAAAATTTATACGGATAAAGAATGTACGAAATATGTTGAATTTTCTAAAGAATTCAATCGACTTATTTTTAATTTTATTATTAGTTTATCTACGAATAAAAAATATGATTGTTGTCCTATGATTAATCAAATTAGAGATGAATTAGAAGTGGAAAAAGAAAATGCTTTCTTAACTAAAACGATTTATGAACAAATACAATATATAATTTCTTTGATTGCATTATTTACAAGAAATTCCAGCGCCTTATCAAAAATTTCTAATAATAAATTTAGAAAAACTAAAACATTTATATCAGAACCCAATATTTATATTGTTTATAAATCGGTAACCGGTTTAATTTCTGATAAAAAGCCTCTCTAATTATGTCTTTTAGAACAGTAGTGGTGGACTCTCATAGTAAATTAGAATATTCATTAGAATATCTTATTTATAGAACTATAGATACAACTAAAAGAATTCTATTAAATGAAATTCACACATTAATAATTTCAAGTACCGCTGTTTCAATAACTACTTCTTTACTTTCCGAGTTATCAAAAAGAAAGATTAAAGTTATTTTTTGTGATGAAAAGAAAAATCCAATTTCCGAATTAGTGCCATTTTATTGTTCATATAATTCATCTAAAAAAATTATGGAACAATCAAAATGGGATGATTGTGTCAAAGATTTAATTTGGCAAAGAATAGTTATAGAAAAAATATTAAATCAAGCTAAAAGCTTATTTAGAAAAAATAAACTTGAATCATATAATCAATTAATTGAATATTCACAAAATGTTGAACTAGGCGATAAAACTAATAGAGAAGGCCATTCTGCAAAAGTATATTTTAATAATATTTATTACAAAGGTTTTTCAAGAGAACAGGATTGTGAAATTAATTCATATTTGAACTATGGTTATACAATATTGCTGTCGCATTTTAATCGTGTCATTGTATCCTTTGGATACATAACTCAACTTGGAATCCATCATATTAATGAATTTAATCAATTTAATTTATCGTGTGATTTAATGGAACCTTTTAGATTTATTATTGATGAAGAAGTTGAAAAATTAGATAAAGAAAATTGGAAAGAAGAGTTGGCGTCTATATTATCTAAAGAAGTAACCATTGATGGAAAAAATCAAACACTAAATAATGCAATTTCTATTTATTGTTTAAGTGTTTTTCAAGCAATAAAAAATAATGACCCTTCATTAATAAAATTTATACAAAATGATATATAGATTTATGAGAACAATTTTATTCTTTGATTTACCTTCTGTTACAAAAAGCGATCACAAAGAATATTCCAAGTTTATAAAACATATTAAAAAACTTGGATTTATAATGCTCCAAGAAAGTGTTTATACAAAATTATCGATAAACGAAAATGCTGTGGAAGCTTCTATTAAAGAAGTTAAAAATAAACTTCCAAAAGATGGCATCGTTTCTGTTTTAACAATTACTGAAAAACAATTTACATCAATAAGACATTTATTGGGTGAAGTAGAAACAGATGTAATAATTAATGATGAAAGATTTATTAAACTATGAATAGACAATTAACTTATTTAATAATAAATAAAACATTTAATTTAGAAGAATTTAATATGTTGTCTTTTGTTATCGAAAATAAGAAATATCTTTATGATGTTGAATTGCACGTAAGACTTGATTTTCCTAAACATACTTCGTTATTTACTTTAAGTGTAGATAACAAGGATGAAGAAATTACAGATAACATCGAGGTAATTGATAATATTTTTTGTCTTGATCTAAATACAAAGAAAAACATAAATTCCTTATATAAAATACTAAAATCATTTTATAAAAGTGATATCAAAGAAGGCATTGATGAAATTAAAAATAGAATGTCTTTTATTATTAAAGATATAGCGATTGATTTTGATTTATCTTTATCATTTTCTGATGAGATAAGAGAAGAAGATATATTTAAATTATTTGATTTAAAATTTGATGATGAGGAAAATGATATAGTCAAAAGAATAATTAAATATATTGAAGTTTCTTACGAATTAAGAAAAACAACAATTTTTTGGTTATTTCATATCCATGAATATCTTGAAAAATCACAAATTGAAGATTTATTAAAAGAATTATCTTATAAGGATATTAAAATTATTAATATTGAACCAAACTTTTCTTTTGAAAAATGCGATAATGAACAAATATTTATCATAGATAATGATTTATGCTCTTTTTAGCATTTATGATATAATTTGATTATTGAGGTAATACCATTATCAATAATTTGAGGTTTGAGAGTGGTGTTATCTTCGATCACTCTCATATTGTATCGTGGGTTTATAATTCCAATACAGGGTTTGAGAGTGGTGTTATCTTCGATCACTCTCATATTGATTATGTAAGTGTTCAGCCAAATACTTGGTTTGAGAGTGGTGTTATCTTCGATCACTCTCATATCTTCCAAACTTGTCAACAACGCAACCAATAGTTTGAGAGTGGTGTTATCTTCGATCACTCTCATATTGCTTTTGCTTCCTTATAAAGCAATTGTGTGTTTGAGAGTGGTGTTATCTTCGATCACTCTCATATATTGTTAATGGTGAGAGGTTAATTGATATTGTTTGAGAGTGGTGTTATCTTCGATCACTCTCATATTCTATCTTTTCGCTTATTTCGTAAATTAAAGTTTGAGAGTGGTGTTATCTTCGATCACTCTCATATATAAGAAAAGGAATTATATCTGATGTTATGGTTTGAGAGTGGTGTTATCTTCGATCACTCTCATATTAACAGTATGCGACATATCGAAAATTGAACGTTTGAGAGTGGTGTTATCTTCGATCACTCTCATATCATCTCAAAGCG
>JBJEDU010000001.1:0-58331 GCA_051872395.1 Bacilli bacterium | reverse complement strand
GACATTGACGATAAGTCTAATGTCTATAATTTATAAATATGTGTTATTATTAGTCTTTTTATTTAGAAAATAAAGAGTTTTTTTATTTTTTGTTTCAAGATAAAAATACTGATAAATTAAAAATGAATTTTTAATTTTATAATTATTTCTTATTTAGACAATAAAAAAGACAAAATTATTACTAAAATAACGCACTTTGTAAAATAAAAATTAAATGAAATAAAAAAAGAAGGCAAATTATTTAAAAGATAAACAATGAGCCTTCTTAATTATTGAATTTAATTTAGTTTTATTAATTCATATTGACGTAATATAAGTCGTTTACTAAAGTTTCACTAACAGATGTTGAAACATTGATTGAAGCAGTGCCTCCAACATAAGAATATGCACAATAATTAATGCTCGATTTAATGACTTTAATAATCAACATATTGACACCGTCAACATTAAGCGCCACATATGAACCATTTGATGTTGTAATCGATTTTGTCCCGCTTTTAGCATCGCCTGAAGCAGTGACTGATTGATTCATTCCACTAGCACCGATAGCTAAGACATATCCACCAGTGGCTTTAAAAGTACCATCATAATCTAAAACACCATTACCTTGGTTAGTTGGTCCAATGGCTAAAATATTACCACCACTCATAGTGATGTTACCATTACTATCTAAACCGTCACCAGCAGCGTTCAAATATAAGATACCACCCGTAACATTGATAAGTGGAGTTTCACTAAAACTAGTTGCGTTGACACCATCATCTTTTGAAATTAAAGTCGTTGTACCACCTGAAATATTGATTATATTTCCTTCGATACCTTCATATGAATTGGTGATATTAATATTTCCACCACTGATAGTTAAAGTATAATCAGCATGAATGCCATCATCATCAGAATATAAAGTTAAATCGCCACCACTAATTGTGACATTTCCTAAACCGACATTACCATTTTCTAAAGTGACATCTCCGTTAGCGTGAATAGCATCATCATGAGTTTTGACACTGATGGTACCACCAGAAATTACGATTTCGTTATCGGCTTTAATACCTTTACATGAATAATCAGCAGAGTCAGGATTTCCTTCTTCCATTCCTCCTCCTGGACCGCCAGAAGAAGTCGAATAATTACCCCATGAAAGGGTTAATGAACTACCTGATAATTTTACTGATAAACAGTCATAAGCAGTATTAATTGACACTCTTTCAGAAGCATAAACATATTCGCTTGTCGAATTAGTGCTACTAGAAGAGTCAAAAGCAAATACTTGTAAATATAAAGCACCATCTGGTACTTCGACAGAGAAGTAATAATCTTTCTTATTAAAACCACCTTGTGAACTTTCAGTTTTAGCATTTACAAAAGTTGTTGAATTGTCAGCAAAAGTGAAATTAACAGCATAACGATAAGAAGCAAGAGTTTGATTCATTTTTAAATATAATGTTTCACCTTGAGTGACTGTCACTTCCTCTGAATATGGAGAATATGATTCACTGAAACAATTAATAACAGCGTCATCACTAATAGAAACATTATAGGAGGCATCAATACAATCACACGCAGCGTATAAATTTAATGTTCCACCTTTGATGGTAATGGTTCCTCTTTGATTTCCTTTCGATGAAACGTCAGAATTTTCTGTTTTTAAGCAATCACCTTTTGTCGATATGACATTTAATTTTGCAGAAGAAATCGTTAATGAATCATTTCCTTTGATTGCGTTATTAACAGCTTTGACACTCAAAGTTAAATTTTTAATATCTAAATCATCTTTGCTATGAACACCATTATTAAAATTATTAGTAACTTCAAGGCTTCCTTTACCCTTAAGAGTTAAATCACACATTGAATATATTGCAGCGTTATATGTATCTTCAACAGTTCTTAAATCAATAACAGAGTTTGTAGTACCACTCTTTGCTGAAATATCACATGAATCAGCTTCATAAATTAAAAATGGACATGTCGTAGAACAAGTAATATTTGCATTTGTAAGAGCAATTTCAACCGCTTCTTCACCAGCACTGACAATGACATTTCCCTCTAATGTTCCAGTCAATGTGTATGTACCACCCGCTAAAATATAGACTGTCTGATCTTCGATAACAACAAAACCATTATTGTTATCAACTGTCGTATTATTTGATAAATTAATGACGATATCAGCGGTGTCGTCATATGTTTCTTCTGAACTACCTTCAGGAATAGAAATCTCAATTTCTTCAGATTCACTACTACTAGAAGTTGTCTCTTCGGAAGTATATGATGTTGAATCATCATTACCACCACTACTACTTGATGAAGTATCTTTATTTGTCACAGAACAAGCGCTTAAAATGAAAAGCGACAAAATAGACAATAAATATCTTTTTTTCATATAGAAACTCCTTTCGTCTTGATTAAAAATATCTTCACATTTATATTAAATTAAATTTCAAATATTTTAAATATTTTAAGAAAAATCTTCGGAGTCATCATATATTATTTTATATTTTTGTATTGTGCCTATTCTTTAATAGTGACAAAGATGGAACATTTTAATACAAAATGAAAACACCATTGTTTTGATATCAAAACTACGATAAAAGAAAAATTAAAGTTTATTTAACAATAATTTCTATTCCTAACACACCATATTTTCTTATATTTTCATCGCTATAATAAACAAGCATATCACTTGGATCAGCAACTTCATTATCAGAATAACCAATTGATATTTTATTATGATGCTTATATAGTTCATCAAAGCATTCATATTTATATAGATTAGTAACTATGCACTCACATATTTCATGAGTATTTATGTTAGTAAACTCTATAGTATCGCCAACCGCTATTAATGAACGTTTTTCGTCACATAACCTCATTTCAATAGTTTTAGTTCTATTTTTAATTTATTAAAAGGGTCATTCCAGAGTTTCATTTTATGGAACATATTACATATACCTTCTTTTATATAACTTATAATTTGTATATTTTTATTATCGAATGTTTAAAAAATAACATTGAAATTCTTTTTCTTCAAGTTCATCTCTATTTAAGACATTTACTACAATTCTGCTATTTGCTATCTAAAGGAAATCGACCCAACCATCATAAATCAGGGGGTAATAATTAACAACATTTATATGCTTAGAAGGATAAAGTAGAATGTTCGATAGTTCGAGCTTATGAATCATTTACGCTTACATAATTTTGTTCGCGTTCACATATTTTTTCGCAAAATAAAAAGCCTATTTTTTAAAATAGGCTATTCGAGTTATTTGCTTTTCTATTTAGTTAGAATTTCTTTTTCTAACATATGCATTAATTGATATAAAGTTTTGGTAACTGCCGACTCTATGATTTTTATAATTAATAAAAAAGACTCAATACAAACTATTTTGCAATATTACGTTTGAAGGTACTCCTTTTTGAATAGAAAGATTTTGAACTCTTGCTTGCAAAGAATTTTTATTAATCTTCATTTAGTAAGACCTCCATAAGACTAAATACTTTATCTTCGATTCCCATTATTTTTGCGTATTTCATTAAGTTATTCACATTTTTGTCAATTCTCTTTTTGTATAAATTTAAACATTTAACAAACGATTCAGAATCAATTTTCTTTCGATATTTAATAAAATCGCATACTGTTTTTTCAATATCATAAACTTTAATCTTATTTCCAAAAATTGTTTCTACTTCAATTATTCCAATATTATAAGTTTCTTTGAGTGTATCAGTATGAGTAATTATTCCATTTTTTGGTAATGGAAAAGGACGATAGTTTTTTGGACCAGTTACTTCTAAAAACGGAGGGTTATAGTCACCTAATCCGTGTAAATATGCCGCGCTGAAGAATGAGAAAATATATTTTGGATATAAATATTGAAAAACTAAGTAATCATCTTTTATCCAATCATTTCGCGCATAAAACCCAGTTCCATATTTAATTAGGTTATTTTTCTTAACGTAATCGTATAGGAAAAAAGAAGGTATTCCATTTTCGTTAATTTCTTTTCTTGTAATGTATCCTTTGTTTGAATTAATTATTTTTTCAATATGGTCTGTATTAGTCACAGCTATCACCTACAACCATATTATATTGTTTTGTGGTTTTTGTTGCAAGTGTAATTGGATGATTTTTTTATTTATTTTTATGATGTATTTTTTATTTTATTGATATCGATTTTGTTGTAAATAAAACAATTTTCTTTAAAATGTGGTTGTAGATAGAACATTAACATCAATTTTAAATCACTTAACGATTTCAATAATTTAATGATTTAACCATCTTTTCACTTTAAATCATTTCGTTTAAGGATGATATTTCCTTCACTCTATCCGTTAAGTGAATTGATGTAATAGCTATAAATGAAATTTCACCACCGTTTGTAAACGTCGTTAATTAACACCTAACCATAAAAAATGCCATCCATATAGGATAGCAGGTCGATTCCCCATTGCAGGAAAAAGCAAAGAAAAAAGCGATATTTTAATATCGCTTGTGTTCTCTAGAAATGGTGATCTGTATGGGATTCGAACCCATGAATGCCACCGTGAAAGGGTGGTGAGTTAAGCCACTTCTCCAACAGACCATGACTTGGCGCCTACTGAGGGACTCGAACCCACGACCGATCGGTTAACAGCCGATAGCTCTACCGACTGAGCTAAGTAGGCAAATTTCCAAGTGCTTTAAAATAATATCACTATCGTAAATGACAATGCAACAATTATTTAACTTTGCTGTCAATTAAATTTATTACATCTTGAATTGTGGTTAAACCCATAATTTCTTCGCTTGTAAATTCAGTGTTAACTAATTCTTCAATTTCGAGCATAATTTCTACTAAATCAAGTGAATCCAATCCAATATTTGCTAAGACAGCATCGTTTGTTAAATGTTCAACATCAACATTTCTTTTGGCGAGGATGTTTTTTAATTCTTGTGTGTAGTCCATAAAGTCAACTCCTTAAAAAAGATATTACAATAAAATGTTTTACCTATCAAGAATATATTAATGGGCTTTTTATTATATAAAATAAGTTAAATACAATAAAAAATGAGGCCGTTTGACCTCATTAGAATTATTCAACATCATTAACAACTTCAGATACTTGATTTGAAATAGTATTTGTTAAATTCTTAAATGTTAAGGTAATTGCACCGCTAACGGCAGCGAATACCATCAACACTAAAATGATGCCAAGTAATTGTCCCTTAATTTCGCTCATCCTATATCCCCCTTTCTATATTTAGCCATAATATCCAACCATCGATGTCCTAACGACTTTAAGCGTTATTTCATCAGCGGAAATTATCATAGGTTTATAATCTTTTTCAAGTTGATAAGTTAACATGTCTCCAAATGCTGGATTACAATTGGTTAGACACGAAAATCTCACATTGTAATTGCTTTCTATTTGATTAATAAAATCATCATCAATAAATCCTTTTTTAGCGATGTAATAGGATACATTAGTGGCTATTGAATCAAGACTTGATAATTGATATTGCAAAGTCAATAAATCAATACCAAAAGCAGTAAAAAGCGCAATAAATATAAAAGATAAAATTAATCCGATTTTAGATCCCATTTAATAACTCTCCAATTATGCTGAGTATTCCAAAAGTTAAAATTATAGTGATAAAACCTGCACCAAAAAGAGGAAGATTATTTAATGAATCTATCGACTTTTTCTTCTTTTCTATCATTTGTATTTCTTGCTCTTTGACCAACTTATCAAAAAGAATATTAAATTTATTGAAGTATTGTTCTGAACTTCCTTGATCCACCATTTGGTAGATAGTCAAAATAATGTTTTCGTAAGTTAGTGTTAAAAAATTTTTGGAAAAATTATAAAAAGGTTTGATTGTTTTATCTTCGTCAATTTCTTTTAATAAAATGTCTATTTTGTTTTTCATCCAAGATGAACATGAATTTGAAATGAGTTCAAATGAAACATAAACATTAAATCCATTAGAAATATATATTTGAAAATATTTCATGATATTAATAAATTCTTCTTCATGGTCTCTTACTTGTTTTTGATATAAAGAATTGTAAGAAGTAAATAAATAATAATTAATAAATAATAATGACACGATGGCCAATAAAAGAAATCCAATGTTAAAAAAGAAATACAATATAACAATTGATAAACAAATGATTATCAAATTAGAAAGAACGATTTTAGCAATTTCCTTTTTCGGATTTAAATTGAGTTCGATTATTCTTTTATTAAAATTCATCAGTGCACTCCTTCTTAAAATCAATATTGACTATCTTTTTGGCAAATAGTTCTATTGATAAAATAATGAAAAGAAAAATGAGAAATATTCCCCAAACATAAAACTGACTTTTAATTAAATATGGAAAGAAATTCGATAAAGCAAATCGTAAAAACACTAATATTGCTAAAGAAAATAACCATAAAATAGAAAATTCAATGGCTTTTCTTTTGATATAACTGTTCGTTGTAATTAAATAACCTTCAATTGATTGGATTTGGCTAATGATATATGATGACATATTTAAAATATCCCCACCATTTTCCATATACAAATCTAAAAGAGAAAGAAATGTATCATACACTTTTAAAGAAAATACTTTTGATAAATATTTACTCTTTTCAAAATTTGATAGATTTGACAAATCACCAACTTCATTAAATATTTCTTTATCAATACTTTCTAATGCGCTGGTACACCCTTTTTCAACATTTTTAAATATTGAAATAGAAATAATTAAATTATTAGTAAATAAATAACAAAGATGATAATTATTAACTTTCTTAAAATACTTTTTTAATAATGGTCTTAATCTAAATATTGAATAAATTAAAGATAAAACAAATATCAAAATAGCAATTATATAATTATTGGTCGAAATATATCCAACGAGAGTTAATAACAAAGAAACAATTAAAGAAATCAAAATGAAATTATTCATACTTTCCCTCAACAAAAACTGAATTAAATTGGTCATTATATCCACGAATTGAAAGATTTAATAATAAATTTTTAGTTATTTTTCCATATTTATGACAATTATTTTCAAATGAATAAATAACATTGTTCTTTCCATTTGATAGCTTTTCTACAACTTGAGAAATTCTACGAGTTACTTTCCCGTCTTTATTAATAACTTTTTCTATTTGAACAGCGATAGGAAAATGAATATATAAATCTTTCAATATATTTTCTTGATTGATCTTTTTATCATTTAATAAGATGAGCATACTCATCCTATCGTGTATAGTTAAAGCGTTTAATGAGTGAATTGTTGTGATGATTGGATGTCCACTCATCGCTGAGGTCAATATATCAATCATTTCTTCTCCACGCGCTTCTGAAACAATCAACCAATCAGGATTATTTCTTAATGATGCTTTAATCAAACTTTTAGCGTTAGAAAAAGAAAATTCTTCATTGTTTTCGTAAATGACTAAATCGAGGTCAGTGTATTGATGTAAAGAATCAAGTTCGAGAATATTATCGATTACTATTACCCTACTATTTCTTTCAATTTTAGTTATTAAATATTTTTGAAATTCAGTTTTACCGCTGCTGGTTTCTCCACCAATAACAATTGATATATGATTATCTATTAGTGTTTTAAATAAAGAAACTAGTGGCCTTGTTAAAAAGGGGGAATCATCTGTAATTTTTAATTCATAGCTTGCTTTTCTTAATGAAAATGTTGTCACTTTATTATAGTTATAACGGCATAAAGAACTATGAAGTGCGTAAAATCGGTAATTAGCGATACTAATATTTAAATGAGGTTCTTGAAATGAAAATTGTTTTTCGCTCAGATTAGCGATTTGTCTGACGAAGTCTTTGACTTCTGATTCTTTAATTTTTATATCGCTTTTGACTCTTCCGCATTCATTATCAAGATAATATAAAGATTCACCATTAAAAGATATATCGGTAATATTATCGTTTGAAAGTAACGACGATAAAAAAGAATTATTAATAAAGTTTAATAATCTATCATTCATTGTTATTGACCTCGAAATTTAATTTTTTATTGTAGGTATAAAAGTCATAGAGTTTACTTTTAAATTCGATTTCAACACCCATGCAATATTCCCCATAACAATATTCACCATCACTCGGGTTATAAAAATAATAAGAAATAGTATAAAAAATATAATTTGAATTAATTGAATAATAAAAATATTCATCACTTAGTGACATAAGTAGATCGCAATCGATATAAGGTTCAATATGGTCTTCATCATTAATAATTAAAGAGGCTTCAATTATCGCTTTTGGGTAATTATAAATAGTCTTGTTCAAGTATGAAGTTTTTAAAGAAATAGAAAATAATTGAACAGAGCAAGTTAAAATAAAAATTGAAATTAAAATATTACTCATTTTCCAATTTCTCCTTCTACACAAAAGGTACTATTATTACAGTTACCAATATGGTTTTTACCAAAGGTAAAAGAGCCATCATAATAGTATTCACTTTTACTTGCTCCGAAATTTGAAAAATATAATTGAAAGAACATACTTTCTATTTCGTTTCTTTTATTAATAGGAAAATAAAACGAGCTTGTTTCTACATATCCGCTTCTTGCAGTGTATGACATATCATATGTATCAAAATTGACGTATAGAGGTGATAAATAAATATTGTAAGTTGTTGAAGTTGAACTTTTTCTTTTAATAGTAAATTCAATAACTTTTTTATTTGATACAGTTTTTAAATTCGGGAACAAATTATATTTGTCATCGAAAGATAAATAAATTTCACTGCCAGAATATAATTCTTGATTGAATGTATATTGGATATAACTATCAAAAGATACTTTTCCATATTCTTTTTTATAAAATAAATTGGTTACAAAATTAGTAAAATTAATTATTTCTTTATTTTTAGAATTACTTAAAATATTCGTATAAAAAGTAAAAAGGTAATTTTCAGAAGTATAGGAATAATTAGTTAAATTATTTATTCTTATCGAATCATGTTTAGTCGCAGGATAGACAGTTTCATAATCATAAAAAAGTAAATTGTCCGTGTCTTTTTCAATAACCTCAAACCAAACTTGAACTCCATTAGGAACAATATATTTATTAATATCAACTGTGAAGGAAAAATAATATGTAGTGCCGGAGATATATTCACTATATCCATTAGAGTAGGTCGCTTCTAATTTTACAGGAAGGGAATATATTTCAATGACCGCTTTCGCGAAAACTAAACCCTCTTGATGTTTATAAGTTATATCAATTGTGGTTTTATCACTTCCTCCATAAAAAGGACCATAGTTTCCACTTGAAACCGAACTACTAGTTGCGTTTAAAGAAGCGTTATTAACAGTAAAAGAAGTTAAGGAGGAAACAAGAATTAATAGAAGGTTAGATTTATTCTTATGCATAATGATTTACGTAGATGTTAAAAAGAAATTGATTCATCGCTTTCTTTTTCAATTTCAAAAAATATCTTTTTGAGTAATACTTTTCCCACCAATAAGGATAGTCATTGAAAAAGAATTCATTGTTTATTATTTGCTTACTAACAAAATTAAGGTTATTGAAGGAAGTGTCCACTAATTTGCATAAAAATCTCGATTGGTTATTTTGATAACCGTTAATATATTCGTAAGCAATTTTTTGAATGGTCAATTCTATTTTTTTATAATTCATCATTTCCCCCTCAATATATGTAATTAGGGCGAATTTTTGATTTTGATTATAAAAAAATTAAATTTTTTGAAATTAATACTACATCAATAAAAATTTATTGATAAAAATGCGAAAAATAATTATATTATCTATATATTTATTAACAAAAAGAGAGATTTATGATTGTCTTAGCAGGAGCTTCCGCCAGCGGTAAAACCGAAGTTGCTAAATTGTTAGCCAAAAAATATAACATAATCAAGGCTATCACTACCACGACTAGAAAAATAAGAAAAGGCGAAGTCGATGGCGTAGACTATTTTTTTGTTAGTGTCGAAAAATTTCTAGAAAAAATTAAAAATGGTGATTTTGTTGAATACACCATGTTTAACAATAACTATTATGGTTCCACTAAAGATCAAATATCTTCAAATAAAGTTGTTGTCATTGATCCTGCTGGATTAAGAAGTTATATATCTTTAAAAGATGATAAAATTGTTACATTCTTTTTAGAAACAGAAGAAAATACTCGTTTTGAAAGAATGCTCCTTCGGGGAGATAAAATAGATGACGCTAAAAGTCGGATTTTACATGATAGAGAAGCGTTTAAAAAAGAACAAATAGCGAAAGTTGATTTTACAGTAAATTCTCAAACTCAAAACGTTGAAGAAGTAACTGATGAAATCTATCAAAAATACCACGAAGAATTAAAAAGAAGAAACATCGATTAATGATTGGTTTCTTCAATTAATTTATATGCACAATCGATAATGTTGTTATCGATTATTTTTTTATTTAATTTACTTAATTTTGGATATCCTTTGAAATGGAAGAAATGCTTTGGAATATAAATATCACCATTATTATTTATTTTTAAAGTTGCTTCTAGTATTCCTAAAGAGCCTTTCTTAGGCGAATTAGAAAAAATAGGCATTATAATATTAGCTAATACTCTAATAACTTTAGGTAAGTTTCTAATAATGTTAGTCATACTAACACCAGGTTCCATCATTAAATATTTCATATTATCCTTATTATTAATATAAGAATGATAAAAGAGGTTATATAAACATAATTTAGATAAGGAATAATTTCCATCGATTAAATTGTTTTTATATTTAACAAAAGTTTTTGATAAAGAACCAACAAAAACAACCTTATGTTCTTCATTAGTTAAAAGACTATGTATTTCATCCAATTTATTAATTAAATAAGTTGGTCCGATAAAATTAGTCATCATCACTAAAGGGATTTTATTATAACAATATAAATTCTTGTTTTCGTGAAATACCCCAGCGTTAATTATTAATGAATAAAAATTATTATATTTAGTTTTAATTTCATTTATTAAATTATCAATCGATTGATATGATGATTGGTCATAATCTAATAATTCAATATTCGCGGAAGGATATAATTTTAATATTTCTTGTTTAAATAAATTGGATTTATTTCTATTTCTATTCGCTAACACTAATCGATAATGAAGTTTAGCAAAAATAAAAGTGGCTTCTTTTCCGATTCCACTGGTCGAACCTAATATAATAATTGGACGATCACTATCCGAATAGTTAAAGTTTTTTTCTATGTAAGTATCTATTTTCATAATAGATTATTAATTGCTAAAAAAGATAAAAGGACAATTAAAATAATACCAATAACAATTGTAAGAATAACAAAGATTAAAATCTTTTTATCTGTTTTGTTATGAATATTGAATTTGTGGTCTTTTTCACCACGAGGTTCTAATTTTTGATTTTTTAAGTCCATATATTTAATATACCTATATTAAAAGAAAAATACATTATAAAGATTATAAAAAAATCCCAAACAACAGCGTTTGGGATTATAAAATTTAATAAATGTTAAGATAATTAATCTTCGCTATTATCTGAATTTGAAGAACTATTTTCTAATTCTTTAACCCAGTCAACATTACCAACTTCACCTTGTTCAAGTTCATTCTTTTCCATGACATCTTGAATAAGTTGTTTGGCTCTTTTAACTGATAAAGCAGATTTTACTTTAAACACTAATGGAATATCAGCGTAAACATTCTTTTCACCAGCATCTTGAACTGGGACTGTAGATTCACGATATTCTTCTGGATCTAAAGCAAAATAGCATTTAAGTGATTTTCCAGCGATAGTGATTTTTACATATGTTTTTCTATGAAGACGGAATGTATCACCTGAATTTGAGACGCGTGATTTAACACCATAACTTAAAATTTCATTTTTTAAGGTATTGTAATTATCTTTCATCTCTTGATCAGCACCTAACATACGTGTTTCAAAAGGAATACGAATAATTGGTTTCTTTTCAACCGCAACTTCTTCAGTAGCAGGAGCTTCTTTTACTTCTTCTACGACAGGAGCAGGTTTAACTTCTTCAACAACAACTGGTAAAGGAGCAACTTCTTCTTTAACTGGAGCAGGAGTAACGACTTCCTTTACAGGTTCTTTAACTTCTTCTTTGACAACTTCTTCCTTAACGACTGGTTGTTCTTCTTTAACGACACGGACAACCTCTACTGGAATATGTTTTTCAATAATTCTTTCAACCACTTTTGGTTCAACAGGTTCTTCTTTTTTTGCTTCTACTGGCGCTTGAACATTTTGAGTAGGATTAACGCCATAGAAATTTTGAACAATTAATGGTCCGCCAAAAGTAGCACCAGTAATTGAGTGATTATCAGTGGTTGGATGATGTTCATGATCATCTTTGTGACATTTTTCTTGATGTTCAAGATTATTTCTTGCGATTTCATCACGAACGATGTCTCTAACAGAATCTCTTAAGAAGGATAAAATGTCTTCTTTTGTTAAAGTAGGTTCTTTAACTTCTTCAACAACTGGAGCAGGTTCAGGTTCAACCTCAACTTCTTCTTCAGTAGTTTCTACGACTGGAGCTTCAACAGGGGTTTCATCCTTAACTTCTTCAACTGGTTCTGGTTCGGTTTCGAAGACAGGCATTAATTCGACTTCAGAATCAAGTGTATCATCACTTTCTGCTTCTGGTTCGACTTCTAATGTTGCTTCTTCCTCTTTTACTTCATCAGCGACAACAGTAGGAAGGACATCTTCTTCTACTTCGTCTTCACCATATGAACATGCGGTTACGATAAATAACGCAATCATCAATAAGAGGGTTAAATCAGCAGTAATAACCGTAGCGTAGCAAACAATCATGGTTGCGATATCTGTGGTATTTTTAATTCCATCGAGATAAACGCCAATAAGCGACATGTCTAATCCTACTTGTAATGAAGGAACGACACCTAAAAGAATTGCAACAATAAATAATAAGAAAATTGGTTTTTTCTTGACTGCGACAACAACAATGTCAACAACTATTAAAATTAAAGCAACTAATAAATGACCATAAGTCACATATGTTGGAATAGATAAAGCGCCAGTGAATCCAAATTGGAAAGTAACTGAATCTAAAAACGCTTCAAGAAAAATTCTTAGTTCTGCGACAATACCTCCCCCGAGTGGGTATTGAAGTCCAACTACAACAAATAGAGCGATAAATCCGGCTAACATGACACCAAATAAAACGCTCAAAATTGAAACTGTACCTTTAAATTTAGATTTCATATATAAATCTCCTTAACTTTTCTTAATTTTAAATCGAATATATTTTATATACAATTAAATTTTTAAAATTTAAGGTAATTTTGCACTATTTTTTTGAAAATTAATAATTTGATAGTTTGTTTATCTTAAATAAAATATAATTTTAAATATGGATACTTCATTAAAAATTAAATCAACATTTCCATTGATTATTAGAGATTCTGATTTAGTCAAAGGCAAAAGACTATTAGTTAACAAAAAGGTTTCATTTTTAAGTGGTGCGAACAAGGGAAGCGATGTTAGAGATTATACTTTTTTAGTTAAAAATTCCACTAACAACATGAAAAATGTTTGTAAGCTATCTTTAAAAGTGAATGGTAAGAAAGAAGTTGTATCAGCATTACATTATGTGTGCTCATGTAAAACTTTTTTCGCTAATAATAGTTGTGAACATTTAGCAGCGTCCATACTTTTCCTTGATTCAAATTATGAAAATAATGACGTTAATCTAGTTGAACCATTTGTAGACAATTATTATAACAAAGATATAAATAGAATTATTGAAGATATATATCGATATAAAAACAATATAACGCCTGAACAATTAATTAAAGAAATCGAAAAACGAGGTTATAAAATTTCAAACGTCTCTGTCGATGATTTGATAAGTTTATACTATAACAAAACGTTAGAATCGAAGCATTCATATTTTAATCTAGCCATCTTTTTTGGTGAAATAATTAAAAACAATAATTACACAGTAAAAGACGCAAAAAAGTTATTAGAAAAATGTACTGGAAAATTCTATGATCCGATTATCAATTTAGTAAGTACAAAAATTAGACTTGAAGATGAAAAATTTCATTGTTTCTTTTATGCGATTGGAGAAAATTTAGTGGAAAGCGATGATCCGATTGAATACTTAAAAAGCCTAAAAATCGACGTTTCAATGATTTTCAAATTCATTAAATTTGTTAAAAAAGAAGACCGATATAAATTTTTGAAACTTTATCGTATTAGATTCAATGCGATTGATGATTTCGATAAATATCAACTAATGAATATTATTGAGGATATTATCGAAGAAACACCACTCGATAATACTAAAGTGAACGCTATAAGGTATTTTTATATATCTAATTTTTCAATTGTTAAAAATCAAAGAATCTTTAATTCAGATATCGTTTCCATCGATTTAATATTTTTTGAGTTTTTAATGAATCATAAAGAAATTTTTGAGCATTTTGGAAACCACATAATATATTTCTTACTCAACTCTGTCGAATTAAATATCATTTTGAATATATTTATTAATTATCCATCAACTTTATCTTTTTTAATAAAAAATAAAGGCTCAATCAATATTAACGAATGCAAATTTCATAGCTACAATATCGAAATTTTTTATAAGTCATTATTAAGTGATAACTTTAAGTTAAAAGATATAGAAGGGAATGTTTCCTATTTATACCATTATGCAGGTCTATATTTAAAAGAAAATGATGAAACATATTTAAATAAAATATTCGTTATCATCAAGAAAAATATCATTTCAAAAAGATATTTTACTCTTCAAGAATTAAATATTATAAAGTTCTTATTATCTTATAAATATAAGCCTTTAATTAATTTAATAGAACAAAACAAAAATAAGATTAATTCGGATGAAGTCAAAACGATTTATAAAGAATATCTTTTAAAAAATAATATTCAAGAAGAATTAAGTTATAAACCAATAAGGACAAATGAATAATCATGGTAATTCAAATCGATAAAAATACATATTTAAAGTACAAAGAAATGGTCAAAGACTTTTATCTTTTTAAATGTCTAAATAATAATAAAATTAATTTATATTATTCACTTAATATCAATGATGATTTATGTGTTAAAGCGTATTCCCCTATATTTGATATAAACTTAGAATTTAACCTATCTACGATTACATCTAGTAGCGATTATTATTGTCAAAATAAAAATGATTTATTAAAACTTTCTTGCAGTGTATATTTATATGAATTAGAAAGAAAAGATTTAAAAGAAAACAAAAACTTTTTGGATAGGTTTGTCGATTTAAATAAAGATAAACAAGCGATATTAAACTTATCTAATACTGAAAAAGCTAAAAGAAACTCCATTAGATTGGAATTCATTAAATTATTTAATATCGATAATATAAAATCTATCAAAGCTAAAGACTCATCGCTAAAAGAGGACAAAGAATTATTATCAGTATATTTAACAATTGAAAAAAATAGACATGATTTTGTTTTCGATAATGATGTTTATGAATTAACTCTACATATCGCAAAAGGAAATTCCAGAAAATATAAAATTAGTAATTTAAGAAATTTCTTAGCTAAATACGCTGAACATTCCAAATATAAAATTTCTAGTAAAATCGAGGAAGAATTATATCCATCTTCATTTGATGAAAATAGTAGCAAATTCATAGAAAAAATATCGTTATTGCTTAATAATTCCTTATATAACGATATAATTACTAACAATTCTATCATTACCGAATTACTTTTATTAATTCAAGATAAACTATTTACATTTAATGGCAAAGAATATAATTTAGAACGAATCAAAGTCGACGCTAAAATAGATACGAACGGAAATATTAATTATTCACATGAACTTAAGCCATATATCTTTTATGGTAATTATTTAAATAGCGCGATCGTTATATATAAAGATGAAGATAAAGCACAAATCCTAGATTTTGATAGTGAAGAATTAGCGAAATTAATGTACTTTCAATCTGAATACAATAAGGAATCTTTTGAATATGTAAAAGACTTATTTAATGAAAAAGTATTGCCTCGAATTTCTAAAGATGTCATTGATGTCAATATTAAAAAAGAAGATAATCCCTCCTTTTCAATACGTCTATATATCGAACTAACAGATAAAAATACTTTAATATTTAAAACTGCGTATTTTTACAATGAAAATGAAATCACTGATTCAATGAATTTTGATAATAATTCATACACAAAAATCATCAGAGATTTATTCATTCAAATTTTAACCTCTTTAGGTGGAGTGGAAAATGGTGAAATTAAAGATGAAGATACCATTCTATTATTTTTAAAAGCTGACCTAACTCAACTAAGAAAAGTCTGTGATTTATATCTTAACGATGCTTTAATTAATAAAAATGTAAAATCTGTTGGAAAAGTAAATATCAAAGTAAACGGAAAAGAAAACTTCCTCTCTCTTTCTTTGTTTTGTAATGACTACACTACCGAACAAATTGTTCAAATATTACAAGCTTATAACAAAAAGAAGAAATTTTTCCGACTCAATAATGACATTATCTTATTAGATGATGAAAATATTAAAAAAGTTAATGAAATTAAAAATGAATTTAAATTAGATAAAGATTTAGCGAAAGAAAAATTACCATTTTTTGAAGCATTAAAACTTAAAGCCTTTTCAAGTGACAACTTCAATATTGAAATGAATGATTATTTAATAAAGGCATTTAATGATATTAAAGATTTTAAAAACTATGAACTAAATTTAAGTAAAGATTTATTAGAAAACTTAAGAGATTATCAACTTGACGCTATAAAATGGATGAGTGTTCTTTCAAAATATCATCTTTCTGGCGTTTTAGCAGATGATATGGGACTAGGAAAAACTTTAGAAACAATCTCTTATTTATCTTTATTAAAAGAAGAAGAACCTGTTTTAATTGTTTCCCCAAAAAGTGTCATTTATAACTGGAAAGATGAATTTAAAAAATGGAAACAAAATATCAATGTAACTATTATTGATGGAAATAAAAAAGAACGAACAAATCTAATAAATAGTATCGATAATCACAAAAAAGAAATATTCATTACATCTTACGATATGTTAAGACTCGATAATGACATTTATGAAAATAAGAAATTTAATGCTTTGATTTTAGATGAAGCGCAATATATCAAAAATGCTTCCGCTTTAAAATCGAAAGCAGTCAAAGAAATCGAAAGCAAAAATCGTTTCGCCTTAAGTGGAACTCCTATTGAAAATTCTTTATCTGATTTATGGTCAATTTTTGACTTTTTAATGCCGGGATATCTTCCATCATATGAAAAATTTAGAAAAGAATATGAAAAGGAAGATTCTTCTAAAGAAGAGCTATCCAAAAAAGTTAAACCATTTATTTTAAGAAGAACTAAAACAGAAGTCCTTTCTTCTTTACCACCAAAAACTACGAATGTTATTAAAGTCACACTAACAGAAAAACAAAAAGAACTTTATACAGCGTATCTAGCAAAGGCGAGAGCGAATGTTTTTAATAACGATGAAATATCTCAAATTTCAGTCTTATCTGCTTTAACAAAACTTCGACAAATATGTGTCGACCCATCTTCATTTATTGAAAATTATGATGAAATGAGTTCAAAAATTTCTATCACCATTGATACGATAAAAAACTCACTTCAAAATAATCATAAAGTATTGGTATTTTCTTCATTTACCACAGTGCTTGAACATTTAAGAAATTATCTCGATAGTGAAAATATTTCCTCTTATTATATTTCTGGTCAAACCAATGGTGAACTTCGATTATCTTTAGCGAATAAATTTAATAATGAAACTTCAGTAAATGTCATGTTAGTGTCATTAAAAGCTGGGGGTATCGGTTTAAATTTACAAGGCGCAGATATTGTCATCCATATTGATCCTTGGTGGAATTTAGCCAGTGAAGAACAGGCAACTGATCGCGCGTATCGTATTGGTCAAACTCGTCCAGTATTCGTTTATAAATTTATTGCATTTGACACTATCGAAGAAAAAGTATTATCTCTGCAACAAAGAAAAAAAGATTTATATAACTCCGTAATTAAAACTGGTGAAGAAGGAGTTATGGGATTAAATAAAGAAGATATTAAATTTTTATTATCTTAATATTTATTTATTATTAATTTAACTTATTAATTAATTGAATATATTTTTTAGGAGTGATGGTATATTCCTTTTTGAATGCTTGAATAAAATGAGAAACATCACTAAAACCAGTCATTTCAGCTATATATTTTAAAGACTTATTTTCATCTAAATATCCTTTAGCAATATTAAGTCTTTTCTTATTGATATATTGATGAATTGTCGAACCAACTACTTTTTTAAATAAATGTGATAGATAATATTCATTTAATCCGACATAATCAGATAAATCTTTAATAATTATTTTTTCTTTAATATGAGATTCAATATAATCTATTGCTTTTAAAATTATTGGATTACCAACTGGTGTAAATTTAATGACATCATTAGTTTCAATATATTGATTAATTAATATAAATATTTCTCGAAAGATATTTTCAATTAATAAATCTTTTCCATACATCGAAGAAGAATTAATCTCATTTATCTTTTCAGTCAAAGGCATTAAAGATAAAGCAAAATCTAAATCACGAATTATATAATTACCATTTTTATTAAATGTTTCAATTCTAGTTAATAAATCAGTGACAGAAGAGGAAATCTTTTTAACATATTGAGGATATATCCATAAGACATTTCTTCGATATGTAACATTTTCATCATGAACAATCAATTGATGCAAACAATGAGGAGGAACAATAACTAAATCAAAATCTTTTAAAGGAAAGACACCTTGTTCAATAACATAGTCAACTGAACCAGAAATATAGAAAAATAATTCATAAAAATTATGCTCATGCAAATTGACAAAACGAAATTTTGAATCATCCTCTTGATAGAAGCGATAACTCTCTTCTTTTTCTAAAAAACTTTTTTCTAAAGATTCTAAAGAATTTTTCTCTTTATTCATTTTGTTATTCCTTTATTTTATTTTATCATTTAATTTTTATTTTTACTTTAAAAATATTAAAAAATTGCTTTAAAAACATAAAAAAATACAATATATTTCATATAATTCATAGCAACTTTATTATATTATCACTTAAAAAATAATTGAATGTTGCTATTTTTAAAATTAAAATAAAATTAATCTTCCAGGAGGAAAATATAGTGAAAGATTTAAAAGCTACAATCCTTGATTTAGGATCAAATTATAGCGACGGCAACTTCTTTGAAGCCGGAAAATATGAGCCAGGTACTCATATGACTAATACACCATTCTATGGATTATTAATCAAACATCCAACAGAAGGATACATCTTATATGATACAGGTGATCCAGATAAAGAAAATTGGCCAGATGCCCTCAAACCACTTTGCCAAGTTGTTGATGAACCAGGAAAAAATATTCCAGACCAATTAGCGTTACTTGGTTTAAAAGTCGAAGACATTAAACACGTCATCTTGTCACATATGCATATTGACCATATTGGTGGTTTACATTATTTTGCCAAAACCGCGACAATTTATGTCAATAAAACAGAATTCCAAGATGCCTTAACATTGACCCATCAATCTGATAATGATAACGATTTTGGTTTCTATGTTAGAAGTTTAGTCGATGTAATGGCTAAGAAAGTAGTTTTAATCGATAAAGATCAAGAATTATTCAAAGGAGTTCATGTCATTAATGTTCCAGGACACGTTACTGGTCTTATGGCACTTAGAGTAGAACTTGAAAGTGGCGACATTTTATTAACAAGTGACGCGACAAACATGGCAAGTAACTACTATGAAGGAGTTCCAGGTGGAATTGTTGTTGATTCTACTTTAGCAAGTGACGCAGTAAAGAAATTACATGAAATTCAAAAAGAACATCACATTCCAGATGAAAGAGTTATCTTCTCTCATGATGATGTCCAATTTGCTAAATTAGTAAAAGCACCTGAATGGTTCTAAAATAAAAAAATTCATTAATAATATAGGGGGGCTCGTCCCCCTATATTTATTTAATAAATATTCAGTATTAGGAGGAATAAAAAATGTCTATTCCAATTTTGACTATGAGTGGGTGGGATATATTCAATATTATTGGATTAGTACTTGCTTTAGCAGTATTAATATTTTTAATATTCAAAAAAGTTCCAACGGTCTTCGCTGTTAGTATCGCTGCAATTGTTGCAGCAATAACAAACTGGAATGTCAGCGGAGAAGGAAATATATGGAGAGCGCTTACTTTCTTTGCTCAAGGAACAGGAAATACTTTCGCTCAATTTTTATTTGTTTTCTTATTATCAACAATTTATGGTGAATTGATGGCGGGACTTAAACTCGCTCAATCAATCGCTAATTTCTTTATAAAAATATTAGGAAAGAAAGCATCCGCGATAATAATTGTTATCACCACAGCGTTATTAGTTTATGGTGGTGTCTCAGCAATGGTTGTCGCGTTTACAGTCGCTCCAATTGGTATTGCATTATTAAGAGAATCAAATATTTCTAAAAAATTCTTACCGGCTTTAATTGCTTTAGGCCAATCAACTTTTGCTTTGACCGCTTTACCTGGTTCTCCACAAGTGAATAACATTATTCCTTGTTCTGTTTTAAATACAACTTCCACTGCTAGTCCAGTTCTTGGTTTAATTGCAGCGCTTATAATGTTAGGTTTAGGTTTAGCGTATCTTCTTTGGCAAATTTCTCGTTCAAAGAAAAAAGGAGAAACCTTCGAAGAAGAATTAGTGCCTGAACAATATAAAAAGACTGATACAACCGAAGAAAAATTACCAAATGTTATTTTGAGTTTTCTTCCAATGATTATATTAATTGGATTATTCTTATTATTTGAAAATGTTTCTTTCTTTGGATATGAATTTTCAAAACAATATAATGGTTTAGCGTCCGTTTGCACTGCGATGTTTATTTCTATAATTTATTTAGTAATATATGGAATAGCCACCAAGAAAAACAAAGAAGTTTTATCCATTATTCAAAAAGGAAGTGTCGACTGGATTGTTCCTTTATTAAATTTCGCGATGATTGTTGGATTTGGCACTGTCATTCAAAATTTAAATGGATTTACTGTTTTAACAAATTGGGTAATTGGTTTAGGAAGCAACTACTTAACCGCCGCAATCACTGTTTGTTTATTAGCAGGTGTTACAGGTTCGGCCTCAGGCGGATTAAAGATTGCGCTTAACAGTGAAGAATTAGTCACTGCTTGGACGACCTCTTCAATGAATATGTCCGCTTTGCATAGAATTATTTCCGTTGCATCTGGTGGATTAGATTCTTTACCTCACTGCGGAGGAATTCTTGCAGATTTACAAGTATGTGGTGAAACCCATTCAAGAAGTTATTTCCACATCTTTATCGTTACAGTAGTTATTCCAATTATCGCTACTGGAGTAATTGTTTTATTAGCGAGCCTCGGATTAGTAATTTAATCAAAAATTAATAATAACGCGTTAAAACTCACATAAAATTTAAAAAATTAATTATTTATAAAGTCATCTATTAATATAAAATGGATGGCTTTTTTATTTGATTTATAAAAAACAAGCTTTGAAATTTCAAAGCTTGTAAATGCTAATTTGGTGATCCCACCGAGAATCGAACTCGGGATTAGACCTTGAGAGGGTCTCGTCTTGACCTCTTGACCATGGGACCATTTATTAAAGAATATGATAATTCTCTAATAAAAGTAATTTGAATTATATCACTATTAACTTAATAATGAAATTATTTGATTGATACGATTGATAGTTTCTTCTTTCCCTAAAACTTTCATTACACAAAATAAGTTAGGGGAATTTTTTCGACTTGTCACAGTAATTCTTAACATTTCGGCAACATCACTAACGGTTCCTTTATAAGCTTCAGGATTAGCTTTAAACATTTTATTGTTCGCTGCATAATTTAAAGATAACGCATCTTCTTTTAATGAGGCAAACCAAGTTGATTCATCATTATCTAAGGATAAATGTTGTTTTAAAAGAGTTAAGACATCAATAATATCTTGATGGGTGAATTTAGGATTAAATGGTAAAAGAGAAACATCTTTAACTAGTTCAATGTATTTCTCTTTATAGAAAAAGTCGATTAAATCTTTCAATTCACCAAATCTTGAATAATCTTTTCGTGGATTTTCTTTTTCTCTTTCGATATTCATAATTTCCATGAAATAATTTTCATCGAGATTAATTAACTTTAATAATTCTTCGTCATATTTACTTGCATAATCTTTCGCTAAAGAAAGCATTTCATATTTAGTTTTCTTTGCTAATATTTCTTTCGAGAAGAAAACAACTTTTCCCATATCAAATAAAGCGCCTTCTAGACTCATCTTTGAGAAAGAAATATTAAATTGTTCCATATGGTCAAATTTATGTTCGAATATCCATTCTTCAAAATTAGAATTAACAATGGTCATTAAATACATAATTAATGCATCAGCAGGATAGCCGCTTTCTAAGAAATAACTAACCGCAGCTTCTTTATCTAATCTCTTTGATAATTTTCTTTTATTTCCATTATCATCTAATTTCATAATGACTGGTAAATGGGCATATTTAGGAGCCTTCCAACCCATCGCCTCAAATAATTCTAAATGAATAGGTAAAGACGCAATCCATTCACCACCACGAATAACAGTTGTGGTTCTCATAAAATGGTCATCGACAACATGAGCGAAATGATATGTTGGTAAACCATCGCTTTTATAAATAACGATATCTAAATCATTTTGTGCAATATCAAAATCACCATGCACTAAATCACTGACTCTAATCTTTTTAAGATGACTACCACTCGATTTAAATCTAATAACAAACGGATCACCACGATTAATTCTTTCGAGTCTTTCTTCATTAGTTAAATATCGACATTTAGCGAATTGGCCATAATAGCCAGGCATTATTTTATTTTCTTCTTGTTTTTTTCTTAAACTATCAATATCTTCTTGCGAACAAAAACATGGATAAGCTTTCCCTTGTTCTAGCAAATATTTAATAGCGACTTTATAGATATCCGCGCGTTTAGATTGAACATATGGTCCATATTCGCCTTGCTCATAATCACCAAAATATCCTTCATCAGGAGTTAAACCAAATTCTTTTAATTGATTAATTAAAGTTGCACCACTTCCAACAATTTCTCTTTTTTGGTCAGTGTCTTCTAAACGTACATAAAAAACACCATTACTTTGTTTAGCGAAGCGATAACAAATGAGAGAAGTAAATAAACTTCCAGTATGTAAAAATCCTGTTGGTGATGGAGCGAATCTTGTCACTTCCGCATTTGGATCTAGATTACGCATAGGATAACGCTTTTCTAAATCATCGAGGGACAGTGTAACATCTTTAAATATTGCATCAGCGATTTGTTTATTTGTAACCATTTTTAATCTTCTTTCTAATTTTTATTTGCATAATTTAATAACTTTGTTATAATAAGTAGGCACTTAAGATAATGCAGGTGTAGTTCAGTGGTAGAACACTACCTTGCCAAGGTAGTTATGCGAGTTCGATTCTCGTCACCTGCTCCAGATTAATTATTGACACGAATTATCGTGTTTTTTTTATTTAATAGTGAATTAATTTATAATTAACAATCAATTCGACCACAAGAATATTATCACGAATAATAAATTAAATAAATATCTATATTTATGTTTAATTATTTATTATCGTTTGATTCATCATCTTGAGAATCATCATCTTTTACTTCATCATCGAACAGTTGTTTTTGTCTTTCTTCAAATTCTTTCATCTTCTTTTCTAGTAATTCTTTTTCTTGTTCATTAAATTGAATATTTCTTTGCATTTGTTCAACAATCTTTTTCGCTAAGACAACTTTACTTTTTTCAAATTCTGGTAAATGATTTAAAAATAATACTTCGTTATTTGAAAAATAAATTGGAAGATAAAAAGACATAAGTAAAAAGCCAGAACTCAAAGCGATAATTGTTAATCTAACGGTATCAAGAGTGAAAATAGAACCAATAAATGCTCCTAAAATCGTGCCAACAATAAGCAAAAAATATAAAGGCCAATTCAAATAGAAATAATTTTTATAAAAGGTTTTATTTCCTCTTAAAGTTTCTTTCAGCAAATTATTGATATGATATGGATCGACATTTTTCGCCCCTTTTTTCAAATATATTGAGAAAGAATTTTTAGAAATTAAAAAGATAAAGACAACAATAGAAATCACTAAAGGAGGGATAGAAGAAATAGCGGAAAATATTTGAAATAAATTAAAAGCATGCGCGTCCGCTAATAATTCTTCAATTGAAGAGAATGTCGCGATTGAACCGTCGTATATCGCGTATTGTATTTTACTGATTGCTTCCATTAATGTTTGAGCGTCAATCAAAGAAACAATTCCAAAAGCAACGATAGAAAATACCAATTCACCTGCTAACATAAAAAGTAAAGAATACATCAAAGAATTTAAAAATCTAAATGATGAACGATATTTTCTATTGAAATACAAAGTAAAGTGAGAAAAGAACAATCTAAAATTAATATAAGGAACATCATCAATAGAATTTTGTATAGTGATAATTGCAAATAAAAATGGCAATACTAATATTGGTATTAAAAGTAAAGAAAGATATCCAAAATTATCTAAAATCACAAATAAAGTAATTACCGCGGTAAGAAATAAACCAAACATAAAAGAAAGAAAAAATCTTATGAGAGGATGTTTTTTATATAATTTATTGGCTTCAGTTCTTAATTCTTTCTTGTTCATATTAATTTATTTCTTCTTTCTAGCTTTATCTTTCATTAATGAGATATTTTTTACCGCTTTCGCTAATTCTTCTTCATTCATTGAACCAATATCTCTCGATTCAATTGCTTTGATGAGTTGAGCAAATCTTTTTTCTTGAATTATATAACAATCTTTTTCATTAGATTTAACAGCGATGTTACACTGATTGTTTACTAAGACAATACCAATCATTAATGACTTATCCAAATTGGTAATAAGAGAAATATTTTTTATGTAATTACTAATTTGAATCATTGGATTATCTGTATAGTTTTTATCCCCTCGACGAGGAACAAATATCAAAGATGGATCGATCGCATTACCTAAAAGATCACCAGTATAATATTTATCAATAATAAAATAAATGTATTTTTCTCCAAATAATATATGATCGATTAACGCTACTTTAGAATCACATTTAAATGGAAAATCATTAATTAAATAAAAATCACGATATAAAGCAGTCTTATATATTTTTTTATAATAATATTGCTTAAAATTTTTTAAATATAACATTCTTTTAACTCGAGGATAAATCAAATAAATTAGCAAAACCAAAATAAAAATAGATAACACTACGACTGCGATAATAAACGCAATTTTATATGGGCTAGTTGCTAAAATTATCATCTTCATTCATCCTTTCTATATCAATCAAAAAATGTTTCATTATTTTTAGCTTTATCAATAAATTTTAAAAGTTCTTCTTTAGAAGTTTTTCTCGATATGATCGGTAAATTATCAATATCAAAAAATCCGACATTGCTCGTTTCATATTCATGTTCATGTAGTTCTCCAATAAGTTTTCCTTCAAAGACAATAACATATTCAGGAACAGATACAGGATTTTTATATGGTGTCCTATTAGCGACACCTACTAAACGAACAATCTCGACATCTCCGCCTGCTTCTTGCGAGCATTCATTAATTGCTGCTTGTTTAGGTGAATCATATAAATCACACCATCCACCAGGAAGAGAATAAGCTTTTTGATTAGCTTCTTCCACCATCAATACTTTATCTCTTGTTTCATTGAAAATAATCGTTCTAACAGAGATGTTAGGGGTTGGATAAATGTTTCTTTCAAAATAATTATTTCTATCTAATTTTACATCTTGAAATTCTTCTAAAAACTTTGTTGTCAAATCATTAATCTCTTGGTAATTTGTTAACGCATAAGGATCTTTAGAAAAAGTTAAACCTATACGAGCGATAGACTGTAATTTAATTAAATAATCATAAATTTGTTTAGAATCCATTTTATTCACCTGTTATTATTTATTTTAATAAATTAATAATTGTTTTAAAATTAGAATATGAAAATATTTTTAATTGATATCTTAGATTTACTATTAATTATCGTTATTCCATCAGTGATAATCTTGGGATTATTAATTATTCTTTCAACTGGATTATATCGAGTTAAAAATGATGAGATATATATTATAGAAAAATATAATGAATATTATAAAACCATCGATAAAAAAGGCTGGTATTATTTCACTCCTCTAGTTTATCATCGAGCAGCAAAATATAAAAAAGGGACTTTATCAAGAACAATAAGACTAGAAAATGGAATTGATATCAATCTAATTTATGAAATTGTTGATGTAAATAAATATCATTATTCTAAAAAGAAAATAAGTGATAATTTATTAGAAATCACCAAAGATAAAACAAATATCACCATTGAATATTTAAATGATAATTTTATTAATATTGGAATAAAAATAATTAGTGTCGATAAAATTTAATAGGCGATATCTTTGATATATTCAGCGATATCATTAACTATTTGTTTACAAGTAGATAATTCTTTAGCCTCGACCATAACACGAATTAATTGTTCTGTTCCACTTGGCCTCACTAATATTCTCCCTTCGTCTTTAAGAAGGGCTTCTTTTTCTTTAATGAATGATAGTAATCCATCATTTTTCATTAAAGCGTCTTTATTACTAACCCCAACATTTTCAAGATATTGAGGGAAAACATGATAACCTTCTAATAGTTCATCAATGGTTTTATTTTCATCTTTTAATATTTCTAATACATGCGCAGCACTTAAAAGTCCATCACCAGTATTTAAATCAGTATTGAAAATTAAGTGGCCTGATTGTTCTCCACCAAAAGAAAGATTATAATCTTTTAATGCTTTTTGAACATTTTTATCCCCTACTGCGACTTCTAAATAATCGATACCTGCTTCTTTTAAAGATTTCTTTAATCCAAAATTGGACATCACAGTAATAACAATTTTATTATCATTGAGTTTATTGTGTTTCTTTAAATTTTTACTGACGATGTACATAATCGCATCGCCATCAATAAGTTCTCCGTGTGAATTAACCATCATCATTCTGTCTGCATCACCATCAAAAGCGAAACCAAAATCAAAATGTTCATTTTTTACTTTTTCCATAAGTTTTTCAGGATGAGTAGAACCACATTTATCATTGATGTTAACTCCATCATAAAGATAATTGATATAAGTGCCTTTTAAATGAAGTCTTTCATTAAATAACCTTTTCGCTAATAAAGATGATGAACCATTCGCTAAGTCGAAGCAAACATTAAAAGAAGAAACATCTAAATGAATTAAAGAAGCAATATAATCTAAATATTCATTTTGATAATATTCATTTTTAAATACTTGACCAATAAGATTGTTATCTGCGAGTGGTAAATAATCACGATGAGAATCAATATATTCTTCAATTAATAATTCTATAGAATGATCTAATTTTTCTCCATTTTTGGAAAATATTTTAATTCCATTATCAAAATATGGATTATGGGACGCTGAAATCATAATTCCATAATCAAAATTGTTTGTTTCCACTAAAAAAGAAATTGATGGAGTGGTTGTAATTCCTAAATCACACACACTGCCACCTGAAGAAGTAATACCGCTGATAAGTGCAGCTAAAAGCATATCACCACTAAGTCTAGTATCTCTTCCAATAATTATTTTATTTGCTTTTCCGTTTGGATATTGTCCAATAAAACGACCAATACGATAAGATAAAGAAGAAGTTAGAACTTTATTTGCAATTCCTCTAACTCCATCAGTTCCAAAATATGACATTAAAAATTATTCCTCCATATTATCCGACATATAATTTTCAAATACGCGAATAAAGGAGTTTAATTCTACAACTTCAAGTTCCCCATTAACTGCTAAAGAAACTCTTCCGGTTTCTTCTGATACGACAACAGTCACAGCGTCACTAACTTCACTAATACCAATAGCCGCACGATGACGTGAACCATATTTACCTGCAAAAGGCTTAGTGGAAGGAGTAAAGAAAACGGAAGCACTGACAATAGTATTTCCATGAATTATGACAGCGCCATCATGAAGTCTCGTTCCTGGATAGAAAATAGTCATGAGTAATTCTTGACTTACCGGAGCATTTATTTTCACTCCGTTTTTCATGATGTCCTTTAAAGAAACATTCTTTTCAAATGTCATAATCGCACCGATTTTAGCTTGAGATAAGCTTTTAACAGTGGCTTCAATTTCTTTATACAATTCTTGTCGATCGAAAATTCGCTCTACTCCCATTTTAGAATTTTTAGGCACAACCCTTTTAAAAGGATTAGCGATAAAAGCTCTTAAGTCTCCAAGATTCGCGAATAAACATATAAATAATGCAACAGATAACAAAACAGAGGTTAATACAAATACCTCTTTTAAATTACAAAGATAAGAGAAAATAATAAAAACAAAAGAAACTCCTAAAATGATATAACCAGAATTTCTTTTAACGACAAAAACAAAAATTAATAACAATAAAACGAATAAAATTACTATTAACGATAATGTTAGAATAAATGTTACTAGATCATTACTTTCCCAAGCAAAAGTCATTTTAAACTCTCCTGTTTTGTATCGAAATTAGTTTAACAAATGAAGGGTATTATTTCAATAATACGATTTTTTCTAGCAAAACTAAAAAATACAATTTCAAATAAAATAGTGAAGTTTTGCAATTAATTTTAAAAATATTTAATATTATAATTTTTTATAAAAATATTGATTTTTTTCTATTTTTTTAGAATTTGATATTTTATTTAATTCTTTTGGATATGAAGATAAATACTCTTTACCACTATCTTTAATAGTTAAATATGATTTATCTTTTGATATTACTTCATCAATATATTCGTGCTTTATACAAGTAGTAATTTGATGTGATATTTTTCTTCTAGATAAAGATTTTAAAGCACCAAAGACTTCACAAGATTTATATTCATTAAATTCCACTATATTGCTACCATATAAAAACTCCACTGCGCCATTACGATTAATATATAAATCAATGGTGTCAAAATAATAGATTAAAAAAATAATCTTGTAATAAGTATGATTCACACGTGCTTTTCGTTTCTTCATATTTAGATTATAAAATATTATCTATTAAAATGTAGATGATAATTTGTTAAAATATAATTACTTATTAAGGAGGACATATTAATATGCCAACACCTCACATAAATGCAAAAAAAGGTGATTTTTCTAATGTGGTTTTAATGCCGGGCGATCCTTTACGAGCAAAATGGATCGCAGAAAACTGTTTAACTGATGTTAAACAAGTAAATGATGTCAGAGGAATGCTCGGCTTTACTGGTTATACAAAAAACGGAAAAAGATTATCTGTTATGGCAAGTGGAATGGGTCAACCATCAATCGGTATCTATTCCCATGAATTATATACAGAATATGATGTTGATACGATTATTAGAGTCGGTACTTGTGGAGCATATCAACCATATATTAATTTATTTGATGTTATCATCGGAATTAGTAGTAGCACTGATAGTAATTGGATATATCAATATAACGTTCCACAATTCTCTGCAGCTTGTGATTTAGATTTAGCCATCGCTGCTAAACAAGCCGCTGAACATCAAGGAGTTAAAACACATGCTGGTAATATTTTAGCAGCAGATATTTTCTACGATGAAGACAAAGAAATTTGGAAAAGATGGGCAAGACTTAATGTCTTAGGCGTCGAAATGGAATCATATGCTTTGTACACTAACGCGCAAGCATTAAGAAAAAGAGCGCTTTGCTTATTAACCGTTACCGATAGTTTTATCAATCCAGAAATGAAAGCCACATCTGATCAAAGATTATTAGGCTTAGGTAAGATGATAGAAATCGCTATCGAAGCTGCGGAAAAATTTATTAAATAATATAAATATATATATATATATATATAATGTTTATAATAAAAAAAATCTCATCAGCGAAACGCTTGATGAGATTTTTTTGTGTTAAATATTATTCAATAATTATCTTTTTCTAAATTTGAATAATTTGATTGCTAATAAACAAATAGCGACCGCAACGATGGAACCAATAACTAAGAAAATAAATCCGTTATTGTTAACAAAATTAATGGTGAATGTTCTAGCGAGCGATGCATTCGCGAGTGAATTAAATCCAGCATTCATCATATTGTATTTATCCCATAAATTTGTTGAATATGTTTTTCCTTCACCAGTTTCATAGTCAGAGGAAGAAGCATAATCATCAATTGCTACGGAATCCATATCGCCTTGAATCCACCAAGTATCGACATCATCAAGTGTTCCATGAATCCAAGTGTCTTTTAATGCATAGAAATTTCCATATCCATTATCTTTATCACTTAAGCAAGTAAAATATCCATTAAATACTTCTTTAATAATGGTACTAACGGCTAATTGATATTGTGAACTAGCAGCACGACCTTTAGAAAAGGTTAAATCAGTAAATACACCAGAAGAATAACCATTGAAGTAATGTAAGTAAGCATTGTCACCGGATGTATAGGTTTGAGAAGCGGTATAACCTTTAATAGTTGCCCAATAAATATCAGTTAGAGTGAATTTATAAGTTGCATTCTTAATTTCATCTTTTAAAACATTGTATCCAACTAAATATCGACCAGAACCACTATAAGTTTCAACATAACTTGATGGCCAAACAGAAACATCTTTTCCATCTGAAGTTGTGTAATCTAAAATTGGTGTTAAGTAACTAGAATCATTACTTAAATCATCTTTTCTATCAAGCCAAATTTTACAATAATCGCTTGTATACTTAAATTCGCTATTATTACAAACATACCAAGTTCCTGTCCAAGTTCCTGAAGAACTATTTTTTAAAGTAAAGGATAATGTTCCTTTTTGATGCGGAGATAAGTTTTTAAGGATGTAAGAGAAATTTAAATTTCCAGTTTGTGAACCGCTATTATTATTAAAAATTACATGGTCAGTTTCAGATCCATCGGTTACTTTATTAGGAATGGTAACATTATAAGAATTGGTTTCTTCAATATAACTAAACGCAGTTCCTGGCCAAGAACCATTAGTTGAACCACTAGTAGCATTCCATGAATAGCAATATAAAGTGCTTGGTGCAGCTTCATCACCTTTCCAAACAACCTTAACACTTGTTGATGATGTTTCTTCTTCCGCACTAACCTTAATAGCGTCTTTTTCATTAGCTAATCCGATTGCGGATCCTAATCCAATGAATGCTAGTGCGCAAAGAGATAAAATTTTCTTAATTCGCATTAGATAACCTCCATAAATGAAAATTAAAAATTATGATTTGTATATTAAAAAAGGGATGGTAAAACCATTCCTTTAATAATCTAATTATTCGCTTGTTTGTTGTAGCGTTTTCTAATTATATAGATAGTGATGACCACTAAGGAAACAAGAGAGACAATAGTAACAATAGTTACAATTGCAGTGCTGCTTGTCACATTACCGATAATTGTCAATTTCGCAGATTGTGCACTTGCGATTGACGCCATATTTTGCATTTCAGTAATTTTATCTTTGACTGAAACAGAATTAGATTTTGTTCCTGATTCATAATCACTAACACTACTAAAATCATCAATCATCGTAGTGTCTAAATCAGTACTAGAAGTATCAATACCCCAATTAGTGAGAATATTTTCAATTTGTTTATAGCCGTTATAATCATTAGCTAAACAAGTGTAATAATTTGAAAGAATTTTCGCAGCAACAGAAGCAGAACTAGAGTTCGTAGATTTCAAAGAATATCCTATAGAAATGCTTGAACTTGAGGCCGCAGTAACTTGTGCTTCGCCATTATTAAATGAAGATTCAAAAGTAACTGTTTCTGAAGCAGCAACAAATGAACCACTACTACTATATAATTTGAATTGTGAATTGCATCCAATAGCCTCAGCGGGAATGACATATTTTGCATGCCATTCTGTATGATTAAGACTAGAATAATTAGGGAAAATCTCATGATTAACACCACTATCATTCCAATAATGGAATGCATAAGAATAACCACTTGCGTAGTGACCATTTCTATATAACCATAATACAAAGTTATTAGTATTCATCGATGATTCACTAATTAAACCATATGAATAAGAATAATCAGATGCGACTGTATAACCTTGAATATTTCCGTTTGTTGAAACAGCGTATTTATTAATAAGTGAAATATTTGCTGTTTGACCAGAACCATTATTATTAATAGTAATTTTATCATATGAAGTATCAATCATGGCTCTATATAAGCCAGAAGAAACTTCTTCTGCTTTAATACCTGGCCATGAATTATTTCCGTAACCACCATCAATATAAGCATAAACATAAGGTTCAAAACTAGATTTTACATAAACTTCTCTTGAAGCGTCACCAGAAAGATAACTAATTCTTGAAGCAGTTCCTGAATCCCAAGAACCATCATTCATACTGAAACAATTATAATTATTTGTGGAATCAAACATCCCTTCGATATTACCAGTTTGATTCCACTTTGCACTCCATGAACAAGAATTATCGTTTGGATTCATTCTACAAAAAACATGAGTCCATGTTGGATGTGGTAATTTAGCGATATAATAATTTGAGTCTTTATATCCATTAATTTCAACATTGTTCGATAATTTAGTCCATTCATTTGAACTACTAGAAAAAGAATAAACAGCAAACCAAGCACTATCAGATAACCAGTTTGAATTTGGTTTAAAAAATACATAGTCTGAATATGAATCAGTGTCAGTAGCAGCCTCTGCTTTAACAGGAGTTTCTACTTCATTATGAATGTAGGCAACTGTTCCAGCAGCGACAAATGAAATGCCGAGCATTCCAAATAAAACAAACATCTTATCTAATTTCATAAATAACCACCTCCATTAGTTACTAAAGAAATTCATAAAAAAGTTATAATTTGATTGAAAACGTTTTAGACGTATCAATAAATATATATTTAAAATATATAGTTGTCAATATTAATTTTTAGACAAAAAAATCGGTTTAAAAAAATAATTAGATGCCATCAAAATTTTATTAAATTATAAAATATACGCTTAAAAACATTAATAGACTGGCAATGACAACAAATATATGAAAAACAGTGTGAATATATTTTATTTTTTTGCCTATCGAATAAAAGATTACACCAATAGAGTAAACTATTCCTCCAGAAAGAAGAAGAATCATCGCTAACGGTCCAATTGATAAATATATTGATTTGAACGCAAAGATGATACACCATCCTTCAAGTAAATAGAGGAATATTGATAATTTTAAAAATTTCTTTAAATCTATGTAGTTTAAAATTATACCTGTTATAGAGATTATCCACACTAAAGCGAAAATTATAATTCCAAATACTCCTTCTGGTAAAGAAAACACTGAAACATCTTTTAAAGCAATTAAAGTAAACGGTGTATATGTTCCTGCGATTAAAAGATATATCGAACTATGATCTAATATTCTAAAAATCTTTTTATATTTAGAATTAGGTAAACCATGATATACACCAGAAATTAATAAAGTACCCACTAAAGAGAGAACATAAATAATAACGCATATAAAATCATAATAAGAAACTTTAATCGCGTGATATAGTAAAGGGATACTTAAAAGAAGAAAACCGACTGAAGCCAATCCATGAGTAATACTATTGAGGTTATCTTCTTTTTCAGTATAATTTGGTATTTCGATTTCATTAACTTTCATACCAATAATATAAAATAAGAAAAATAAAAAATAACTCTATTCATTATTTATTTTTTTCTACTTTAAAAATTTATATAGTAGAATTGAAAAATTTAAATTCTACTTTTCGTTAATATTTATATTAAGTTTTAAAAATACAAAATCACTAGATGAACATTTTAGTAAATATTCATCATTTTTATATTTGATAGAGAGGTCTTTTTTAATGTTTCTTTTATCGATGATAACTGTCATAACATTATTACTAATGATTCCAATAGTAGGAATATCAATATTAGTAAATTTTACATAATGACCTTGAATAAATATGTCATTATATATTTCAACGACTTTACTAAGATTATTAAATATAAAATTATCATCCTTATAAATTAATAAAGAAGCAATATCTTCGTTATATTTATTGACTTGACTATAATCTTTGACAATCAAAGGAAAATAAATATAGGAAACATAATTATTCAATAATTGATAAAAAGAAGAAAAATGATCAATTACATTATAATTATCGCTAAGAAGATAATTGATTATAATATCTTTATCTTTATATGAATAATTCATCTCATTTAAAGAGAAATAATTATTAATATCTCGATACAAATAATTGACACCTTCAAATACTTGATAATGCTTATTATTTTGATAGAAAGAATCATCGATTTTATCAATGGATTTCATTTCAATATAATAGGTTAAATCATGATTCTTTTCTTTGATATAATTAATAACCGCTAGTTCTTCCTCTAATGTGACATTATAATAATCTCTATTTGATAAAGATCCGCTAGAATCTGAATAAATCAAACCTCTAATAGAAAATCCAGTGTCTAATAAACTTGAAATGAAAAGAATATTTTCCTCCGCGTGTTTTTTATAAAAATCAAACAATAACTTTCCATCTTTGAATGTCTTGTTATTTTTATATTCATTCCTAACGCTATAATTTTTAACAAAAAATTCATATTCATAATTACTATTTATTTGGTTTAAAAATTCAAAAATATCTTTCTCTTCACTAATAGAAAAATCACGGAGATATTTATCTATGTAATAAGAGGGATTAAATAAAGAATAAGGTGACTTATAAAAAATGATAGATAGATAATTAATCTTATTTTTATTAAATAGTAATTTCTCGACTTTAGATTTTTCTAAAGGAGAGCAACTAGATAAATAAAAAGATAAGAAATGATGGTTGATTTCATAAATAAAACCATCAAATTTTTTATCTAATATTTCATAATTAGAAATATCGACATCCACATGAATTAAATTATTAACTTTATTATATTTAATCGTATTTAAATGATTGTCTTTAACTTTATTTATCAATCGCGTCATCTTTTTCTTTCTTCTGCTTCGCTAATTCTAATATATATTCTAAATAATCGTTACGATTTTTAAACTCTAATTTGATTAAAGGTAATTTGTCTTGACTTATATCTTTTTTATTTTCATCATCGCGATATGATTGATATTCTTCATAATTTTTTAAAAATAAATTGCTCGTTTTAATTATTTCATCAATTTGTTTTTCGAACACCAAATCAAAGATTGCCATTTTATCAATTAAAGATAATTTCTTGAAATCTTTCATTTTAATTTTATGAAGGAAAGATAAGCTATCTTCGCACAAAGAAACAATATTGAATGCATCCGCGGATATATTCATAACAAAACGATTAGCCTCCAATTTTAAAGAAGACACTAATTTGTACAGCTTTTTAAATGATAAATATAAACTCTTTTCGTTAATTTTATTGTTTGCTTTATCCAAATAATATTTATTTTCTAAAGTCGATAACAATTCGACACATTCTTTAATGGTTAATGCTTTCTTCTTTTTCGTTTTAACATAAATTAAAATCGTAAGAACAATAATTAAAATCGATAACAAATAAGGAAGAATCATGTTAAAAACCGCTCTAAATTGATATTTATCAACAGTAATATTGACCGTTTTAAATGAAGAAATTGATTCGATTTTTATTTTATATTTTCCTTCTTGAACATTTTTAATAAGCAAGGAATAATTGAGTATTTTTGTATAATCAGTAAATATCTCATTATTAAAATATATTTCATAATTGAAATCATAATTAACAACATGAGGAATTGTATTAATAGTAAAATCAATGAGTAAGTCACTACCAGGAGTCAAATAATTAGAAGTTGGTAAAGCATCTATCGTTTTAATTTCTTTGATGACAGTGATGTTAATTGATTTTGATTTGATATCACCAAGATTAGGTTTAGAGGCATTTAAAATAAGTTTGGTCTTTCCTTCTTTTAATGGATTTAAAACGAGCGAAGATTCATTAGTGAAAGAAGAAAAAGAAATAATATCATGATCTTCAATGACCCAATTATAAATATAATCATCATCTATCACTTCATCGATATAAGCTTGAATCTCGAAAATCTTAGATGAAGTAAGTAAATAACTAATATTTTCATCGCAGTTAAAAGATAATTCAGGAGTGTGATTTAACTCATTATAAATATTGATTTGTTTAGTGAGATTAACACTGTTATTAATAATCAAATTAATGTCATAAATTCCTTCAGTGGAAAAGCGATAAGAAAAAGATTTATTTAAGGAAGTATAAACAATTTCATCATCTACATTAATAATCGACCAATTAAATGTATAACTTTCATCAATTGATGATGAAGAAGAGACATCAAAATTAATATCTTCATTAACGTAATATGAATAAGATGATAAAGTGGTAATTTCAATCTTGTATTCTTCTTCCGCTTTAACAGGAGAGATATTATTATAATTATTTATATAATTAATATTAAATATAGATAAAGATAATAAAGAAAATAGTGATAATGTTATAAATTTATTAATTTTCATTTTTATTATTTTTAATATCTAGTTCATATGTCGAGAACGACATCTTAATATTGTATTTTTTAAAAGTATCAAATACTTGTTTAGGCATATCCCAATAAACATCCCAATAATCTTTTGTTTTTACCCAAACTCTAAACGCAAATTCCATATTATTAGAATTAGTTTTTTGTAATTTAATCATAAAGGATGGTTCTTTTAACACTCTTTTATCCTTGCTCGCTACTTCTTTAAATGCCTTATACACTAATTCAATATCATTTTCATAACTTAAAGAATATGTCATATCAAGTCTTCGAGTGGATAGACCTGTATAATTGATTACTGAATTCGTTGAAATGGTATTATTTGGAATAACTACTTTACGATTATCCGCGGTGATGAGTTCAGTTGTTAATAATTTAATATTGAGAACTGTTCCTTCAACATTATCAATGTTAACCCAGTCTCCTCTTTTAAATGGTTTGTTATAGATAATAAGAATTCCTGACGCTAAATTGCCTAAAGAATCTTTAAGCGCTAAACCAATCGCCACTGCCGCACCACTTAAAGCAACAATAAAATAAGATGTATCAATACCTAAAATAGAAGCTACAAGTAAAATGACAACAATCCATAAAATAACGCTACACAAAGATGAATAAAAGACGACGACCGCATTATCAATTTTTGTCGCATATAATATTTTTCTTAAAATAAAAGTAATAAGTTTTATAACAAAGAAAGAAACAATAAGTAAAATGATGGTAAATAAAAATGACCATCCAGATGAAGAGAGCCAGTTTCCAATCGTTCTAAAAAATTCCATAATTATTCAATTTTTGCTTTTTTATAAAGTTCCCTTAACACTACTTGACGAGTAATAATTCCAATAAATTTGTTTCGATCATCAACGACAGGAACAAAGTTTTGATTAGCAATTAAAAAAGTTAATTCATTCATATTCGCATCGATTTTAATAGGCGCTAACGGACGACTAATTGGAATATCCTTAACTAATGTATGTTCGATTGATTTAATATCGAGATTATGTCCTTTAATATACCAAAGTAAATCTCCATCAGAAATAGAAGAAACATAATTACCATCCTTATCCAAAATTGGAATGCAAGAATAATGATGATATTCCATCTTTTCTAATGCTTGACGAATAGTGAATGTATCAAGTAAATAATAAACATCCTTTTTAGGAATTAAATAAAATAATATATTCATATATTTATGATAGCATATTTATTAGCAAAACAAGAGAATATTAATTTTATTAATAAGAAAATAATTGTTGCAAGAAATTGGAAAAATATTGTTTAATATAAAAGAAGCGAGTTTCTCTCATTGAAAGTCCCATTCATCGAGAAAAAACGAACTTCATACTATCATCCCTCCAAAGAAGGAATTCTCTGGTTGAATTTTTTTATACTTTGAAGTATGAAGGAGAGAAACTTATGAAAAAATCAAAAATTCTTATTCCTGCTATCGCGGTACTTCTTTTAAGTGGTACAGCTTTAGCAACCTCCACTGTTGCATGGTTTACAGGTATGACTGCAGCAAAAGTTGATATTTCTGGTATTCAAGTTATTAACCCAGAAGTTAATTTAGGATACACATTATCTAACGCAAATGACGCGGTAACAATCGATGCTCTCGGAAAATCTTTAACATATAACCGTTTAAGAGATGCTTCTGTTAATATGAGCGATACTCCTACAGTTTATGGTTCAGACACATTTACAGCCGATGGAACCGCTGTAGAATCATTAAAAGATGTAACTGCTAATCCAGAAGCTGGCACTTTAGGTGATGGAACAAAATTCTACTATTACGCTAAATGGACAATTACATTTACAATTACCGTTGATTCTTCGATGGGAACATATGGTTTATATTTTGATGCCGCGAATTCTACGTTAACTTTACCTAGCGCATATACAACTGCAGGTGGTACTGTTCATAAAGGATTTAGAATGGGATTCGTTAATGGATCAAAATATTTAACTTGGGCTCCAGAAACCACTGATGCTACCGTAAAAAGCGCAACATCGACATCCGATGTAAGCGGCACGGAAATAGCGGCTGCTAACTTAACTAAAGACGATACCGTTCCTGCTGATGATGTGGATACCGGAACACATAAGCTTTGCTTAGGAACTTTCCCAAGCGATACCAAAACAATATCTGTAGATTGCTATTCTTGGTTTGAAGGATGCGATTCATCAATTGTAAATTCTGCTAATGGTTTAGCAATGGAATTTGCAAGTTCTATCGTTTGGAAAACAGCGAGACTCACAAAATAATTAGGGAGAAATAAATAATATGAAAAAATCAAAAATTTTAGTACCAGCTATTGCTATGTTAGTTCTTAGCACAGCTGCTGCCAGCACCGCAACCGTTGCATGGTTTCAATCAATTAGAAGAGTGGATTTAGATTTATCTAATATCCATGTCGTTAATACCAATTCTGTCTTAGAAGTCGAAGCGACTGCTTTACAAGGAACAACTGTTACAGATACAGGTTCAGGACACGCAACACAAACAGTTAAATTCGAACCATTAACTCATGGTAGTTATGATTCTGCTTCTGAAAAAGCCTTTGGTGTCGTTTGTGATGACTATGGTGATACATTAGGATATTCAGGTGGATTCACTGATTTTAAAGCTTATGAAGATGACGCTGCTAATAATGCAACTCATGGAACAACTCCATTAATGGTTCACGAAGTTTCTACTGATTATCAAGTTTATTATGCTGTTAGCTTTAAATTAAAATTCACATTAACTACCAGTACTACAAACGATTACGCCTTACTTTTCGATCACAAAGTTTCAACAGTATCCTATTCTGATGGAGGCATTACTGTTGAAGCTACCGATCCAATCAAAGGTTATAGATTATGTTTACAACCTGATGGTGGTGATGCCTTAGTGTGGGCACCAAAACAAACTGGTACACTTGATGACTTAAAATATGTCAAAGAAGGTACTCCAAATGTTTCCACTACTTATGGTGATGAAGGCGTTAAAATTATTAACGCAACTAGTGATGAAGCTATCGAAGATGGTACTTTAAGTATCACAACGTTAGAAGCTAAAGAAAACTACCTCGCAACTTTATCTTCAAGTACTACAACTGTTGAAGTTGTTGCAACCGCATGGTTTGAAGGTGAAGATCCAAACGTTGTTAACACTGCTTCTAACATCGCAGAAGACATTAAATCAACAATGTCATTCTATGCAGTCAAAGCCACACTTTAATAATTATTAAAAAGTAAAAATTGGGCTAGTAGATAACTTATTAGCCCTTTTTTACTAAAAAGCGAGAAAAAAATATTTATTGTGTAAATTTTAAAGCATAGATATAATTACAAGTAGAAAAATAGGTAAAAGATATGAGTAAAAATAAGAAAATTTTATTTGCTACTTTATTTGGATTAGATGTTGCCTTGACTTTATTTTTGTTTATTATTTCGATTATTATGATCGCAACAATGCCCACTACTCCTGAAGAAGTAACTATTAACTTGAATAAATCTGGAATGATTCCATATTTTCAAAATAATCCAACAGTATTTTTGTTCGTTATTGTAATTCCTTTATTCCTCTTGTTAGTAGCGAATATCATCGCTACCGTGGTCTATGTTAAAAAGACAAGCAAAGGAAAACAAATTACAATTGAAGATTTAACTCCTGAACAAAAAGAAGCTCTTCAAAAAGATTTATTGAAAGATTTAGAAAAGAAATAATCTTTACAAGTAAAAATTAAATTGATAAAATACCCTTAGAAAAAAGCAAGATAGAAGTGATTCTATTACGCAAAACTAAAGGGTCTTTTTATTAAAAAGATAGCCAGCTGCCTAATTTGTGAGGACAATATATATCCCACTTAATGATGATAGGCAGTGGTTTTTTATATAAAGTCTTCTTGGGACATAATAATTTTCAAGTTAAAAGCACTAAATATTTGATTTTGTTATGGTCGATATAGAATACGTTAAAAAGAGAAGAAGAAAGAAAATCGCCGCGATTGTGACGATTACCTCCAGCGTTCTTATCATAATGTTCATCATTATATCTTTCTTAGGAAGAAGCGTTGGCACTTTTACTATTGGTCTCCATCAAAATAAAGCATTATTATCACTATCCGAAAATAAAGATTTTGAAAAATCATCAACTTATTTAAGAGTCAATGAAGTTCCATCTTTAGACGAATACACGATTCGAGGAGATTCTAAACTCAACGAAGATGAATTGATTGATAATGAAGAAACTGATGTATATTTTGGAAGTGAACTGGATGGAGAAGGAAATCGTGATCGCTACAACTTCTTTAAACATACTTTCTATGTTAAAAATATTTCTGATTATGACACGACATATAGTTTTGAATTAAGAATATTACAACTTAAATCTCCATATAACTCTGCTGTGGAATTAGATGAAGTATTGAGAGTAAAACTATATGAAAATATTTCTGATGATGAACATGATTATAAAATATTTGCGAAAAAGAGATATGGAAATAATGAATATGTTTGGCAAGACCCAGACTATCAAGATGAACATTCTTTAGATTATGCCTTACCATTTGAAGGAGATAAATTAATCACTTCATATACGAAGAATATAGAAAAATATCAAATAATTAGATATACAGTTGTCTTTTGGCTTGAAGGAAACGATCCAAATAGCAAAGGGGAATACCCTCTTGGAAGCGGAATTAGATTAGGAATCGATATACAAGCCCATGAAAATAACTAAAGTTAAAGTCATTACTTATTTATTTTATGTTGTTTTAACTATCGCTTTTATTGGAAGTGTTACTTCCTCTTTAGCGTGGTTTTCTTCTTTTTCATACGCGCGTATACGAGATTACAAAGGCACTGCCGTAGATTTAAATAATCGCTCGTTACAAGTCGGATTAATTTCTGAAGTTGAATTAGAAAATTATCAACAATATAACTTAATTAAAGAAGGAAATTATTACTGGTCTAAAATCGATTTAAATGAAGAAACATTATCTTATTATCTTCAAAAAAATGGATATGCTTACAATTCTTTATCACCAATAACAAGTGGGGAATATATTACTGGAAATGACTTGACATTAAAAGAAAGTCCAGTCGAACTATTAGATTATTCTTCACAAAAAGAAGCGAGTAAAAATACTTACATCAAGCTTGATTTGTTATTCCGCGCAAAAATAAATGGGCAAGATAGTTACCTCACTAACGAAAACATTTATCTTTCCAAAACAAATATCTCTAACCTCAGTAACGATACGAAAGGAATTAGAATATTTATTGATGGTAATGAAAAATTTTTAGCGTCACCGTGTCATGAATTATATTCTTTAACTAATGACTATGACTACTATCTACCAATGGGTGGAATATTAGATTTAAATCTCGATGGATATTACGATTACATCGACGATAAAGAATTTGTATATGGTGAAGTTGAAGGTGAAATACATTATCGAGAAAACATTTATAGCGAAAATAGAAAAGATAATCCAACGACATTTGTTTCTTCCCATAAACCTGATTCCCTCATCGTCGATTTAAATCAAACAATATTTAAAAGAAGTGAATTTATTTCAATTAATCGTTTAATCGATAACAAAATTCCATTAACTACGACAAACGAGGATGGAATTGCGAAATTATCATTGACTATTTACTTAGAAGGATGGAGCAAAGATATTATCGATACGATGATTAACGAATATTTCTCAATGCAACTTCAATTCGCACTTTATGGGGAATATTAATATATGAGTAAACTTAAAATATTATCAATTTCCACTCTTATATTAACACTATTATCAATTGTTTCTTTATCTTGTTCTTTAGCGTTTTTCTTTAATGCGACAAGACTATATATCGATGGTTATGATTTTTTAATCAACACCGATAAAGAAATAAAATTATCACTCGATAAAGAAAATAATTATTCAGAACTTAGTCAAGACCAATTATTAAGTGAAACAATATTTACCCCAGTTAGTAGTTCGTATTCATCAACTTGGTTAACTGATCCAAACATCGATACCCCACAATTTAGAAAAAATTATAGTGATATCGACGCTGTATCTCACCTTGATAGCGGAATTGCTTCCAGCGGTTTCTACTCTCAAACGATGTATCTATATAGTGAACACAATATTCGAAGTGTCACTATTTCAAGTGAACTAACAACCATCAAAGAAGATGCGATTAAAAATCAAAACACTTATAACCAATATCACGAACTATATCCATCATTAACTTTAGAAGGCCTCAACAACATCAAAAAATCGATAAGAATTTCACTTTTGACTTTTGAAGATGATGGCCTTAAAAAATATTACATTATCGACCCATATAAAGAAGAAGAAACTTATTTCTATGGTCGACTCGATAATGACGCGGATGGATATTACGATTATACAAGCGACAATAAAGAAATAATGTTTGGTGAATATGAGGGTTCATTAGTGTATGAAGAAGCACAAGAGGAAGACACGAATATCGATTCACCACTTACAATCTTCTCTTCTAATACAAAAAAAGGAATACAAAAAGTCAGTCCAGGAAATGACTTTGTCGCTAAAAAAGAAGATTCACTTACTTTAAAAGAAGCCGAAAGAGAAATTAATATCCCACTTTTAGGAAAACAATATAAAAAGATTGTTCTATCCATTTATTTAGAAGGTTGGGATTTAGATAATTACGATTATTCACGATTTGGATCATTTATCATCAACATCAATTTTAAAATTAAGGAGGGTTAATTATGAGTGCATATTTCGAATATTTCAAAGAAATGTTTCTCGCCTTTTTCAAGGATTTAGGTAGATTTTTTAACAAAGTATTTGCCTCTCCCTGGGCGGATGTCGGAAATAATTTTAACCACTACAACGACCTATTTAATACATATTCTTCAGACTTTGGATTTTTTGGTTGGTTATTTTATGTTTTATTTTGGATAATTTTAATCGCTTTGATTGGAGGAATTTGTTATCTACTTCTCATTTTAATTAGAAAATATGTCAGATTCGTTAAAAAGGAATTAGATAAAGATGAGCTCAAAAAGCAAATCGAAAGATTAAATTATGAATTATATCAATCGATACAAGAGAAAGATAAAATATTAAATTTAAAAACCCAATATCTTGGTTTATCATCTCCTGAAGAGAAATTAGAAGCCGAAGAAATTATCGATGAAGTATCTTCACGTTTCCCAAAACTCAAATATGTTGATAAAGAGTATCAAGGAAAAGATAACAACATCGATGAAATTCCAAATTTAACTCTTGAAGAAATTTGTAATTCGTTTAGATTATTCGCTGCTAGTCAACTCCACCTCTATTATAAAATTGATACGATAAGACAATTATTTGCTGGTATGGCAGCGAGTAAATTAATTATTTTAGAAGGTATTTCTGGTACAGGTAAAACTTCTTTACCTTACGCGATGGGAAAATTTATCAATTTTGATGCGACAATATGTTCAGTTCAACCATCCTGGAAAGATCGTGCTGAATTAGTCGGTTATTATAATGAATTCACTAAGAAATTTAATGAAACTGAATTTTTAAGAGCGTTATATACAGCGACCTATCGAAAAGATATGAATATCATCGTTCTCGATGAAATGAACTTAGCGAGAATTGAATATTATTTCGCTGAATTTTTATCAATTATGGAAATGCCAAACATCAATGAATGGAATATTGAATTAATTAATTCATACGATAGCAAAGACCCAACAAATATCAACAAAGGTAAATTATTGATTCCTCAAAATGTTTATTTCTTTGGCACTGCGAATAATGATGATTCCACTTTCACTATTTCCGATAAAGTTTATGACCGTGCGATTTCCTTATTCTTTGATGACAAAGGAGTTCCTTTTGACGCTGAATATCAAGAAAGTTTAAACTTCCCATATTCACAATTAAATAAACTATATCAAGATGCCTTTAAACAATATCCAATCAGCGATAAATTGTTAGAAAAATTTGATAAATTAGATTCTTTCGTTATTAAAAAGTTCAAATTAGCGTTCGGTAACCGTATCGTTAAACAACTCAAATTATTCATTCCTGCTTATGTCGCCTGTGGAGGTAATGAATTAGATGGCCTAGACTTTATATTTACTAACAAAATTTTAAAGAAATTTGAATCATTAAATATTGCCTTTTTAAAAGATGAATTAAATGAACTCAATAGCGAATTAGATAAGATATTTGGAAAAAATACTTTCCAAATGGCGCATTCTTTCATCAACAACTTAATTAAAATGAACTAACTAATTTATGAATAATAACGGTAATAAGAAAAATCAATACGCGAGATTATATAAAAAGATAAATAAAAATATCTCTTTAATTTCGAAAGAAGATAAAGAAGGTAAAAGAATTTATTCTTCTTTTGATAATGGAAAAATGAAAGTCCTTTCTTTCCAAAGAAAAGAATCCGCGGCCTTTGATGTCGTTTGGTTAGATAAAATTGAAGATACCTTAAACGAATTATTATCGATTGTTCAAAATCCACGTAAAGTCATTAAATCAGAAGGTAATGTCATTCCAGTCGAATTAGCGAAGAAAACAAATAATGAATCCATTCGCCATTTAGCGAGCCATTCACAGTTTGTTAAAAATATTGATGAAGAAGGAAACATTACTCCCAATAAAATATTATCTTTTACAAGTGATGATGATTATAACATCTATGAAAATAGATTCATTGCAACCTTAATTAAAAGATTGGTCATTTTCGTTGAAAAACGATATGAATATCTCATTCATCATAGTGAGCTCAGCGAATATGATTCAACCTATTACAAAATAAAAACAGTGGTCGATGGTCAAGAAGTAGAAATCGAAACTAAAATCAATATCAAAAAATCGATGCCAGAAGAAATAGTTAAAGAACCTAACGAATATTTATTTAGAGTGAAAAAAGTTAGAGATTATCTTAGATATTTATATACTTCTCCATTTATGAAAATGTTTAAAAATGACAAAGAAATTTCTGGAAGAATTATTCAAACTAATATCATTAGAAAAAATCCAACCTATCGTAAATGTTTTCAACTTTATAAATTTTTAGAAGGCTATGTTGGTTTAGGAGTCAATTATAAAGTCGAAGAGACATATTTATCTCCAAGTGAAGATGATTTAGAAAGTTATAAAAATAATTTATTCGCGACTTATTTAATCAATCATAATGAAGTGAAAGAAATAACCCCAATCAAAGAAGTCACCAAGAAAAATAAACCAGTCATCTTAAAAAATATTGATGATGAACTATTTACTTATGGTGATTTATTAGACAAAGAAATTTCTTTTGTTCGTATTGATGATAAATATTTAAAACAAAAAGAAGAGATGCATAAAACTCTTCCTGTTAACCCAAAGAAGAAAGAAAAAGAATATTATCAAGAACAGTACGAAGAAAAGAAAGAAAACAAAGAAGAAATCAAACTAACTAAAGCGTTATTAAAACGTCAAAAAGAAGAAGAAATCCTCTTTAAGAAAAAACAAGCTGAACTAATTCAAAAGCAAAAGAAAGAGGAAGAAAGACTAAAGAAAGAGGAAGAAGAAAGAATTCGTTTATATAATGAAAACTTATTAAATGAAGCTAGAAAACTTCTTCAAGACGATTCAAGAAATTATGTTTTAGATGAATCTAATATCATCGAAAACAAAATCAAACAGAAAGAACTTGATAAACAAAAAGTTAATGAAGTAATTGAAAGTGAAACTTTAGAAGAGGAAGAAAATGAATATTCCTTAATTGAAGACACTGATAATGAAATAACCACGAATAACAGTAAACAAGCACATAAAGGTAATTTGAAAAAATGGAAAAACAAGAAAAGAAAAATAAAAAGGAAAAAGTAAAGTCGAAAACTAAAAAAGTTTTTGAATGGATTTTCTATTCCATCTTTGGAATATTTTTCGTCACGATTTTATCTTTTCAAATTATCACTAATATAAATAAAAAGAATAACCATGGTGTTCCAATGATTTTTAATTATCAAATAATGAATGTCTTAACTGACTCCATGGAACCAGATTACAAAGTAAAAGATGTTCTTCTAGTTAAAAAAACTAACCCAGAGGATATTTATCAAAAAGTCATAAATAATGAATATACAACTCTTGGTCAAATTCAATTTTATAACACGGAAAATGGAAATTACATTAATGATGAAGCTTACATTTTAGATAAAGAACATTTAAAAATCGATGTCAGCTTCGTTTACAATTTCGCTTCCAGTTCAATAAACGTTATGACCCATAGATTATCTGCGATAAGTTACGATGAAGTTAATGATGACTACATCTTCTACGCGCAAGGAATAAATTTTGATAGTCCAAATTTTGCTGGTCCTAATCAAGGACAGAAATTTTCTAGCGACCGCCTCCTTGGTGTCGTTAGTAAAAATTCTCAAATACTAAAAGTTTATTATTCTTTTCTTTCCAGCGGGTGGGGACTACTACTCATCATCATGATTCCGGGAGCGTATTTAATTATTACATCAGTCATTGATTTATTTAAAAAGAATGAGGAAGTAAGTGAAACAAGCGATAATAATGCCGCAATTGAAAATCTTTCTAAAAAAGATGTCGAAAGATTAAAGAAAGAAATGTTAGAAGAAATGATAAATAAAACGAAAGAAGGAAAAGAAAATGAAGAAAATTAATTTTAATAAAAAAGGAAATAAAAAATTATGAAAAATAAAAAGAAAGTTATCATTTCCGCGGTTTTATTTTCTTTAGCGTTTATCGATATCGCTATTTTCATTATTCTTTCTTTCATCAAAACCATTGTAAATGTTGCTTTATATAGCACGATACTATGGGGACAGGCGATTGCCTACGCAATAATCGCGATTATTACTTACATTTCATATTTAAATGATTATCGAGTTAGCAAAATTATTGAAGAAGAAAACCACGATAAATTATCAAGACATAATCGTTTTATCTTCAATACTTTCATCTTTACAGCGAAAGCAAACAAAATATTGTTTAAACATAAAAATGAAAATGGTTATATCGTCAAATTTTCCGTCAGTAAAGAAAATAGCACGACCAATCAAACAATCAAAAAGATGAACTCTTTTGTCGTCGATTTTTTAGAATCATATTTCTCAGAAAAAAAGAGTATCAATAAAAGGAAAGTCATTTATTGTTTCGCGAATAAATCATTTTATGTATTAAAAATATGTTCATTTGAAGAAATTGACCAAATGATTACTGAAATTGAAAACCAAATATATAAAATCCATAAAGAAAAAGATATTCGCGTCTTTGTTCAACCTTATTTTGGTATCACCCCAATCAATGGCGAAAAGAGTGCAGTGAAATTAATGAGTCAAGCCTCTTTAGCGAAAATTTATGGTGAAAACAATTATCAAGTGGTCACAATGTATCGCGAATCAATGAATGAAGAACAAAGTGAAGAGGAAATTGATGAGATTAGACGAGCGTTTTATAACAATGAATTCGTTGTTTATTATCAACCTAAATATCACTTGAATTCGAAATCATTTATTTCTAGTGAAGCATTAATTAGATGGAATTCAAGCGAGCACAAACAAATATTAACTCCTGATAAATTTATCGAAAAAGCAGAAGCTTGTGGACTTATTCATCAACTCGATATGTTCGTTTATAAAACAGTCATTCAAGATTTAGTGGACGCAAAAAGAAGAGGAAGAAGATTACTTCCAGTTTCCGTCAACTTCTCTTTATATGAATTTTATAATCCTGATTTTTATCGCGACATTACCTCATTAATTGAAGAGAATAATATCAATCCTTCACTCATCGAAATTGAAATTACTGAAGGAACGAGTAATGCAAACACCTTTTTAGCTATCAGCCTAATTAAGAAATTAAAAGAATACGGTATAAGAGTTTTAATGGATGATTTTGGTATTGGTTATTCAAATATTTCTAACTTGAGTAAAATTCCACTTGATGTTGTCAAACTCGACCGTTCTTTCATCACTGATATTTCTATCGATAGAAAGAAAAGAGATATCGTTAAGTTTTTAATTGAACTTTGTAAATGTAATGGACTAGAAGTTGTCGCAGAAGGGGTGGAAGATAGTAAGACCATCGAAATATTGAAGAAATTTAAATGTGACACCATTCAAGGATTCTATTATTCAAAACCACTACCAAAAAATGAATATGAAAAATTCTTATTAAATAATCCATTTGAAAAGAAAGGAGATAATAGTCTATGATTCTCATTCTTGGAAATACCCATGACGATATCATCTACTTTGAAAGTGCTTTAAGAGATAAAAAAGAAGAAAAAGTTTTTAATACTTATCCACTAGTAAGAGGAACAATTTTCAATCAAAAAATTATCATTTTATATGATATTTATGGAACTTCCTTATTATCTTCTGTTTTATCTTATGTCGTTTCAAAAGAATACATCAATCTCATCATCAATGTTGGAAAGTGTTTTGCTTTAACTGACGATTTAGCGTTCAACACAGTAACATACACGAAATCGACATATATGTATGGATTAAATTATTCCAAAGAGAAAAAAGTGAAGACTAATGAATGTCCTTCAATTCCATATCGAATCGATATTGATCCATCTTTAACTGAGACATTCTTATCATGCTTTAATAAATTATCTTTTAAAGACCTTCATCTCGTCAGTGAAATAAATGTCGAAAGCGAAGAAGATAAAAAGAAATTATTAAAAGAAAATAAAGATAATATCATCGATGGTTTATCTTCATCTTTAATATGTGACTCCACTGTTGGAGCGGTTTCAATTATATCCACTCTTTATTCTATTCCTTTCATCAGCATCAAAGTTGTGGAAGGAAAATTGAACGAAAACATCGATGTTAATAAATACTTAGAAATATTAAAAACATTCATCACTGTCGGTAAAGCCACGATTGCATCCATTGGAGAAATATCTACTGAACACATCATTTAAAAATAAATAAAGGAAAGCAAAAATGAAGAAAAGAAAATTAGTTGTTTCAACTTTATTATCTCTTTGTGTCTTGTCAACTTTGACTATTACTTTTTCTTTGTCTTGGCTTTCAAATCCAATATATAACGATATTATTATCACCACTGGTGATTATCCATTAACAATCAAAACAAACATTTATTTATTAAAAGAAAATCCTACTGATAATACTAATAGTCGTCTCAATCAAAATTTATTAGGAGATGAATTAAAAGCAAATCACGTTTCTAAAACGGTTGAAAACGGAAAAATTTATGTTGATGGCAGTGAAATAAGTGATTCTTCTACTGGAACATTAACAATTAATTTCTCAAATTTAAGTTATGAATTTTTTAATAACACTGTCATGTCATACATTTATGAATATGATGATTTCTCTTCGCTAAGTGATACCACCTATACATTAAAAAATGAATTTTTCCATTTTGCATTCATTGAATTTATTTTTATTAAGCCATACTTCTCAGCGTATCTTAACGCATCTTTAAGCATCGAAATAAATGGAAGCAACATCCCAGATGAACTAATAAAAATAAATTCAATAGAGGACACTATTAATAAAAACAAAATTGAATTATTGAAAGATTATAATGGCGAAACTTACGCGGATGATAATTTAAAAGCATTAACAAATAGCGATCCAAGTAGTTATGAAAGTTTGCCTAACACTATTAAAGTTACTGAAGACAATACACAAATTATTGGAAACCCCAATACAATAACAGTCGATGATAAACAAAAAGAATGTTATGCCTTAGCGAAAGCGTATTCTTTATATTTAAATCCCTTCGTCTATTTTCCTTACATCAAAGAAAATGGATCGATTAATTTTTCATTAAATATAGTTGGCTCGTTCTTATTGTCTGATCAAGAAATTAAATAAAAAGAAAGGAAATGATAAAAATGAAAAAGAAAAGATTATTACCATATTTATCAATGATAATTGGCACTTTATCTTTTTCTATGCTCGTTTCCACTCTTTCATTATATAAAACATTAGAGGAACAAAAGATAAAAGTTGATGTCAGTGGAAATTTAACTAATCTATTCATTTTAGATAATGATGGAAATGTTGATGACGCTGCCACAATAGGGGATGGCACAAGTGAAAATCCATATATGATTGATAACGAATATGAATTGAAAATGTTTGCAAAAATAGTCAATATGGGTCTATCTTCCTCAAGTGATTATTATAAACTTGGTAGCGATATTAGTTTGATTTCCCAAATGGCGCCAATAGGAAATGAACATACACCATTTTATTCAACCTTTGATGGCGCAGGTCATACGATAACTTTTACTGATGAAGGAGAAATATTCGGTTTAGATACGAGTGATGTCGGTTTCTTTGGCTTTGTTTCTTCTGGTGCGACCATCAAAAACTTTATATTAGACGCTCCAAAAGTGACAGTCGCAAAAAGCGACAGCATGACATATTCTATTGGAAAATATACATCTGATTTATTAGATTTAAATCCATTAAGAAATTCATCTTTGGACAATGTTGAAATAGTATTGGAACCAGACACTATCGAAGATGAAACCACTCTTAAAAATGGATATGGTGCAGGTTCATCATTCTCAATGACGATATCGAATTGGCCAAATGAATATGTTTGTAACGTCGTTTCAAATAAAACAGGTATCTTATCTATTGAAAAAACTAGTGAAAGTGTTGGAGAAACCACCTCCTCATTTGTGTACACTTTAAAAGTCGCAGATGATTTATCATCATTTACTGAAAGCAACTATTACTTCACTATCGAAATATCAACTTCTGGAGTGGTAAATATCACTAATGATAGTAGTAATCCAGATTATCGATTAACCAATTATATGGTTGAAAGAATCAAATTTTGTTTAGAAAATCAAGTAATCGTCATTAAAAGTGACTATTCAAAAACATACAAAAGAATATTGAATCCTGGCACTTTAAAATCAGGGTCTAATTCTAATGGAGATATTTATACAAATAATAACCATGTGACATATGCCGGATTAGTGGTCGGTCATTTAGAAGGTGTCGCTGATTATATCGGTGTTAAAAACGAATCAAAAATAAGTGCAAATGGTAAGCCATTTAGAAGTAATTCATTATTAGTGGGTAGAAGAATTGAAGATGATAACAACTCTTCATTATCTAGAGAATACTTCACTCCAAATGAATACTCAAAAAGCGGATTTTCCTATGTTTTATTAACAACATCAAATTATTATAGTTCGACAGATGCGGGATTCACTAATTCTGGTTATCCAAATTATATTACAAAAGATATATATAAAACCCAAGGTGGTTCAATAAATGATAACAAAGAAGAACAAATCAAATTATTTGGTAGTTCAACTGGAAATGACCACGGAATTAATCTTTCAACTGCAGAATATAGTATAAATTCTATGGAAGAAAATGAAGATCCAAGCACTGTTCAAAAAATATTAAGCTTCACTGATGGATTTAGTTCATCTATCGGAGGAACAAGAGGAAACAGCAACTGGTATATTAATAATGGATACACATCTTGTTCACTTTCTAATGCGATTGGTGTTTGGTGTTCAACTGCTGATACTTCTGGTGGAGGATTTTTTAATTCTCTTTTATCTAGTCAAAATTTCTATGCGACAATAGAATTTGATTATTGTTTATTTACCGATAAAGATGATTACGATAATGATTTATTGTTAGGTCTTTGGGCTTTTGGTAAAAGAGCAAAACAAAGTCAAATTATTATAATTTATTATAACTTCTTCCAATTCCAATCTGATTCAGATGGCAATAATCAATATGCGGCAAACTCGATAATAAATGGAAGAAATAATTATAGTGACCTATATGGTTCAATCGTAGACGAAAATGATGTTGAGTATACAGATGATACAATTATTAACAGTGAAGTGTATTTTAAAAATGATGAAATTACCGATAGTATTGATAATATATCAAGTGATAAAAAATATGATGTTAAACATAAAAAGATTAGATTCAAAGCAGACTTGTTAGGACTTAATTCTGGTATTTTCTCTGGAGATAATAAATATTCACCTTACATTTGTATTGGAATTGATGATGATGATATGGGAGACAGTTCATATAGACTAGACATCACAGATTTAACAATTACATTCTCTGATTCAAAAGGTAACTATGAAGCTGGTCCTTTAACTGTAGATTATTTAACATCAAACACTACTGCAACCTACAACGAAGAAAGTGGATGGAGCAACTGGGATCCATATTCATCAACTCGAGTAGGTGTACAAATGATTTCAACTTCAACAGAAGAAGTATCTTCTGATAATGGAGGGGAAAACGGAAGCAATCTTCCATACATTGAAACTATTCCAAATAATTATTATGTTACTGCAAATAGAACGGTGAAAAATACTTCTTATTCATCTTCTAAATTTGTTGAAATTACATATCATGATGATTCAAATACTTTTACTGGAAGTGGAGTTTATTTAATTCCAGTTTCTATCGAAGGGTTTACTGAACCAATTAGTATTACGCAGGTATAAAAGAATGAAAAAGAAAAAGATTGTCTTATCAGTTATTTATTCATTGATATGTCTATTATTTACTGGACTATCACTTTCTTTTGCCTGGTTTATTGGTTTAAGTCAAAGAAATATTGAGCAAGAATTCGTTACTTTAGGCAATATTAAAGCAAAACTCTATTATTTAAACGATAATTACGATGAAGAAAATAATAAATTTAAAGGTTACAATAGTTTAGATTCTTTCACTATGCCTACATTACCAAGCGATTATAATGATAGCGCAGAAATTTCAAATTTCACTCTTGTAAATCTTGAAAATCAAAAGAACGTTTTTAAGATGGAAGAGTTACTTCCAAACACTAAGTTCTCTTTTTTGATTCAATTTAAAGGTGAATACTCTTCAAGTTATGATTTTTCATTAACTATTGAATCATTTATTTCCGGAAACTTGACAACTGAAAAAGAAATACCTACAACATCCACGCCTGTTGAACAAATAGTGTCCAAGCTCGATGATAAAGGAAGAGAAATTAATTTTGCAGAAGCGATTAACATCTATGTGTCAGAGCCTTATACCGCAAGTAATGCAAAAGACAATCTTCAAACATTTTTAACCTCTAATTCTAATACTGATTACTTTGATTATTCATCAGAAAATATCTTTGATAAAAAGAATTTAATGTATCGAAGTGGATTAACAGCAAATGAAACTTATTATGTAGCATTCACCTTTGAATTTTCATCTTCAAGTGATACTTTTTATTCTTATGATTCAGAAAATGAATGTTATGTCAAAGATGTAAATGGCACAAGTAACGTTTATCAAAATATGTATTTTAAAATCATGCAATTAACTATAAAGGATTCAACTTATCAAGGAGCAAAATTATGAAAACAGTCAAAGAGAAAAAGAAAACATCATTCAAACAAATATTTATTATTCTTTCTATTGTCGGAGGAGCGTTAATTGTTTTATTAATTGCTTCATCAATCGCTTATGTTATTTCTTCTAAATTAAATTCTAGTTTGAAATATTTCTTTAATGTTTCTACCACTACTTTAGCGATTTTGACTATTTCCTTATTAGTAATATATTGTTTGTTCTTTGGTAATCTTTCCTATAATGATATTTTTAAAAATACAAAAAAGACATTGATGGGTATCAATCATCTCGATAGAAAAATTAATCGTTACAATAACGAACAAATCGAAGAATTTAAGCAACTTAACGATATTATCGATGAAATCGAAAAAAATAAAAAAGTTATTACTGTTAATCAAATCGGTAATTACACTAATATCGATTTAGAATATATCGATGAAGAAAATCACGTAATAACTTATGACTCTTTAAAAGATAATATTAAACGCATTATCACTATCAGTGCTTCTTTTCATAACGCTCTTTTAAAAATTACTTATCCACCTTTTAAATACGCGACATTAGTAAATAATGAAGACATTATAAACATCATTCAAGAAATATTTAATTACGATGGAATATTAATTGGTTTAGATGTTGCCACTAATAACTTTTTAGTTTATTTACCAAGCATTGATTCGATATCTAAATTAAAAGAACAAGTGAATTTATTTTTTAAACAAGGTGTGGTAAAAGAAATGGATTCTGTCAATTTAAAACTATATTCTCCAACCATTTCTATATCTATTTACCCATATTCAACAATGGATAATATAATTTCTGACATTGATTATATTTCTCGACAAAATAATCCTATTAATTTCTATTTACCTAATCACGAAGATAAATTAATTGTCGCTAACGAGGTCAGTGATATTAGTTTCTATTCTTCTATCGTTGAAGAATTCCAAATTGGTTCATTTGATGATATTCAAGAAAATACCATTTTTGAAAATGACAAAATTAATTTATTAATAAGAAAGGTATTAACTTATTTAGGTTTTGAAAATTCAGGAATTTGTGAAATTAATCAATATTCATATCAAATGATTAATCAAAACAATGTTCGTTTAAATAAAGACAAACATTTATTTAATGAAGGAGAAAGAATCGATAAAAACTTTATTTCCTCTTTAGTAGAGGCAATGGATGATGATTGTTCATATTATTTCTCAGAAAGTGATAAAATCAATCTCTCACTCAAACCATATTTAGACCAAGCTGGTGTGCGTTCTGGATTTTTCCAAATATTTAGAAGACACAATAAAATATTCGGATTTATTTATTTCATTTCCTTCTCTAATAGCGCACCTTTAAACTCCTATCAAAGACAAGCATTAACTAATATTTCTTTGCTTTTAAGCAATTATATTATTACTAAAACTCAATATTTAGATTTAATTAATTCCAGAAAAAGAATTGAATTAATTCTATCATTAACCAACTATCATTTATATTTAATTAACAAAGAAACATTTGATTTAATATTTATTTCTAACGCATTAAAGGATTATAAACGCGATATTAAATTAAATGGTAAATGTTATAAAGAAATTTATGGTTTAGATGAACCATGTAAAGATTGTCCATTAATTACTGGTAATCGTAAAATTTCCACATTTGGAGAGCATACATTCTTAACGAGAATGGATTTGACTGTTAAAGATGATATCTCAGCGAGATTACTACTTGAAACAGTCGACCAAAAAGATCAGACATTTGAAAGATATAACAAAGAATATTTCATCAATTCATATTATTCATTTGTTGATCGATTAAATAACTTATTTATTTCCAAATCTAAAGGTAATGTCATCATTTATAAAATTTATGGAGCGAAAGAATTTATAAGCGAAAATGGTGAAGAAAAATATAACATGTTAGTGCAAAGATTTTTAGATTCTTTGAAATTTGATAATTATATTAAAGATAATTTATATTTCTATAAAAACGAAATATTCGCTTTCATATTAAATGAAAGAAGCCGCACTGACACACTTGATATCATCGAAAAAATCTCATCACTAAGTCGAAATATTAATTATTATGATAATTCATATGCGGATATTAAAAATAAAATTGCCGTATTTAAATATCCTGATGATTTAACCACTTCCTCTGATTTTATTAGAAGAATTGAGAATTATTTATATCAAGACATCAATAATCTCAATATTGGCGAAGTGATATTCTTAGATACCAATTATATTAGAAAATCCTATCGCGATGATTTCATTCTCGATGTTTTAGATACTGCGATTTCTTCACATTCATTAGAAGTTAAATTATTCCCATCTTTTGATAGTAAAAACCTTTCCATTTTATCAGCAGAATTACTACTTAGAATTAAAGATGAATACTCTAATGTCATCCTCAATACTTTAGAATTAATCAATGTCGCTAAAAAACATAATCGTATTTACTTAATTACTGACTTCTTAATTAATTACATTGCTGATTTATATAAAAACTACGGTTTAGCGTTATTTAAAACTGCAGGATTTAGACATTTATCCATCAACACTGATACATCATATTTTTTTGACACTAATTTTGTCTATAAGACTGAAGCTTTACTACTTGAAACTCGTATTCCTAAAAACTTCTTAGTCTTTGAAATTAACGAAAAAGAAATATATGAAAATTATGATATGATCAAACAATATTCCAAGAAATTTACTTCGATTGGTATATTGATGAGTTGCGACCAATATAGTGGTAAATATTTCACTATCGAACAGTTGAAAGATTTAGGCTTCTCTGAAGTCAAATTACAACGTTCAATGATGAATGAAATCATCAATAACAAAGATAGTTTATTAACAATCAATAATTTAATTAAAACCGCAAAAGAAAATAATATTAGTCTTTGTATCGTTGGTGTTGAACAAAGAATTGAAGTTGATATGCTTCTTGAAGAAAACAAAAATAATAGATTTTCAATGCAAGGTTATTATTTCAAAGAGCCTTGTGATATCAACGCTCTTATAAAGTTAATTAAAGAAGAAGTTAATAGATAAAATTATTCAATGATTTCATCATTAAATAATGCGTGGTCTTTTCCACTTTGTTTTATAACATGCATCTTTTCGCTACTTAACGCTAGATGATTAAAGAAATTATAATCGTCATTTAAAGTTGATGTAGTGCATCCAACAGAAATGGTAATACCTGCTTCATTGAGTTTAATTTTTCTAATGGTTTTTAAGAAATGAGAAATAAAGAAACGAATGAACGATTCATCAAGATTAACAAAAACTAAAACGAATTCATCACCACCAAAACGGAAGAAATGAATATTTTCATTGTCGGTAATTAAGTCTTTAATTGTGTTTGATACTTTTTTAAGTACTTCATCACCAATTTCATATGAATATTTATCGTTATAAATTTTAAAATCGTCGATGTCAAAAAATAAAATAGAAATTAAGTCATCGCTTCCTTTTAAAGGTGCAACTTCTGTTTCAGCGAAAGAATTTAACGCGCGTCGGTTAAAAGCGTTAGTTAAAATATCAGTCTTTGCTTCCAGCGATAACGCGCAATTCTTTTGTTCGAGTTCAAACTTCTTATAAAAATTAACAAAATAATGAGTTCTAAAGAAGGATGAAGTAATAATAAGCGCTAAAGAGATAATAACTTCTTGATATTCAAAAGTACTTTGAAAGATTGGTAAAGAAAATACCAAGAAGGTAATAAAAAATACATAGCTATAAATGGCAAATGGCCAAGTAGATAATAAAGGGAAAGCCGCTAAAATCGCTAAGATGATATAGCCACTATAAAAGACTGAATTTGCACTATCAGAATCTATTGCAAGACCAACTTTGAAAATAATAATGCTTAAAAGCAAAGTGAAATAATAACACACTACCGTGTTATGTTTGTATTTATCGCCATGTTTAAACATCGATAAAACAAAAAACAATATAGAACAAAGGAAAAATAAACAATGAGAAGAAAATATAAAAATGTGTCCAATTAAATCAACCTTATCAAGGGCATCATAAAAAGGATGAGTAAATAATAAATTTAATATATCCGCTAAAAAGACAAAAATAGAACATACAGCAATAAATCTAATGACGAAATAAAAGTAATTGGTTCCTTCGTTTAATAAGGATGTTTTTGTCTTCTTATCAATATTGTGTTTTTTGCAATAACGACCTACTGAATAAGATGTTAAAATTTTATCTAACAACTCTCGTGCGTGCATACA